>NZ_JAGRQM010000020.1:0-100745 GCF_018132775.1 Gordonia sp. SCSIO 19800 | reverse complement strand
GGCAGACAGGCACTTTCGCGTATCACACGCCGAACACCAGCAACATCAGTGAAATATCCAGGCTCAGGGAGCAGTGGATTGGGCGCTTCGAACGCAAGGTTCTTTCGTGGTCCACGAAAGAACACTCCTCAGCATCCACATCTCTGCTCCCTGAGGTGCGAGCGAAGCGAGCCACGAAGGGCTTCGCAACGTGTCTCACCAGGCCCTTCGTGGCTCGTCGCTTGCGCTCCTCGCACCACAGGGGGCAATGGTTATGTCGTTCTTTCGGATTAGGAGCCTGCTGAATTAGGGTCCAGCCTGGGTTGAGGTTCCTGCTGCGGGGATGTGTCGGTTCCGGGGTGTGGTCGTGGTGATCGATCTAGGTGGGGCGGCGGTGCCGCGGTTCAGGCGGTGGCCAGTGTCCAGGTGCCGTTGGTGATAGTCAGTCCGAGGGTGATCAGGCGGCGTAGGTTGATCGCGGCGGCGCGGTGGTGCAGCCAGTTGTTGTTGCGTTCGATTCCACGGTAGGGCACCCGCCGGTTACCGCGGGTGAGCCAGGCAATCGTCCGTTCGACCATGGGTCGATGCTGGCGGTAGGTGTCGGCAATAGTCTTGTCAGAGAAGTGTTGTCGGTGTTCGCGCTGGAGTTGGTGGTGTTCGCCGAAACTAATTTTGCGTCCACGAACCGCGGTGGTGCACCGTGCCCGAAGTGGGCAGTCTTGGCAGGCCGCACCGTAGGTGACGTGGCCTTTCGCGCTGACCGGCCGGGTCAGGTTGTTGGGGCAGGTCAATGTGTTCGCGTCGGCGTCGAAGGTGAAATCGTCGATGACGAAACCACCAGCAACCGCCGGCATGTGTGGCTTGGGTTTGATCACCGCGTTCCATCGTGTCCGCGCCAGCGTGGCCAGCATGTCACCGGAGGCATACGCTGAATCACCCAGCACCTCACGATCGTCGGCGTCGTCGGCGACGGTCGGATCGCTCAGCAACAACCGTGCCCCGACTGCTCCGTCGGAAGTGTCCGGACCAGCGGCTTTGGTCATCTCGATCGCGGTGACTAACCCGGTCTCCGGTTCATTGACGATGTGGCCCTTGAACCCGTCCTGCTGGCGTGCCCGGGTTTTGTGGGCGTGCCGGGTGTCGGTATCGACGGTAGAGATCACCCGGTCCGGGGCGGTCCGGGGCGCGATGCGCCAGCGTCCGTCGGTGCCATCAGAACCTGGTGCCGGTTCCACATCCTGGCCGGTCACCAATGCCAGCAATGCCACCGCCTGCGCCTGGGCCTCGTTACTCGGCTCCTTCTCGATGGCCTCGAGGTCCAGACCGTCGAGCACGGCCAACCCATCTTCGACAAGGGCGCTGATCAGGTCCTGTTGAGCACACTCATCATCCCAGGCGATCCGCGGCTTGCCGGGCCGGTCATAGCCGCCGCCGGTCAACGCGGCCAGACGAGTCGCACGCTGCTCGACCACCACCGCACCACCGTCGACCTCTCGGGCGACCCGCCGGATCGCCGCGATCACCTGGGTGACGGCGTCCTGGCGGGCCACCGCGTCATCGAAGATCGTCGAATCCAGCGCTCGACGGCTCTTACCCGCGAGCACCCCGGTGGTGGTGATGACCTCGCGTACCACCTCGAAAATGCGGTACGGCCGGTCGCTGGCTGCCAGTCGCCGACGCCAGTACGTCAGAGTCGACGGATGAAAACCTTTGTTACCCAACACGAATCCACACGCCGCTTTCCACCGCAGATCAAAAGTGACCGCATCAGCGGCTTCGCGATCGGACAAACCCTGCAGCGTTTGCAGCACGATCACCGACGCCATCGTGGCCGGCGGGATCGACGGACGGCCCCGGCCGCTGGGAAACAGGTCCGCGAACATCTCCGCAGGGAACAACTGCTCGCGATGAGCAGCCAAAAACGCGAACACACTGCCCTCGGCCAGCAAATGCCCGACGACCGAGTTCACATCCAGAAACTCACCCTGACGATCCGGCTCACCCTGCATACTCACCAGGATCCCAGCCCACCAGGCAAACCCGCTCACCCCACACCGAAACGACGCCGACTATTTCAGCAGTCTCTTAGGGAGCAGGGGGTGGCGGCGCTATCGCTCCTCACACCACAGCCGAGGTGGCGGCGCGCCCTAACACCGTTGTGAGCGGGTCCCACCTCACCGGCGGTCGCGCGCGAAGAACGGCCGGTCTTTGTCGACCCGCGGTTCCGGCGGGAGTCCGAGTACGCGTTCGCCGATGATGTTGCGCTGGATTTGATCCGTCCCGCCGGCGAGACGGTAGCCGGGACTGCCCAGCAGGTGCTCGGTCCACGCGAACCGGCTCGGATCGGTGTCCACCGCGATGTCATTGCCGAGCAGGTCGGCGGCGATCTCGCCGATGCGGACCAGCACGTCCGACGCCATGAGCTTGCCGACGGATGCGGCCGGGCCGGGCGATCGTCCGGCGGCCGCCGCGCGCGCCACCCGGTCAGCCGTTGCCTTGCGGAGTTCGGCCCGGATGTAGACGTCCGCGAGTTGCTGACGGACGACCGGGTCGTCGGCGACCCCCACCTGCTGCGCGAGCTCGACGAGTTCGGCGACGGAGCCGCCCTTCTTGCGGGTGACCGATCCCGACGCCGTCCGCTCGAATGCCAGTGTCGCACCGGCGATCTTCCAACCCTGGCCGACGTCGCCGAGGCGAGCGGTGTCCGGCACCCGCACGTCGTTGAGGAACACCTCGTTGAACGAGGCCCCGCCGCTCATCTGGCGGATCGGCCGGATCTCCACGCCCGGAGCGTCGAGCGGGATGAGGAAGGCCGTGATGCCCTTGTGCTTGGGCAGGCCGGGATCGGTCCGCGCCAGGAGCATGCCGAGGTCGGCGAAGCGGGCTCCGGACGACCAGACCTTCTGCCCGTCGATGCGCCACCCGTCGCCGTCGCGAACCGCGCGGCAGGAGAGCGACGCCAGGTCCGAGCCGGCGCCGGGTTCGCTGAAGAGCTGGCAGGCCAGCAGGTCGGTGCGCAGCAACGGCGTCGCGTAGTCCGCACGCTGTCGCCCGGTGCCGAACATCGCGACCGCGGGGCCGACCAGTCCGGTTGTGACACTTATCAGTTCGGTTGACGGCGGGACCTCGAACTCGAGTTCGGCGCGGGCCACCTCGGACGCGTACGACGCGGGCAGCCCGCGGCCACCGTGCTCCGGCGCCAGGGTGAGGGCACCGTATCCGGCGTCGAAGCGCTGTCGTCGATAGTTCCGCGCCGCATCCAGCAGCTGCCGTTCCTGCTCGTCGGACAGGTTGCGGAACACCGCCAGGTCGGCGGGCCCTCGCGCAGTGGCCGAGCGCGGCGCGGCCACCGTGGCGAGCCAGTCGCGGACCTCCGCGCGGAACGCGTCGAGATCCGATCCGGCCGCGTCGACGGCCGTGTGTGCCGGAGCCGACATCGGCTTCCTCCTCAAACAGTCAGGACGGTGCACGCCGAGAGGCCCGGCGCGCCATAGACGTGTGTGAACCCGACTTCCGGACCGCCCGGCACCTGCCGGCCCTCGGCGCGGCCCTGCAGCTGACGCACGACCTCGTGGACCTGCCGGAGGCCGGAGGCCCCGATCGGTTCGCCGTTGGCGAGGCAACCGCCGTCGGTGTTCACGGGCGTGCGGCCGTCGAACTCGGTTCCGCCGGAACGGATCAGCTCGTCCTGTTCGCCGTGACCACACAGGCCGGTCTCGGCGAGATGGATGACCTCCGAGCCACTGTCGGTGTCCTGTACCTGCGCGACATCGACGTCGGCAGGTGCGACGCCGGCCGCGGCGAACGCGGCTGCCGCGGCGTCGATGCTGGGACTGTGCACCGGCCGTGGAGCCAACCACGGCGAGAACACCTCGAACGATCCGAACCGTCGGGTACGCACCTCTGCCGCGGCCAGCCGCACGGGCTGGTCGCAGAGATCGCGAGCACGCTCGCCGGACGCGAGGATCAGGGCGACCCCGCCCTCGCCGGGCGAGCAGAACATGAACTGGGTGAGCGGACTGTTGACCGGAGCCGCGGACAGGATCTCCGCCTCGGACAGCGGCTTTCGACGCCACGCCATCGGATGCGCGGCACCGTTGGCGAAGGCACGTTCGGCGACGGCGCCCAGCAAGGATTCGTCGAGACCGTGTTCGGCGAAGTACCGTCGGGTCTTCATCGCGAAATACTGGGTGGTGACCATCATCCCGGACCGGGCGTACCACGGCCCCAGACCGTAGGCCGCCGGGTCGGAACCGAAGGCGCCGCGCTCGTGTTTGTCGAAGCCCACGACCGCGACGATGTCGGCGCGACCGGAACGGATCATGTCCGAGGCGGTCGCAAGCGCCACACCACCGGTGGCACAACCGTTCTTGACGGTGACGAACGGGATCCCGGTGAGGCCGAGACGGCTGACCAGCGAATCCGGTTTGCCGGAGACATTGCTGCCGCCGACCGCGGCGTCGACGGACTCCCACCCCAGCCCGGTGTCGGCGAGCGCGGCTCGCAGGGCGTGTTCGCCCATGTCCATGCCGCTGGTGTCCCCGTGCCGACCGAAGGCGTGCATCCCCGCGCCGACGACGTACACATCCGCCCGCGTCATGCCGTCACCTTCTCGAACGCGAAGGTGGTGCAGTCGTCGAGTTTCGACAGCCGCAGCTCGACCTCATCACCGATCGCGACGTCGGAGAGCACCCGCGACTCCACCAGCACCGAACCCAGGTCCACATAGGCGACCACGAACGGCTCGAAGCCCGACTCGGACACTCGAAACGGTGGCTTCGGTGCGAACGCCTGCTCTGTCCAGGTCCACACGGTGCCGCGGCGCGGCAGAGCCACCCGTGACACCGCGGTGCCGGCGCACCCGGGGCAGCGGGTGGCGGCGGGAAAGACGACGACATCGCAGTCCGCGCAGTCGGAACCCGCCAACACCGGCGGATCGAGCTGCGCGAACAGCGACTCGTCGACGAGGGGTGTCATGGATCCCACGGTCAGTTCCCGGACAGCAGGGTGAGCGGTCGTCCCAGGATCTGCCCCACCGTCCGCAGGTACTCGGCCGCCGGCGCCCCGTCGACCGCGCGGTGGTCGAACGTCAGGCTGAGCGTGAGCACCTGGGTGCGCACCGGAGTGTCTCCGTCCCAACGGAATCCGTCCTTGACGCGGCCCACGCCGAGGATCGCGGCATTGCCCGGGTTGATGACCGGGGTGAAGAAGTCGACCCCGTAGGCCCCGAGCGTGCTGACCGAGAAGGTGGCACCCTCGAGATCGTCGAGTCCCAGCGTGCCGCCGCGTGCCGCGTTCGCCAACTCCCGGGTCCGCTCGGCGATCGCGGTCACCGACAGACGGTCCGCATCACGGACGACCGGAACGACGAGCCCACCGTCAACGGCCACGGCGAGACCGACGTCGACGCGTTCGGCGAGAACGATCTGGTCGTCGATGATTCCCGCGTTGAGCAACGGGTGCTCACGCAGGGCGAGGGCCGCGGCCCGGACGATGAAGTCGTTGAGACTCGGTGCGCCGCTGCCGGTGTCGGCCGCCTCTGCCTTGAGCGCCGCACGGGTGGCGACCAGTTCGGTGACGTCGACCTCGTAACCGTGGGTGAGCTGCGCCATCGAGTGCAGGCTGTCCATCATGTTCCGGGCGATGGCGCCGCGCATGCCGCGCAGGGGGATCACGTCACCGGGCCGTGGCCCGTCCGGTGTCCGGGCGGTTCGCGGCGCTGTGGCCGGAGCGCTCGAACGGCCGGCGGCGGAACTGGTTTGGCCCGCAGCACGCTCGACATCGGAGCGGGTGATCCGTCCGCCGATTCCGCTTCCGGTCACGGTCGCGAGATCGACGCCGAGTTCGGCGGCGAGCTTGCGCACCACCGGCCCGACGAATCCGGCTGTCGCGCCAGGTTCGACGGAACCGGCCGGTTTCTCGGCCGCGGATTCCATCGGTTGCGGCCGGGCCAGGAAGTCTTCGATGTCCTCGGACACGATCCGGCCGCCGGGGCCGGTGCCGGTGACCGCGTGCAGGTCGACGCCGGCCTCCGACGCGACGCGTCGTGCATTCGGCGAGGCCTTCAGGCGTCCGCCCGTAGAGCCGACCCCGTTGACCGGCACGGCCGCCGGTGTCGGTGTCGGGGCCGCGGATGAGGCGGTTGACCCCTGTCCCGCATCACCGTCGGGCGAGGCGCCGCCCTCGGGCACGGACTCACCGTCGGCGAGCAGCCATCCGACGACGGCACCGACAGGCAGCACAGCACCCGCCTCCGCCGCGGTGGCCAGCACCCCCTCGCTCTCGGCCTCGACATCGACGTCGACCTTGTCCGTCTCGACCCGGAGCAGTGTGTCGCCCAAGGAGACCCGCTGACCCGGGGTGGCCACCCAGCCGCCGATCACACCTTCCTGCATGGTGAGACCGAGTTTGGGCAGCACGATCTGGAAGGCCACGATCAGTTCCTTTCCAGGAGCCGACGGGCTCCGGCGACGATGCGGTCCGAGTCGGGGACGTAGGACTTCTCGAGCGGGGTGCTGAACGGCACCGGTGTGAAGGGCGCACCGATGCGCAGCACCGGGGCGTCGAGATGATCGAACGCCTCTTCCTGGATCTGGGCGGCGACCTCGGCCCCGATCCCGCCGAAGGTCACGGCCTCGTGGACCACCAGGATTCGGTTGGTCTTCCGGGCGGACTCGACGATCGTGGCGGTGTCGAGGGGCTGCACCGACCGGGGGTCGATGACCTCGGCGGAGATGCCCTTCTCGGCCAGCGCATCCGCGGCCTTGAGCGCCTCGGCCACCATGCGGCCGAACGCCACGATGGTCACGTCGTCACCGGTGCGCGGCACGGCCGCCTCGCCGATGGGGATCTCGTAGATCTCCTCCGGAACCTCACCGCGCGAACCGAGCAGCACTTTGTTGAGCATGAACACGACCGGGTTGTCGTCCCGAACCGCGGACACCAGGAGACCCTTGGCATCCCGCGCATTCGACGGCATGACGACCTTGAGCCCCGGAGTATGCGCGAGCCACGACTCCAGGCTCTGCGAGTGCTGCGCGCCGGCGCTGACGCCCGCACCGTAGGCCACGGCGATGACCATGGGCACCTTGACCTCACCGCCGTACATGAACTTCATCTTCGCCGCCTGGTTCACGACCTGGTCCAGGGCGACGGCGAGGAAGTCCATGAACATGATGTCGACGATCGGCCGCAGACCGCGGGCCGCCGCTCCGACGCCCAGACCGATCAGGCCCATCTCGGCGATGGGCGTGTCGACCATGCGGCGTTCGCCGAACTCGGCGAGCAGGCCGTCGTACATGTGGAAGACGCCACCGTAGGCGGCCACGTCCTCACCGATCACGAAGACGTCGTCGTTCTCGCGCATCACCTGCGCGACGCCTTCGTTGAAGGCCTTGACGTAGGTGGTGGACCGCGCTGCCGGGGCCACGTTGTCTGAGCCGGATTCGGTGGCGATGGATTCTGTTGCAGTGGACATGTTCTCGGCTTCTCCGGGTCAGACGCTGTAGACGTTGAGCGCGATGTCGGCGGGATCGGGATACGGACTGTTCTCGGCGAACGCGACGGATTCGACGATGTCGGCGTCGACCTCGGCCCAGATCTGGGCGAACTCGGCCTCGGTCGCCACGCCTTCGGAGACGGCGCGCGCTTCGAGCAGCTTGATCGCGTCGCGCTCCTTCCAAGCTTCGACCTCCTCCTGCGTCCGGTAGGTCTTGCGCAGACCCTTCACGCCCTGGTGGTCGTAGTAGCGGTAGGTCTTGGCCTCGACCAGCGACGGACCCCCGCCGTTGCGGGCACGTTCGACGGCCCGCCCGACTGCCGCGCGCACCTCGATGGCGTCCATGCCGTCGCAGATCTCGCTCGGCATCGCGTAGGCGGCGGCGCGGTCGGCGACGTTCTCCAGCTTCATGTGGTTACGCAGCGCGGTGAATTCGGCGTATCCGTTGTTCTCGCAGACGAACACGACCGGCAGTTCGAGGATGCCGGCCAGGTTGGCGGCCTCGTGGAAGGCGCCGATGTTGCTCGCGCCGTCGCCGAAGAACGGGATCGCGACCGAGTCGTCGCCGCGGTACTTGGCCGCGAACGCGGCTCCCACCGCGATCGGGATACCGCCGCCGACAATGCCGTTGGCGCCGAGCATGCCGATCGAGAGGTCGTTGATGTGCATCGACCCGCCACGGCCCTTGCAGTATCCGTCCACACGCCCGAACAGCTCGGCGAACATCTGCCGGAACTGCGCGCCCTTGGCGACGGCGTGACCATGCCCTCGGTGGGTCGAGGAGATCTGGTCGTCGTCGCGCAGGTTGCTCATGGCACCGGCGGCGACAGCCTCCTGGCCGACGTAGAGGTGAAGGAAGCCTGGCAGCTTGCCGCCCTCCATCAGCTTCCCCGCCTCGGTCTCGAACTGCCGGATCCGCACCATGCGGCGGTGGAGGTCGAGGACGACATCCCGTGCGGGCATGGGCTCCGGGGGCCGGGTCGGCCGGTCGGTCGCGGCCGCGACGCTGGTCTCGGTGGTGGTCACCATGACACCTCTCTGTGCTGACTGTGCAGGTGGGGCGGCTGATGGAACTGCGCGCAACCGCGGACTTAGTTGATCTCGCCTGCAGTATGTGTCACCACTGTAGACGATTGTTAGTAGAATCACTATCAAGTTAGTCGATCAGATCCGCACGGTGCAGACTGTTACTTGACTTGGTCTCCAGTTAACCCCACGATGATTGCGCAGGACAACATGTTCAGGCCGCGCCCGGAAAGCGGGCCGACGGAGAAGGAGTGGTGATCGATGCTCGACCGGATCCGCGATCGGGCGTCGGCCGATCCCGACGGCCTCGCACTGGCCGACGACATCATCACCCTGACCTGGCGAGACGTTCGCACAACACTCGAACGGCTGACCGGTGCGCTGCGCTCGGTGGCCCCCTCCCCCGATGATCGCGTGGCCATCATCGGAGAGAACCGGGTGGAGACCCTGCTCGCCCACGTCGCCGGCATCGGGGCCGGCGTCGGTACCGTCGCGGTGTCCCGCCAGCTCACAGCACGCGAGATGGCCGACCAGTTCGCCGATGCCGGGTGCGTCGCCGTCATCACCGGGCCGGCCGGCCTCGACGCCGCCGCCGAGGCCGCAGTCGGGCCGCTGACCACGGTGATCACCCACAACGTCGACCGGCCGGTCCGCGTTCCGGAGAACGCCGCGCACCTCGACTGGCAGGACCTGATCGCGACGTCGGCCGACCCCCCGACCGATCTCACCGAACGTCCGGCACGGCCGCCGCTGGTGTACACCTCCGGGACGACCGGCCGGGCGCGCGGCACCGAGGTCCGATGGCTGCCCGGCCGGGCGCCGGATGCGGCCGCGTTCCAGTCCGCGGTGGCCGCGCGGTCGGGCTACCCGGCCGGCCCCCATCTGGTCGTCGGGCCGCTTCAGCACAACGGGCCGCTCACCTCCATCCGGCACCTGCTGTCGGGCGAGCCGGTCGTCATCCTCGGCCGCTTCGACGCCGAACGGGTACTGGAGCTCATCGACACACACCGCGTCGCCTCGACGCTGATGGTTCCGACACACTTCCAGCGCCTTCTCGCACTGCCCGCGGAGACCCGGTCGTCGTACGACATCGGGTCCCTCCGCTATGTGGCACATACTGGTTCGGCGTGCCCGGCAGAGGTGAAGCGCGCGATGATCGACTGGTTCGGACCGGTGTTGATCGAGTCGTACGGCGGGAGCGAGATCGGCACCGTCTGCAAGATCGACTCGCACGAATGGCTCGCCCACCCGAGTTCGGTGGGTCGCGTCGCCGACCCGTTCGAGGTCGTGGTCGTCGGTTCGGACGGGGAGGTCCTGGGACCGGGCGAGACCGGGATCCTCGGGTTCCGCACGCCCGCCGGACGGGAGGTCACCTATCACGGGGACCCCGAGAAGACCGCCAAGGCCTACATCCTCCCCGGCGTCGCGACGCTCGGCGACGTCGGGCATGTCGACGACGACGGCTTCGTCTTCATCACCGACCGGGTGGCCGACATGGTGGTGTCCGGTGGCGTGAACCTTTACCCGGCAGAGAGCGAGCAGGTGCTGCGCGGGCACCCGGATGTCGCCGAGGTCGCGGTGATCGGGGTACCGGACGCCGACCTGGGCGAGGCGCTGCTCGCACTGGTCGTCCCGACCGCGGGCACCGAGCCCGACGTCGACGCAATCCGGGCCTTCGCCAAGGAGTCGATGGCGTCGTACAAGTGCCCGAAACACTATGTCGTCGTGGATGATCTGGCGCGCAACGCGATGGGCAAGCTCGACAAGAAGGCGCTGCGGCGTCCGTACTGGGACTCCGACCGGACCATTGCCGGCTGAGCACACCGAGAGGCATACATGATCGAGATCCTGTTCGTCCGGCACGGCCAGCCGGTCTCCGGAATCCGCAACCCGGAACTGGCACCCGCGGGCATCGCCGATGCCCGACGACTGGCGACCTGGTTGCGGCACGACGAGATCGACCTGATCGTCGCGAGCCCGTACTCGCGGGCGCTGCAGACCGCCGAGCTGATCGCCGCGGAACTCGGCCGCGACGTGGATCATGTCCTCGAGGACCTCCGCGAGTGGGACGACGACATCTCGCCGGAGGACTACACCGCGGTCGAGGACATGGCAGCCGACGATCCGAGGCTCCTCGCCGTCAGTTCCGGACGGTATGAGGAGTACGTACCGTCTCTCGATCTGCCCGCCTTCCGGCGACGCGCACGTTCCGCGCTCGAGGAGATCCTCGCGCTCCGGGAGAGTGGACGGATCGTCGCCGTCGCGCACGGCGGGATCATCAACGCCGCATTGGCAGATGTGCTGGAGATGCCGAAGACGTTCTGGCACAACCCGGCCTACACCAGCGTCGCGCGGGTGCGCCGACTCGACTCCGGGGTCCTCGTCGTCGACTCCGTCAACGACACCGCACATCTGCGCGGCGTGCCGTTCGACTCCGACTCCTGGATCACGGATGCCGAACTCGACGGCGAGCTCGCCCGATGACCGCCATCTCCTCACCGGATGTACCGGGACGCGATGCCACCGAGACCATTCGCCCCGCGATCGTCGACGGCCACGAGACGGTGGCCGCGGCCAGCAAGATCATCCTCGTCCGGCATGGGTTGCCGGGCGGGCCGGCGGGCCCGGATCCCGGCCTCGGACCCGAGGGCGTCGACCAGGCGCGGCGACTCGGCACCTGGTTGCGCGGACTCCCCGTCGTGCAGGTGATCGCGAGCTCGTACATGCGCGCACACGAGACCGCACGGCATGCCGCCGAACCGCTCGGACTCGACGTCCGGGTCGACGAGCGGTTGCGCGAATGGGACAGCGACCGTGCGGTCTACGCGACCCCGGAGGCCATCGCGGCCACCGAGCGCGGCCGCGCGTTCGCCGAGGGCCGGTACGACGACTTCGTCCCCGACTACGACCGCGACGCCACGGCGGCCCGGATGCGTTCGGCGGTACTCGATGCCGCGGCGGCCGCACCGGGCGAGCTGTCCGTCCTGGTCTCCCACGGAGGCGTCATCAACACTCTCCTCAGCGATATCCTCCGGGCGCCGTCGCCGTTCTTCTTCAACCCGGGCTACACGTCGGTGTCACGCATCGCGGTCACCCTCTCCGGCCGCCTCGTGGTGCAATCGGTCAACGAGACAGCGCATCTCGGCTGATTTTTGGGTTTCTTTATATGAAAACCTGTTACTCTTCCGGTATCGCAGTGATGTGCAACACATCCCGATCGACGATTCCAGGAGAACCTCATGAGCCATGCCGGCGTGGAGGCGAGCCGAACACTTGCCGACGAATATGCATCCATCATCCGAGGTCTGACCCCCGCCGAGTGGTCGGCACCCAGCCGGTGCGCCGGCTGGTCGGTCAAAGATCTGGTGGCACACACGGGTTCGAACTTCGCCGCGATCGTGAACCCGGCCGAACCCGATCCGTCCGTCCCACCGCCGACGACCGCCGAGGAACTCCAGAACCGTCTCGTCGACGCGCGACGCGACTGGACCCCCACCCGGGTCGCCGACGAGTTCCTGTCCACGGTGGGCCCCGCCATGGACGCACTCGCGGCCATGCAAGACCCCGCCATCGCGTCCGCGCCGATGACGCTCACCGACCTGGGAACCTATGAGACGCATCAGCTCTCGGATGCCTTTGCCTTCGACATGTGGTGCCACATGTACGTCGATCTCCTCGCGCCGGAGGGCCCGGTGACCCGCCCGCTCGACGGTGGCCAGGAGGCTCTGCTCGACGCGGCGATCGGCTGGATGCTCGCCGGGCTGCCGCAGATGTGCCCGACGGTGAACACCGCACTTGACGGACGCACGATCGGCCTGCGCCTCACCGGGCCGGGGGGTGGTGAATGGTCGCTGCGCCCCGGCGAGAAGCTGCTCTCGGTCGACTCCGGTCTCGAGCGCACCGACACCGTGATCACCTCATCGGCAGCCGATTTCGTCCTCTGGGGAACAACCCGCTCCCCCTGGCGCGACCACGTGAGCATCCACGGCGACGACACCCATGCCGCACGAGTCCTCGACACCCTCGACATCGTCTGACCCGTCGGCACGACGAGAGAGCCCGGAACGCATCGCGTTCCGGGCTCTCTCGGTATCAGGGTCGGTCAGTTGAGTTCGACGAGCATCTTCCCGACGTTGCCGCCGTCCAGCATCGCCAGGAACGCCTCGACCGCGTTGTCGATGCCGCGATGGATCGTGGACTCGGCCACGAGGTCACCGGCCGCAAGCCAACCGAGGACGCGCTCCTCGAACTCCGCACGGAGATCCTCGTAGTCGCGAACGATGAACCCGGTCAACGTGATCCGCTTGAGGATGGCCTGCATCAGGTGATCGATGGGCGGCCGGTCGTCGCCGACGGCCGAGATCATGCCGCACATGGCAACCCGACCGTTCATCCGAAGACTGTGCAGTGCGGCGATCAGATGATCGCCGCCGACGTTGTCGAAGTAGAGGTCGATCCCCTTCGCCACCCGACGCAGACCCTCGGCGATCGGTTCGGCCCGGTAGTCGATCGCCGCGTCAAAACCCAGCCGCTCGGTCAGTAGCGCCGCCTTGGTCGACCCACCGGCACTGCCGATGACGCGACTCGCACCCAGCAGTTTCGCGAATTGCCCTGCCGCACTGCCGACCGCGCCCGCGGCCGCGGACACGAACACCTCATCGCCCTCACGTAACCCACCGGCCCGCAACAGACCGCAGTAGGCCGTGAACCCCGTTTGCCCCAGGACGCCGAGCCAGTGATGCAGATCCGCTCCACGCGGATCGATCACGGTCGCGGCGTCGACATCGACGACGGCGAGTTCGCGCCAGCCGAGGCGGTGCCGCACACAGGCACCCGCCGGGATGCGGTCGTTGCCGCGGATCACCACGCCGATCGCCGAACCATCGAGTGGCGCATCCTCGGCGAAGCTGGTGGTGTAGTGCATCTCCGAGGTACCGAGGCGGCCCCGCATGGACGGATCGACACTCATGTACCGGTTCTCGACGAGGATCTGATCACCACGCAGGGGGCCGACCTCGGTCTCGCGGACCTCGAAGTTCTCCGGTCTCGGGACACCGTCGTCGGGTCGCTTCCGCAGGAAGACCGCCCGGGTCGTGGTCGCCACGCCGCTGGTCATGAGTTCTCCGCCGCGGTCGGCAGTTCGAGGATGGTGACGGTGCCCTTCGACCCGTCGACCTCGACCAGCGTGCCGTCGGGAATCCGGCGGGTCGCGGCGGGAACGCCGGCAGCACAAGGAATACCGAGCTCGCGGCTGACGATCATCGCATGTGACCCCATCGCGCCGACGTCGGTGATGGCGGCGGAGGACACCATGAACAGCGGTGTCCAGGACGGATCGGTCTGGGGCGCCACCAGCACTTCGTCCACCTCGAAACTGTCCAGATCTTCCATCGAGGTGATGGTGCGGGTGCGTCCCCGAACCACACCGGGCGATGCCCCGGACCCCTGCAAGACCTCGCCGGAGGTCACCTCATCCACCTCGACCTGGTCCTTGCGACGCAGACTCGACAGCGGCGGCAGCGGCTCTCGGGTGTCGAGGAAGGTCGGCAGGTCCAGACCGAACAGGCCCTTCCACGCGCGATGCCGTTCGGCGAGGGTGTCGGTGAGGGCGGACGGTTCACTGGCCAGGAGATCCAGCTCTTCGTCGACCGCCATGAAGACGTGGTCGGCAGAAGCCAGGTGGCCCTGTTCGTGGAGCCGTCGACCGAGCTCGGCCAAGGGCACCCGCGCCTCGTGCAAGACCTTGATGCAGTTGGTCTTCGCCCGTTCACGCCAGGCCGCGAACCGACGTGCCGAGGCGAGCGCGGCGTCGAGCGTCGCCCGGGCCTCCGCGTCGTCGCCGACGATCGCGCGTGCCCGCTCGAGCGCGGCATCGGTGTCTCCCGCATGCTCGGCGAGGCGGGCGGTCGGTGAGGCGGAGTCGTCCTGCAGGCGCAGACGGTCGATGAGCCCGAGCACCAGTTCCGGCTTGGTCTCCCACGATGTCGAACCGAGGTCCCATTCGTTCGGCCCCCGGTAGCCGAACTCGGCGAGGAAGTCGGCGAACGAGGCGTCGAACTTCGGGTCCACCCCGGCCACCCGAGCCGCGAGGCCCTCGATTCCCTGATGGAACGCCGCGGTCAGGCGCTCGTCGGCGCGAACCATCCGTCCCAACTCCCAGAGCGCGAACGACGGCAGAGCCGAATCGACGTCACCCGCCGAACCCACGAGGGTGACGACGAGGTCCTGATTGTCGGGCCCGAGAAGCTGACCGAGCACCGACGGGCCGACGGCCGCACCGTTGGTCGCCGCCACTTCACCACGCCATGCGGCGCGCTCGAGCGGCATGACCGACCGGGCGCGTGCGACGAGTGCAACCGGGGTCAGACTCGACAAATCGGGGCGTTCCGTGCGCAACTTGTCGGCCAGTTCACGGTCCTCGTCGAGTTCGGGGAAGGTCTCGGTCGACATGATCCAGGCATTCCGAGCGGCCAACCGGGCGCTGGCATCGGCATTCTCGTCATCGGGATGCCCGACGTACTCCGGGATGTTCGGATCGCCACCGTAGAACAGCTGGTCGACGAGCTCAACCGACAGGCCACCACGTATACCCACGAGCCGCGACATCGACAGATTGATGTACAGGTGTCCGTAGAAGATCCCCGACGATGCGGCCACGTCCGGCTTCTCCACCAGCGAGTAGCTGCCGTGGAAGGCGTAGCCGGCGTTCCACCCGGGCAGGATGTTCTGAATCCACCCGAGGTCGGCGCCCAGTGGTGTGATCGGATCGGACAGCACATCGCTGGCGTTGAGCCGCGTGTAGATGGGTAGGCGGGCACTCGGTTCGGTGTCGACCAACCAGCGCTGTTCGGACATGTCGTTCTCGTCTCTCCTGGGACCGCTCGGGATAGGCGGCCATAGTTTCTTTACAGGGTATACACGTGGGCTGTGATGTGTGACACTCTACCTGCAAGACTGTAGGCGTTGGCAAGTAACTCGTCTCGGTCTCTCGTTCAGGAATCAAGGAGACGTTCGATGAAGTTGCAGGACAAAGTAGTTGCCGTCACCGGCGGGACCCAGGGAATCGGCCGCGGGATCGCCGAGGCCGCCCTCGCGGAGGGCGCGAAGGTCGCGCTCAACGGCCGGTCCAAGGAGAAGGGCGATAAAGCTCTGGCCGATCTCGGCGTCGGCGACCGGGCCGCGTTCTTCCCCGGCGACGTGACCGTGCAGGCCGATGTCGAGGACTTCATCGAGCAGACCGTGGCCACCTTCGGGCGCATAGACGTCCTGGTGAACAACGCCGGCGGAGCCAACGATCTGCAGCCCACCGCCCAGCTGTCCGACGAGGAGTGGAACCTCGTGATGAACTGGAACCTGAACTCGAACTTCTGGGCGACTCGGCGCGCTCTCCAGCACATGATCCCCAACTCCTACGGGCGCATCATCAACATCTCCTCGGTCGAGGGCAAGCAGGGCAAACCCGTGTTCACCGCATACGTCGCCGCCAAGCACGCGATCAACGGGATGACCAAATCGATTGCGCGCGAGGTGGGTACACAGGGAATCACGGTCAACGCGATCTGCCCCGGGCTCGTGATCACCGACATCATCAAGAACAACGGCCCGCAGACCGCCGCGGCGATGGGCATGAGTTTCGAGGAGATGGTCGACCTGTTCTCACAGGAATCGTCCATCAAGCGCCCCAACACCGTCGAAGAGGTTGCCGCGATGGCGATGCTCCTCGCCTCCGATGCGGGCGCCGGCATCACCGGTGCCATCCTCAGCGTCGACGGTGGTACCGCGTCGTACTGATCGAGATCGTTGCTCCCTTATCCGAAAGAGCCATACACCCCTTGGTCCCTGAGGTGCGAGGAGCGCTAGCGACGAGCCACGAAGGGCCTGGTGAGGCACCTTGCGAGGCCCTTCGTGGCTCGCTTCGCTCGCACCTCAGGGAGCATGGAGTTTTGGCGCTCACGAGCGTCTTTCGTGGTCCACGACGGCCGCCAGGCCGCGGATGCTGAGGAGCGAGCTTGCGACCGTCACGAGGGGTCTCACCACCTCGGTCGCCGGACCCTTCGTGACGCGCCCTCCGCAAGCTCCGGGCGCTCCTCAGGGAGCGGAGGGTTGGACGCGCCCTCCGCAAGCTCCGGGCGCTCCTCAGGGAGCGGAGGGTTGGTCGGGCCCGTGACCGGCAGACCTCAACTCGACCGATGGACTTCGATCGAGGTCTAGGAGTCGAGTTGAAGTCTGCCGGTCACGAAACGGGGCACTGGGGAATGCTCTGAACCTCAGAACGTCCCGCGTACCGCCCACGCCACGCAGCGGCCGAGGATGGTCCGGTACTCCGGCACCTCCCAGCTCCCCCGGTCGACCCGTCCGAGATCGTCGATACCCAGGTCTTGGACATCGAACCGGCCGCGGCAGTGCCCGAGCGTGAAGTAGCAGACGGTTCCGGCGTCATGTCTCTTGAGATAGAGCACCGGCAGCGGATCGTCGGAGGTGGTGTGTCCCTCCGCGAAACCCGTTGACTCGCCGACAAACCGGGTGTGCGCGAGAACCTCTATCGGCTCGAAGAGTTCGCTGACGTAGAGCTCGTCGACGGCGTCGAAGGCCTCGACACCGTCGACAAGCGGATGGTCGGGGTCCGTGATCTCGACCCGGTACGGCGCGATCGGCGGATGACCCAGGAACTGGCTACCTACCAGCTGCGGCAGCACGCCCATGGTGCGTGGGGTGACGTACTTGCTCGGCGACCCCGGTGGCGTCGGCTCGATCGCGGAGTTGGTGGCGTGCAACGCCAGCCATCGACCGCCGCGTGCGAGGAACTCGGTGAGCGACCGCTGCGCGGCCTCGTCCGGAATCCGGTTGCACGTGTAGGTGATCAGCAGATCCGCGTCGTCGATGGCCGGGATCGCACCCGCGTAGTCGTCGAAGACTCGCGTTCGCACCACTTCGTGATCGGCCAGCAGCGTGAGGATCTGCAGTCTCGCGTAGTCGAAGTCGTGCCATTGCCCACCGCAGATGACGACCGCGTCAAGGCGGCCGGCGGGTCCGGACATGTCGCTCCTCGAGATCTCAGGCGTGTGCGTGCAGGGGTTTGCCCGCCAGCGCGAGGTGGGCTTCGCCGAGCGCCTCGGCCTGGGTCGGATGCGCGTGCACCAGGTTCGCGACGTCGTCGGCGGTCGCCTCCCAGTTGTAGATCAGCTGTGCCTCACCGATGAGCTCACCGACCCGATCACCGACGAGATGGATTCCCACGACGGGTCCGTCGGACCCGGCGCGAACAAGCTTCACCCCACCCGACGTCTGGAGGATGCGGCTCTTGCCGTTGCCACCCAGGTCGTAGACGGCGGTGGTGACGTCCCCGTACCGGTCGACGGCTTCGGCCTCGGTCAACCCGATCGACGCAACCTCGGGGTGGGAGTAGGTGACACGTGGAATCCCGCTGTCGGCGACCGGCACACAATCGAGGCCGGCCAGTTGCTCGGCCACGAAGATACCGTTAGCGAAGCCGCGATGGGCGAGCTGCGGACCCGGCACGATGTCACCGACCGCGTAGACCCCCGGCACAGTGGTCTGCAGCGCATCGTCGACCTCGACGAACCCGCGGTCGAGTCGGATGCCCGCCTCCTCGAGCCCGAGACCGGACGTCCGCGGACCACGCCCTACCGCCACCAGCAGGATGTCGGCGTGCAACGGTTCCGACTCGCCGGCGAGATCGACGGCGACCCCGGCATCGGTCACGCGCGCGGCGGACAGCATGGCCGCAGTCCGAATGGTGATGCCGCGCTTGCGGAACGCTCGGGTCAACTGCTTCGACGACCACTCGTCCTCAGTCGGGACCAGTCGTGGTGCCGCCTCCACGGTGGTGACCTCGACGCCGAGCGACGCCCACAGACTGGCGAACTCGCAACCGATCACGCCGCCGCCCAGGACGATCGCCGACCTCGGGATCGAATCCAGCTCCAGCGCACGGTCGCTGGTCATGATCGGACCGCCGATATCGATGCCCGGCAGGGTCCGCGACTGCGATCCGGTGGCAAGGACAAGGGCCTCACCCCGGTGTCGCGAGGTCCCCCCGTCCGCGAGATCGACTGCGACCGTTCGGTCCCCGACGACGCGGCCGTGACCACGCACCACGCGGATCGCCCGCGAGGCGATCAGTCCCTCGAGGCCGCGGTACAGACCGTCGACGACCTTCTGCTTGTACGCGTGCACCGCGGTGATGTCGACACCGTCGAGCGAGGCCTTGATTCCGAAATCGGCCGCAGAGCGCACGGAGTCGACGATCTCCGCGGCATGCAGCAGCGCCTTGGTGGGGATACAACCGTTGTGCAGGCAGGTACCGCCGAGCTTGCCGGACTCCACCAGGACGACCGACATGCCGAGCTGCGCGGCGCGCAGAGCACACGAGTATCCGCCCGAACCGCCGCCGAGGACGACGACGTCGGCGGTCTCGGTGGAGTCCGCGCTCATCTCAGAAGTCGAATCGGTTGGTGAAGCCGCCGTCGACGACCAGGTTGGTGCCCGTGATGTGACCGGCGGCGGGCGACGCCAGGAAGGTCACCGCGTTGGCGACATCCTGGGCGGCGGCCAGCTTGCCCAGCGCGGCGGACGACAGCGCCGCGTCATAGAGTTGCGGGCGCTGCTCCTTGATGGTGTCCCAGGGTCCGCCTTCGAAGTAGACCGGACCGGGCGACACCGCGTTGACGCGAATCCCCTTGGCTCCCAAGACACGTGCCTGCGCCGAGGAGTGTTGCAACACGGCGGCTTTGAGCGCGCCATAGCTGTTGGCGGTGGTGATCGGGCCGGCCTCGATGGCCGATGTCGTACTGATCGTGACGACCGACGCGGCCGAGCTCTTCTCCAGGTGCGGTGTGGCCGCCTCGATGAAGCCGACCAGGCTCATCAGATCGACGTTGAAGCTGTTCTCCCACGCCTCGCGCCCCTTGCCGGTCATGGCCGATGCGTTCACGATGACGATGTCGATCCCGCCGAGCGACTCGGCCGCGTCGTCGACGAAGGACGTCACAGCCGCGGAGTCGCCGACATCGACGGACTTCCAGAACACCGTGCCGGACTCGGACAGCTCGTCGGCGACGGTCTTGAGTTGGGCTTCGCCGCGGGCGCAGATGCCCACCGATGCACCCTCGGCGAGGAGCGTCTTGGCGATGGCGAGGCCGATCCCCTTGCTCGCGCCGCTGATGAGGGCGCGCTTTCCGGTGAGGTCGAGATCCATGTCGGGTCCTTCTTCTTTCGGTCGTGCTGGCGGTTCGGGGCTGGTTGTTCTGGCGGGGTCGGACTAGAGGTTCATCGCGCCGACGGAGGTCTGGAAGTCGAGCACGTGTGTGAAGTCGTTGACGGACTGCACCGCACGGCGGGTGTCCGCACCGCGCAACACGTTGACCGACGTGTGGTGAACGCGGACCGGCATGTCGAAACCGCTTCCGAGCGCGTCGGCGAGCACGGCATTGATCACCCCGCTGTGGCAGGTGACCACCACGCGCTCGCCGAGGTGCGCGTCGACGATCCGGCCGATCTCGCCGAGCACTCGCGCACGGAAGGCCACCGGGTCCTCGGCGTACGGGAACGGTTCGTAGCTGCGGGTCCTGATGTGTTCGCGGAAGATCCGGGATATCTCGTCGTGCGGAAGGGTCTCGAACGGCGATTCGTCGGCCGGGAAGGACTGCCACGGCTCGTACTCGGTCAGGGTGTCGCGGACGATCGGTTCCAGACCGTGATGGGCGGCGATGGCCCGGCCGGTGTCGAGGGCCCGGCGCAGCGGCGAACTGTAGACGACATCAACGGTGTGGGTGGCGAGCCGGTCGGCCACGGCGCGCACCTGTCGCTGCCCGAGGCCGGACAGAGGCGGATCGACGGTCTCAGCTGCGCTGAGCTCCTTGCTCAGCGCCTGCTCGCCGTGGCGGATGAGCACGAGTTCGCACAGTCCGGCCAGCGGCGCGAACGGGTTGTCGAGATCGATCGAGCGCGCACGAGTCTGGTTGGGCACGGCTCCAGTGAACCACAAACTAGGTTCTCTATAAAGATACTATCGCGAACCGCCTGCTCAGGTGAACGATCAGACGTCGAAGCTATAGGTTCGAGGGTGTCACATCACACGCTGGCGATGTCGGCGGCGAGCTCACGCACTTCGTCGGAGAAGCGCCGGCGCCCCAGGTTCGCGAGGACGACGTCCTCGGTGAGCCACGACGACGCGGACACCTCGAGGAGGCTGGACAGTGCCGTTGCCGCAGCGGCCTGCTTGGCCTTGGACGTGATGCGGTCCCGCGCCCGCAACTCGGCGGAGAAGATCGCGAGCATCTCCAGACGCACCTCCCGGCGCAGCGCCTCGATCGACAGACTCCATCCGGGCGACCGCACGAAGTAGACCAGCGACGCCGCCCGGTGGGCGTCGGTCCACTCGAGAACCGAGATGATCACGTCGCCGAGCGAGGCGTCGGGATCGGCGTCGATCTCCGTGCGCAGTTGGGTGAGCATCTGATCGGCGAAGATCCGCAGTCCGCCGAGGAGTACCTCCTCCTTGGAGGGATAGTGGTAATACACTGCCGCCGAGGTCATCTGCGCCTCAGCGGCGATGTCGGCGACGGTGACGTCCTCGATCGACCGCATCGAGTACAGGTGCATCGCCGCCTCGACGACGACGTCGCGTCGAGACGGCCGGTGCGCGGCCCGCTTCGCGCCGCTGCCGCCACTCGGAGCGCTCGCCGACGCGCGCCCGGCGTTGCGTCGGCCGGAAGTGCTTCGTCCTGAGGGATTCTTGCCCGCCATGCGATAGATCATGACAGCATCGGGGGCTGCCACGGGCTGTGCCATCCTGATGGCACGCCGTGAACGGAACCGGGAGGTCTGCGCCACGGCGGATCGGAACGGGGAGCACGGCGAGGAGGACGTATGGCGAGATCGAGGCGAGACAACGCCCGGCCGGCCGACGGCATGTCGGAGTCGGACGCCGACTGGCTCGGCTGGGATTCGACCCCGGCTGCCGACGACATCGCACTGGCGGCCGCGGACCCGGGGGCGGGCAGCGGCCCACAGGAGGACGTCGATCCTGACGCCGCACCCGACATCTCGCCGATGGAACACGAGGCCGGCGCCGAGGGCGCACCGCCGGACTCACCGGTCCAGAACGGATCGGGCGCAGGCAACGGCACGACCGCGCACCGTCCGTCGCGGCGGCATCTCATCGTGAAGGCCGCGGTTCGCGTGTTCTCGCGAAAGGGGTTCGCGGAGGCCTCCATCCAGGAGATCGCCACCGAGGCGGGAATGGTCCCGACCGCGGTCTACTATCACTTCGCCAGCAAAGAGGAGCTCTTCGAGAGCGCACTCGGCTATGCGATGGACGCGAGTTCGGCCGCGGCGCAGTCGGCTCGACCGGACGATGTGTCCGCGAGCGCGGACTCGTTCAAGGACGTCGTCGCCGCGGTCTGGGACTGGACCGCCGAGCACCCCAATTCCGCCCGCATGCTGTTCCTGCAGATGGCCGGCGGCGCGACCCCCGGGACCCGGCTGCTGACGAAGGAGTACGAGGAACGGCACATCAGACGTGCGTTCGACTACTTCCCGGCCGGTGAGGACCCGCCCAACCGGCGTGCGGCCACCGCACAGCACGCGGCGCGCACCCTCCGGGTCCGGACGATGATCGCGATGACCATCGCCATCCAACCCCTGCGTATCGAGGGTGGGCCGCTGTCGGACATCCCGGTACCCAGTCTGCGCACCGCGACGACCGACGTCTGCACCAAGATGATCGAAGGCCGCTGACCCGAGCCGAGCCCGTCGAGTAACTTTAATTCCGAAACAGTTACTCCGATGCAGGTTGGACTCGAACATGCGCATCCTCGCGATCACCGGCGGCCACTCCTTCGACCGAGCCGCCTTCGCCGATCTCCTCGACGCCCTTCCCGGTGAGGTCACCTGGCGCGAACATCCCGACGCCGCGATCGGGCCCGACGACCTCGCCGACCACGACGTGTCCCTTCACTACGACATGCCGGGCACCCTGCCCGAACCGTACGACCCGCCGGAGTCGTTGCGGGACTGTCTGCGCGCGGCCCGCGAGACGGGGCACGGATACGTCGTCCTGCATCATGCGATCGCGAGCTGGGCCAACTGGGACGAGTGGTCGGAGTTCGTCGGCGGCCGCTACCTGTACCAGCCCGGAACCGTGCGCGGGGCACCGCGCCCCGACTCCGGCTATCGGCATGCGGTGGAGCAGCGGATCACCATCGAGGACAGCACCCACCCGGTGACCGCGGACCTGCCGGCACATCTCGACCTCGTCGACGAGACCTATCTCTGCGAGGTGTTCGAGGACTCCGTGACGCCGTTGCTGCGGACGAACGCACCGATGACCGACGACGTGCACTTCTCCACCGCACTGGCCATGTCCGGGCGGCGGGATGAACGAGAGGGGTGGCAGCACGCCGAGGGATCGTCGCTGGTCGGCTGGTGTCGCACCAACGGTGCATCCCGCCTCGTCTACCTCCAGCCCGGCGACACCGCGGCCACTCTCGCCCACCCGGACTATCGGTCCCTGATCGCCAACTCGCTCCGGTGGGCAGCCCGTTCCATCTGAACTTTTTTTACAGCGAATACAGTTCGATGTGTTGCCGCTCACTCTCGGTGCTACAGTTAGTGAATACGCTGCCAAGTAAGAGGCGCGCCAGCCCCACCGAGGAGAACCCGATGCGTCAGATCCAGCATCCGATGAGTCGAGCCATCTACGAATTCGATGAGGACTTCAACGTCCTCGTGACCACCAAGGACGGCAAGACCGGCACCTTCGACCCCGAAGGCCGGTATCTGCACGGCGAAGTGAAATCCGTTGACCCGGAGATGGCCCGCTGGGTCGGTCTCGGTCCGCGCGAGCCCGTTCCCATCACCCAGAACCGTCGCTTCATGGGCGCTGCCAAGCTCCTGGAGAAGATGCAGGCGGACCGACTCGCCGACGAAGCCCGCAGCAATCGCCTGGCCGAAGGAGGCAAATTGTGACCGAGATCGACACACGCACCCCCGGATCGTCGGCATCCGACGACGAGCAGGCCGACTACGTCGCCAGCTACCAGCGACTGCTCGACACCGACACCCACCCGGTCCCGCAGGTCCTGCGGGAGGAGACCCACGACCTCTACGAGGATCAGAACTTCATCCCGGTCTCGCGGTACATCAGCCGCAAGTATCACGAGCTCGAGCGAGATCGTATGTGGTACAAGGTCTGGCAGATGGCGTGTCGTGAAGAGGAGATCCCCGAGCCCGGGGACACGCACATCTACGAGATCTGCGACAAGTCGATCCTCGTCGTGCGCGGCAAGGACATGTCCATCCGCGCGTTCTACAACTCGTGCCTGCACCGCGGCCGGATGCTCCGCGAGGAGAGCGGTCCCGCGGGCAACGACCTGCGCTGCCCGTTCCACGGCTTCTGCTGGAACCTGGACGGATCGCTGAAATCCATGACGTGCGAATGGGATTTTCCCCACGTCGACAAGGATGCGATGAACCTTCCGCAGGTCAAGGTCGACACCTGGGGTGGCTTCGTCTTCATCAACATGGACCCGCAGTCGGAGTCTCTGGCCAGCTTCCTCGGCGACCTGGGCAAGCATTTCGAGGCCTGGCCGCTGGAGGATCGCTACATCCAGGCGCACGTCGCGAAGGTCATCGACGCGAACTGGAAGATCGCCCAGGAGGCGTTCTCGGAGGCCTTCCACGTCATCACGACCCACCCGCAACGTGTTGTGGGAACCGGGGATTCGAACAGCCAGTACGATTCCTGGGGCAACTTCAACCGCGGGATCACCGCCAACGGCGTCCCCAGCCCGCACATCAAGTTCACCCCGAGTGAGCAGGAGATGTTCGACTCGATGGTGGACGCGCGCATCGACGAGGACCCGATGGTCACCCTGCCCGACGGTGTCACCGCGCGCGAGATGTCCGGCCTGCTCGCCCGCGAGGGGCTCCGCGACGTCATCGGTGATGTCAAGGCGGACAACATGTCCGACGCCGAGTCGCTCGACAGCATCTACTACACGGTGTTCCCGAACTTCCATCCGTGGGGCGCCTACCAGCGCATCGTCTACCGGTTCCGGCCGAACGGCGACGACCACAACACGTCGATCATGGACGTCTACCTGCTGGCGCCGTTCACCGGGCCGCGCCCGCCGGCCGCGAAGGTGCAGTGGCTGACGCCCGAACAGACCTGGATCGACGCCACGGTCCTCGGCAGCTCGGCCCGCGTGTTCGACCAGGACGCGTACAACATGCCGAAGGTGCACCGCGGCCTGAAGACCACCACTCAGAAGTACCTGCCGATGGCGGCGTACCAGGAACTCAAGATCCGCCACATGCACCACCTGCTCGCGAAGTGGGTGGGCGAGGAAGTCGACTGATCCCCCCGTCGTCGATGATCTCGACTCGGCGCTGCGACTTCGGATGAAGCCGCAGCGCCGAATTCGTTCGTCGACTGTGCGTCGGTTTGCGTCGACTGTGCACCTCCGCTGGTTGAGCTTGTCGAAATCACCCCGCGCCGACCATTGTGCGATCACGACCTTGCGCAGCCGACGGCACGGTTTGCGAATTCATCGGCATGATGGGTGGTGTGTTGATGCTGACGCTGGTGATCGTCGTCGGGGCCGCCGCTGCCCTGTGCGCGATGACGGCGGCCTTCGTCTACCTACGGCCCGGTGACGATCACGTGCGTGCAGAACGCCTAGCGCGCCGCTGGCTGATCGCGACCGGGGTCCTCGGTGTTACGGCGCTCGGCCTCCGATTCGGATGGCTGCTGCTGAGCTGACACGGGCTTTCGCCCCCCAGGCAGGGTGCGGGATTCGTAGCGGTTTCCGGTACGAATCCCGCACTCTAGGAGTTCGCCGCCGAGGCGAGGGTCTCGTCGAGCCAGTCAAAAATGCGACTGTCGGTGAGCGCCCGTGCCATTGGCTGGCAGTGCCAGCTCGCACCTTCGGCAGCGGTGAACTCGACCAGTTCGGTTGCCGCGCCCGACATCTCGGCGAGCTGTGCCGACTGACCGGGCCAGAACTGTTCGTCTTCCGGTGAGGTGATCAACATCGGCGTCCGGATCTGCTCCGCGACTTCGGGTGTCAGCGTATACTCGGCAACGGCTCTCATCGTCTCCGCGTAACCGGCCTCGCCGTACGGGCGCGCCCGCCAATCCCACAGCTTCTTGGTCGACTTGCTCAGCTTCATGCCGATGGCCATCATCTGATCGAAGTCGTGATCCTTGCCCTCCTCGAGTTTCTTCGCCAGCGACGTACCAACATTTTCCAGCCACGACGTATCGACCTTCACCACGCCGGGATCGGCGATCGCGGCGGCATGACGATGTTCGAAGGCGATCGCGCGCGGAACCCAGTAACCGGCCTGGCTGATGCCGTAGACGGCGAGGCGCCGGGCGTCGACACCACCGAGTCCGACGACGACTTCGGTGACCGGCGTCAGCACGGCCTCCCAGTCGGGCCGGAAGTACGTCCCGTGCTCGAAGAGCATCGACTGTTGCCCTGGTCCGTCGAACATCACGACACGGTAGCCGCGCTCGAGCGCACCGTGTGCCGCTGCCGACCACTGCGCCGAGACCGACCCATCGCTGCCGTTCACCATGACCAGGGTGGGCCGGGGTGCATCGCCGGCGTCGGTCGGGGAAAGGTACCAGCCGGGTAACACGGTGTCCTCGTACGGGATCGACAGTCGTTGCGCGACGAACGGACCGTGGTCGACGAATTTCTCCCATGCGGCCCGATGTTCGGCGAACACCGGCATACGCTCGTCGTCGGCGATGCCGTCGAGTGCGTCGAACGCCTGCGAGAGGTACGTGGCCGCACGGAGATAGGTGAAGGCGGCGCTGTGGGAATGATCCGCCGCGGCGCTCGCGTCCGCTTCGGCGACGAGCCTCCGGCCGAGTCCGTGCCAGGCGTCGAACCAGTCACGGTCGTGGCCGTCCCCGACGGCGTCGATGGTCGCGAAGATCTCGCCGGCGTCGGCCGCACCCGAGTTGCAAGAGCCCAGGAGGAGCCGAACTTGGGACTGTCGCTGATTCGGTGTAAGTGGTTTTGATCGCCCGGTGCCCATTCCGCGGGTCTGGGCACCGGGCGTGTTGCGAGATCGGCTCGATCAGTGGGCAATCGCCGGAGCGGCATCCGGATCCGTGCGCGGGATGGCCCGTGGATACAGAACGGCTGCGAGTGCCGCGCCGACGAAGAAGAAGCCGGCAGCCCACCAGAATGCGGTGTGGAAGCTGGCGAGTTCCGCGCCCTGCTTCATCGCGTGCACGGCGGCCTCCGGAATCGGACCAGATGTCGCCACGGATCCGGGGGTGTTGTCGTTGATGTAGTTCGTCGCGGCCGTCGCCGCAAAACTCGACAGGAGCGAGATACCGATCGAGCCACCGATCTGCTGGGCGGTGTTGACCATGGCCGATGCGACACCGGCATCCTCGGCCTGCACTCCGATGGTGGAGAAGCTCATCGCGGTGGCAAAGACGACACCCAGACCAACTCCTGTGATGATCAGGCCGGGAAGGACGCCGGAGACGTAGTCACTGTCCGCCTGGATCCTGGTGAGGACCATCATGCCGACACCGGCCAGGCCCATGCCCGTTGCGACCAGAATCTTTGGACTGATCCGGGTGATGAGAGCGGCACCGACCACGGCGCCCGTGACAGCGAGGGCGCCAACCATGGGGAGGAATGCGACTCCGGTGATGACGGGGCTGTAACCGAGCGTGGACTGCAGGTAGTACGTCAAGAACAGGAACACCGCGAACATGCCGATCGCACAGATCAACATCACCAGGTACGAGGTGCCGCGAACACGATCGAGGACCACCCGCATCGGCAGCAACGGGTGCTCGACACGCGTCTCGACGACGACGAACGCGGCGAGCAGGGCGATACCGACCACGATGAAGGTGACCGTCCAGGTGTCGGACCAGCCGTTGACCTCGGAATTCGAAAGGCCGTACACGAGCGAGAAGAGGCCCGCGGTGACGAGAATCGTGCCCGGCCAGTCAAGCCCGGAGCCGCCGCTCCCGGTGCGGTGAGACGGGACAAGCCACAGCGCTCCAACCAACGCGACAACCGCGAACGCAACGTTGACGTAGAGGCACCAGTTCCAGGACACGTACTCGGTGAGTACTCCACCGAGCAGCAAGCCGATGGCGCCACCGGCTCCGGAGATCGCGCCGTAGATCCCGAAGGCGCGGCCTCGGTCGGCACTTCCGGCGAAGGTCACGGTCAGCAGGGACAGTGCCGCCGGCGCCAACAGCGCACCGAACACGCCCTGGAGAGCACGTGCAGCGACGAGTACCTCGAACGAGGGGCTCCAGCCGCCCAGCGCTGAGGCGGCAGCAAAACCGGCGAGGCCGATCACGAACGACTGTTTGCGTCCGAAGAGATCGTTGATTCGCCCGCCGAGCAACAGGAGGCCACCGAAGGTCAGGGAGTACGCGGTGATGATCCACTGTCTCGACTCGTCGCCGAACCCGAGGTCGTACTGGGCGGCCGGGAGCGCGATGTTCACGATCGTGGCGTCGAGCACAACCATCAATTGCGCCGTTGCCAGCACGACAAGGATCGCCCATCGGCGACGTGTGTCGGGTGGTGAACTCGCCGCCAAGTCCACTGTCTTCGTTGTCATCACGGGTTCCTCTCATCCAGGAAGCGGAATCATTAATTCCGTTTATTCATCGACTACCCTAGACCGCGAAACGGAACATGTCATTCCGTTACGAGAGGATGTGACGACCATGACAGCTGGCGAGGCGGAGCGGGACCACGCTCCACTGCGACGCGACGCCGCCCGCAATGTCGAGAAGATCTCCACCGCAGCAGCAGCGGCATTCGCGGAGCGCGGACTGGAAGTGACGATGGCCGATGTCGCCGACCGGGCCGGGGTCGGCGTGGGAACGGTCTATCGACGCTTCGGGGACAAACACGGTCTGATCACCGCGTTGTTCGAGGACAAGGTCCACGAGGTGGCTGAAATCGCGGAAGCGGCGAAGGATCGATCCGGCCCGACCGAGGCCCTCGTCGAACTCCTGGTCCGTTGTAACGAGTTGCTGGCCGCCAACAAGGGCCTGCGACAGTTGCTTCTCTCCACCGCCGGCGACTTCGAACCCCGCGCCGATGCACTGGCCCGACTCATCGCCGTCGTCGACGGGTTGGTCGCTGACGCCAAGCGCGCAGGGTGGCTTCGAGACAGCTTCGCGCCCAGTGACTTTCCGATCCTGCTCGTCGCTGTACAGGCGGTTCGCGGTCTCGGGGGTGACACCCACCCCGAACTCTGGCGCAGAACTCTCCAAGTTCTGGTCGACGGCATCCGCAGCGACTCCAGGAAGCCCATCGACATGATTACCCCACCTGCACTCTCCGAGGAACAGACTCAGAGCCTCATGCGAGATCACAAACGGTGAGAACCAGCAGTGACCCTACCCGGACCCGGCAGTGATCCTCAGCTCGAAGCAGAGGCCGACCAGCAGGTCCGGATACAGGATGGCGGCGGCGACAGTTGCGGCGGTCCGACCGTCAGTGGCGACTCGTTGCGTTGACGTCCACGCACAACTGGCGCCAAGGTTACTCCCCTGCCGGACGCCACTCAGGCAATGGCACGCAGAACGCGAAGTGCGTGATCGACCGGCGGGGTGCGGTTCGCGGCATCACATGCGACGACGAGATCGATCTCGCCGACGTCGGACAGCGGGCGGTAGACGACGCCGGCGATGCCGAGTGCCGCAGTGGGTTCAGGGACCACCGCTACGCCGACGCCCGCAGCGACGAGGGTCACCAGGGTGGAGGTCCCCTCTACCTCGTGCCTGGCCTGCGGGACGAACCCGGCCCGTGCGCACACCGCGGCGACCACGCCGTTCATGACGGACTTCCCACCGCCGGTGTGCGTGATGAAATCGCTGTCTCGCAGGCGGCCCGCGTCGATCGGCGAGGTGAGATCGGCGGCAAGTCGGTGGTCCGCCAGCAACGCCACGAACAGTCGGTCCCTCCGCACCGTCTCAACGTGCAGCCCCGGGGAGTTCTCCGGCGGGCGCAGGAGTCCGATGTCGATCTCCCCCGACGTCAGCGCGTCGACCTGCGCCGGCGCAAGCATTTCGCCGCGCACGCTGACCTCGACGTCGGGCAGTTCCTCCCGCATTGCTCGTACCAGCTGCGGGAGGAACGAGTAGGTGGCGGATCGACGCGGTGGCTGATCGGATCCGCACGATCGACCGGTTCTGCCAGGAGAGCGGACGGGACCGTTCTGATCTCGACATCGCTGTCGCGCTGCGGAATCCGGCTCCCACGGACCGCGCCGGTCTCGACGCTCTCGGCGTCGACGAACTGGTGCTGGTGGAGTCACCGCCCGCGAATTCCGATGCGGTGCCGGGATGGTTGGACGAGCTGGCGGACCGCTGGGCGGTCTGAGGCGGACGGAACTAGCGCGACCACCGTTCCGGCTCCTCGCCTAACAGACGCGCACGCCCCTTGCGGCGATAGCGGTAGATCTGGACCGCGCCCAGCCCCCAGAGCATGAACTGCGCCGACATCGCCCAGGTGAACGCCTCCGGCGGATATCCCTGGACCCCGTCCGGGGTTCGCCAGTCGAGGATGAGACCGATGAGCCCTGCGAGGATCAAGCTGGCAATGAACCCCGCCTGGTTGATGATCCCGGTGGCCGTGCCCGCCCGCGATGCCGGATTGGAGGTGCGGCCGACATCGAAACCGATCATCGACGCCGGACCGCCCATTCCACAGACCACCACCAAGAGCACGAGGAGCGCGAACGGCGCGCCGCCGGGCCACGCCAGTACCACCGTCCAGGTGGCCGCGATTCCGGCGAGCACCGCCAACACCAGCGTCGACCTGTGCCACGGCCACCGGGTGATCAGCCACGCGAAGATCGGGCCGAACGCCATGATGGCGAACACCATGATCGTCAGGAGCAGACCCGCCGCACCGGCGCTCATCCCCTCGCCCTCGACGAAGAAGGGGTAGCCCCACAACAGGCCCAGGACGGTGGCGCTGAAGTGGGTCGAGAAGTGCATCCAGAAACCCAGTCGGGTGCCGGGGTGATCCCACGACGCGCGAAGGTTTCGCCGGATTCCGGCCAACCCCAGCATCGGTCCCGACACCGACCGGACCGCCGCGGAATCGCGCACGACGACCAGTGCGACCACGAGCAGAACGGCGCCGATCCCAGCGGTGGCCAGGTACGCGCGACTCCATCCGAAGGTGGACAGTGCCCAGGTCATCGGTATGGCGGCCGTGACCGCGCCGAGTTGGCCGAGCACGCCGGTGAGCTGCGTGATCAGCGGGATCCGCCGCGCCGGGAACCAGCTCGTCACCAGTCGCAGGACACACACGAAGGTCATGGCGTCGCCGACCCCGACGAAGAACCGCGACGACAGCGCCCACGTGTAGTTGTCCGCGAACGCGAAGCTGATCTGGGCAAGCGTGAGGATCAGCGTTCCGCTGAGAAGTACCCGACGCGGACCGAACCGGTCGACGACGAGCCCGACCGGCACCTGCATCAGCGCGTACACCAGCAGCTGGAGCACGACGAAGGTCGACAGTTGCGAAGCGCTGATCTCGAAACGCTCGGCAGCCAGCAGGCCGGCAACGGCCAATGAGGAGCGCTGCAGCACCGCAACGAAGTAGACCGCGACCCCGACGACCCAGATGGTCATCGCCTGTCGCGAACCGACCGGCGAGGTCACCTGTGGACCTCGCCGTCGGGCCGAACCCGGGAAACTCTTTCGATCACCTAACTATTGTCGGGCACGGCGCGAACAGATCGCGGGCGCCCTCGGAACTGCCGCCATCACTCCGCGGGTAGGCCGAACCCGAGCTTGAGCAGAGCGGTCCGGAACTTCGACTCATGCTCGGGTTGGACACCCAAGAATCGGTCTCCGAGCAGATGGCACAGCGGGCGGAGCCTGCGGTCATGGGCGATGAGCATCGCGGTGGCCGGATCGACGCACTCGATCACGCGAAGAGGTCCGCGGTCGATGAGTTGCGCTCCCCGCCGGCGGACATCTTCTATCAGAGTGGTGAGCGTCGAAGGCAGTTCGTGTTCAGCGCGACGGTGTAGGTAGTCGGTGAACTCGGTGAGGTCGCGCCCTGCCCCGAGGGCTGCGGTCAGGGTGGTCGGCGACACGTTCCAGGTGTGGTCGGCGGTTTGGGTGGCGAAGGCGGCGAGGGTGAGTCTCTCGGTGTGGGTGATGCCGCGGGCAACCACGATGTCGAGGTTCGGCAACACCGTCAACGGTGAGATCTCGTCGAGATCCTCAGTCGGCGTGAAGGTGTCGGTGAGGCCCAACGCATAGGCGCCGAGCGGTGTCAGCCGGATTCGTCGCAGACCGTCGTATCGGCTGAGGGAGTCGAGGTCGTCGCTTCCCCAATTGCGGTGGTAGTCCGTGCGGGCGCCGACGGGATCTCGGTAGTCGAGATCGAACAGGCCCAGTGTGCCGGCGTACTCGAAAGTCACCGCCATCGTGTACCGGCCTTCGAGCAGTGACCAACCGTGGTGCCCGTCGTATCCGAAGCTCCCGTACTCGGGATCGAGAATGTGGAGCCGCCACAGTGCCCGTTCACTTCTGGCTATGGTCGGGCTGAGTCGCTTGCGCCGCATGGTCGCGAAGAGGTCGTCGATCTCGATCCACTCGCCCGGAGGGCAGGTGGCCAGTCCATCAGCGACGGTCGTACGGCGCCGCTTCGCCGCACTGAGCACATTGGTGCCGCGCTGCCCCTTGACCGCCTCGATTCGGCTGAACTCATCGATCGCCCCGTGCGTGAGCCATCTGCGCCACACGCCGAGGATGACCTCCTCCGGAGAATTACGCAGCGCTGCACGACCTTTCGGTGTCAACGTGAGGCGAGTGCCGTCTAGTTTGGCCAGCCCGGCGGACTGGACAAGTAATGGCCAGGCGAAAGCGGCGATCGCCTCGTCGCCATAGAAGTCTCCGTTGACAAGGTGGCCGGCGACTGTCCTCACCGTTGCCGCCGATGGGCGCGCTGTCTTCGCGCTGCATTTGAGTTGCCCCGACGCGCACAACTCCAAGACCGCGCGCACATTGGCAAGCGCTTCCTGTTCGGTCAATCGAACTTCAGTGCCGACATCAGTGCCCACGTCCGCCACTTTTCACACCTCTCCGGGTCAGGTCGAAGGACTCTCATCATTCTGCCGGTGTGGCCTGTCACCGATAGCCGAGGGCGTCCCACCGGTCGGGGATCGGCCGGTGTCGACCTGCGTTCGAGTAGGACCACCTTGTCAGTGGCGGCCGATACTCTTCTGTGGTGAGGGTGAACGTGTGCGGAGGGGGAAGTACCGATGGTTGAACCGCCGAGGATCGACGAAGGTAGGCAAGGGTTTGGGAGGGCTGTCGACGACTTCGGCAATTTTGCGCGGGGTCGCTCCAAGCGAATCGTCGCGCAGACCGGCGACTTCAGGGACGCCGCGGCGAATTCCTTCGAGAACCTGACCGCGAAGAAGCTCGACCCGTACGAGGAAGCCATCGCCGCGTACAACGGCGCGTTCACCGCGATGAACGATACGGGTGTTTCTCTCCTGCGCCAGCGAGAACGCTCGACGGACCTGATCGAGTTTGTAGAGCTACTCGTGAACAGCATCGTCAACACACCGAAATCGTTCGCGACCGACTTCGACGAGATCGACTTCCACAAAGCGGAGTTCTTGGCGGCGGAAGAGTTCGCTCGCAAGGACCTCGAGGCCGCGCGAAGGTCAGCGGCCGGCGCCGGCACCGGCTTCATGACTGGTGCTGCCGTAGCCAGCATGGCTCCGACAGCTGCGATGTGGGTGGCGACCACCTTTGGCACGGCCTCGACCGGCACTGCGATCTCCACACTTTCGGGGGCCGCCGCGAGCAACGCAGCTCTTGCATGGCTCGGCGGCGGAACTGTTGCGGCCGGCGGCGGCGGAACCGCTGCGGGCAGTGCACTCCTCGCACTTGCCGGGCCCATCGGCTGGACGGTGGCAGGAGCCACGCTCCTTGCGTCAATCGCGCTTTTCGCCAAGAACAGATTCGAGAACCGCGAGGCAAAGCAGGAGGCCTTGACTGCGGTCAAACACAACACCGCGCTCGTCGAAGGCATGGACGCCCAAGTTTGCGACATCCTCCAGCGCACCACTTCCCTCCGCGAGTTGCTCGCGACGAGTTATGGCGAAGCACTGCGATGCTACGGCGCTGACTTCCGCGGGCTGCCTGTGCTGTACCAGTCCCAGCTTGTCGCGTTGGTGAACAACACCAAGGCGTGCGCGGCACTGTTGAGCAAACGCGTCGAGCAAGGCCCGGACGGTGAGTGACGCAACAAGGCTCAGCAAGAGCAACCAGGAACAAGCCGTCGCCGCCTGGGTGAACCACCTGAACCAGCTCCGGCTGGACAACCTGCTGAATTCTCTGAGCCAGCAGAACACGAACTTGAAGGACGCTCTGACCACCGTCGACGAAGCGATCCGGAAGATCGATCTCGAAGTGATCGCCGCCAACCGCGGTGGTGTCAAGGGCATTCATGGCTTCATCGCCGAAGTTGCCGAGGTGGGCGTCGGCAATGCTCGGAGCCAGATCCGCGGTGGGGACGCTGTCTACCAGTGGGTCAACGACAACGGCCCGGTGGACCTGGTTCGCAGTGGCGTCGAGATCCAGCAGAAGTTCGTCGCTGCCGGTGGCCGCTTGGGCCTCGGTGCGATCGCCGACCACCTTCAGAAGTATCCCGACTTCGTCGAGAACGGCGGCAAGTATCAGATTCCTCGCGACCACTTCGAGCTGATCAAGAAACTGCACGCCATGCCGCGCGAGGAAGCAGGCAAGCTCCTCACGCTCGGCGCCGACGGGCCGTCGTTCAAGGACTGGAAGCGAGTCCACGCCTTCTTCGAGGAAGGCTCTGTCGGAATCGAGTCCATCGAGCCCTCGCACCTGGACTACTCCGAGGTTCAGAGGGGCGCCTACGGCTCGACGATGGAGGCGGAGAAGGACTCGCTGCGCGCCACCGACAAGTCCCGGCGGGCCGATGCCTACCAGGAGAGTCGGCCGACGCTGCGCGAGGGTACGAAGGTCCCGCTCACCGCCGCCGCAATCGAAGGCGGTACAGCTTTGGTGTTGGCCGTGGTCGAGAAGCGCCGTACCGGTAAGCAGCTCAGACACTTCACTGGCGAGGACTGGGCGGAAATCTCTGCCGAGACAGGCTTCGGCGTTGTCAAAGGTGGTGTCCGAGGGCTCAGTGTCTACGGACTCACGAACTTCACCGCGACATCGGCGGCCGTCGCCAGCTCAATCGTCACGGCTTCGTTCGGTGTCGCGGAGCAAGCGAACAAGTTTCGACGTGGCGAGATCGACGAGCTGGAGTTCATCGAGAACGCGGAACTCGTTTGTCTCGAAACCGCAGTCAGTGCGCTGTCTTCCTTTGTCGGACAGGCTCTTATCCCAGTGCCGGTCCTCGGCGCCGTGATCGGCAACACCGTAGGCATGATCATGTACAAAGCCGTCTCGTCGTCGCTCTCCCAGCGGGAGGCGTCGCTGATCGCGCAGTACGCCGAAGAGCAACGGATGCTCGACAAGCACCTGGCCGCCGACTATCAGGAACTCATCGACCAGCTCGATGCAAGCATGTCCGACTTCCTCGAGGTGCTCGAGCGGGCCTTCTCCCCCGACGTGGAGGTCGCCCTACTCGGCTCCGTCACCCTTGCGCTCGAGCTCGGGGTGTCGTCCGAAGAGGTGCTGAATACCAACGAGAAAGTCATCGCCTATTTTCTCGACTAGTTCCAGTCCTGTCACCCGCGTTCCTGCGGTCCGAGGACGACCTCCTGGGCGATGGCCTTTCTCTTCGAATTGATCGAAGAGAACATCTAGATCCCCGGAGGGGACGAAGACCGCGAGTTGCGGTGGCTTGAGTTGGGCCGGGCGTTCTGCGCGAGGTTTCCACTCGCGGCTCACCAGGAGCGATTCCCTTACCCCCGCGCCATGTCCACGAACCGGCTCAGGTGCAGCTGGTGCGCAACGGTAATGGTGGCGGTCGGCCCGTTACGGTGCTTGCCGACGATGATGTCGGCCTCGCCGGCGCGCGGGTCGTCGCGCTCGATGGAGTCGGGGCGGTGCAGCAGGATGACCATGTCGGCGTCCTGCTCCAGCGAGCCGGACTCACGGAGGTCCGACACCTGGGGCTTCTTGTCGGTACGTTGCTCGGGACCACGGTTGAGCTGACTGATCGCGATCACCGGGACCTCGAGTTCCTTGGCCAGCAGCTTCAGCTGGCGGGAGAACTCCGAGACCTCTTGCTGGCGGGACTCGACCTTCTTACCCGACGTCATCAGCTGCATGTAGTCCACCGCAACGACTTTCAGGTCGTGCCGCTGCTTGAGACGGCGCGCTTTGGCGCGGATCTCCATCATCGTGAGGTTGGGTGAGTCGTCGATGAAGAACGGCGCCTCCGAGATCTCGCCCATTCGACGTGCGAGCCGTGTCCAGTCGTCGTCGCTCATCGTGCCGGCACGCATGTCGGCGAGCTTGATCTTCGCCTCCGCCGACAGTAGGCGCATGACGATCTCGGTCTTGCTCATCTCCAGCGAGAACATGGCGGCGGTCAGGCCGTGTCCGATGGCCGCAGATCGCAGGAAGTCCATCGCCAGGGTCGAATTGTGCGTCGGGACCATCGCTTCACCCGCGAGATACAGGTGGTCGGCGTTGTCGACCTGCACGCAGCGCACCGGGACCGGATCGACGGGGCGAACGGCGACGACGCGTCGGACACCGGCCCGGCGACGCAGCTCCTTGTGCCGAATCGCCTTGTGGTGCACGGTGAACACGTCTTCGTCGGCGTCGACGCGCAACCACCCCGTGGCCGACCGCTTGTAGTTGAAACCGAGCCCGGCCACGAGGTCGGCGACGACCGCCGTCATGTGCCGCGTCGCGGCGGGCACGGTGATCCAGCCGTCGTCGTCCACCGAGGCACGGGCATCCAGCAACCCCGCGAGCAGGGCACGACGCTGCGCGATCGAACCACGGAGATACTCGTACGGAATCCGGCCACCGAGGTCCGCCATCAGCGTCATGACGTCGACCGGGCCCTCCGCGTCGATGCGCATGCTGATCTCGGGATCGTCGAAGGCCATCCCGGCCAGCGCCGCCACCGTGTACGGGCCGTACGCGAACCGCTTGCGCGGCAACTCGAGCGGCGCGGTGTTGCGCACGACCGCGCAGCCGACGTGCGCCCGCAGGCCGGCGGTCGTGACGACCCGCCGCTCGCCGTCGATCTCGGCCGCCCACTGGTGTTGCTCGTCGGCGACGATCGTCGCGCCGTCGTTGAATTCGATTTCGTAGCAGGGCCGTTCGGTCATCACCTCGGTGGCGGCGACGACCCGGGTGGGCCGGCCGTGGGCATCGAGCAGGAGATCGCCGACCCCGACCTTGCCCATCGTGGTCCAGCCGGTGGGCGTCGGCAGCGGGGTGTCGAGCGCGAGCGCCTTGCCGACGCCAGGACGTGCGGCGACGATGATCATCTGACCTGGGTGGAGCCCGTTGGTGAGCTTGTCGAAATCGGCGAAGCCGGTCGGGACACCGAGCGAGATGCCACCTCGCGACGCGATGGAGTCGATCTCGTCCATCGTCGGCTGCAGGAGATCCTCGAGCGGGACGTAGTCCTCGGCGGTGCGCTTCTCGGTGACCTCGTACACCTCGGCCTGGGCGCGGTCGACCACCTCGGCGACGTCCTGCCCGTCGGCGCCGGCGTAGCCGTACTGGACGATGCGTGTGCCGGCCTCCACGAGTCGACGCAGCAACGCCTTCTCGGCGACGATCTCGGCGTAGTAGCCGGCGTTCGCCGCGGTGGGCACCGTGGAGATCAGCGTGTGCAGGTACGGCGCACCACCGATGCGCTTGAGCTCGCCCGCCCGCTCGAGTTCCGCGGCGACCGTCACCGCGTCGGCGGGCTCGCCTTTCGAGTACAGGGTGAGGATCGCCTCGAAGACCGCCTGATGGGCCGGACGGTAGAAGTCGCCGGTGCGGATCTTCTCGACGACGTCGGCGACCGCGTCCTTGGACAGCAACATGCCACCGAGCACCGATTGCTCGGCGGCGAGGTCCTGCGGGGGCTGCCTACCGAAGTCCTCGGCAGGGATCTCGTCTTCCCGGCCTCGCCCTCCGGCGGCGGGGCCGCGCCCGCGGTCATCCACAACAGCCACGCGTGTCAAACCTCTCGCAACGTTCGATCCCACCCGACATCGAATGAGTACGACCCTGAGTCTGGTGTCGGCCCCGGTAGGCCACGTCGCGAGTCCCCGGTGTCGACGTCGTGTTCTGGTCAGTCTCTTCCTATCGGGTGGCACCGACAGCGAAGTGTCGTGTGCGCCGAGACGGACGGAGACGCTGAGGCGTGACACTAGGACGTCTGCGACCGCTACTCAAACCGACCTGTTGACGGATCTGGGGAACACTTGTGGACGGTGTGTGAGTTGCGGGGGGACGAGTTGTGCAGGCTTTGTGGACAACCTGAGGAATCAGGGTGTGAACAACACAGTTTTCGCAGGTCAGCGCCCTCACTAATTTCCACAATCAAGTAATTGGAAATCCTTTGGACTTCTTCGGCGCGTCGTCTTGCGGGCGTGTTGCGGACACCTGTTCAACTCCCCGTGGCGAATATTCGGGTGAACATCCGGTGTGGTCTGCGTTACACCTGGCCAGACGGGCGGGCGACGCCGGTTCGCACGATTCTGCGGCGATCGCCGAACGACGCCCCTGCGGGTGTGATGCAATGTGGATCGTGTCGAGGTTGGGGTTGAGGTCCGTCGTCGTCCGTCGTGCGGTCACCGTGCTGGCGGCCGTGACCGCTGCCGCCGGGCTGGCGGTGGCCCCGCCGACGTCCGCCGCGCCAGGCCCTTCGATGGCCCTCGAGTTCGATCTGTCGCGTTATCAGCCGGTCGCCCCGACGACCTTCCGATCGCTGGCCTATGTCGACAACGGACGGTCTTTCTTCACCACCGGTAGGTGGGTGTGCGAGATCGGTCCCGGCTACCGTTACGTCGGCTGCGCGGGCCGTCCCGCGACCGCCCCGCCGAACGCGACCGGCGCGGTGATCTCCGATGATCAGCAGGGCCCGTGGTGGGCGCGTGCCGATCAGACCTACCGGTTCGGCCCGGAGAGCGGCTTCCGGCCACCGGTCCTCGGTGTCGGCAAACGGGTCACCATCGAAGGCGTCACGTGCACCGTGCCCCGTCGCGACACCGTCGCCTGCCGCACCGGCGACCGCGCTCTCATCTTCACGCCCGCCTGGCACAAGTTCTTCTTCCCGTCCTGGGACACCCTCGGTCCGGGCAACAACGCGGTCGACCACAGCGCCAACCCGGCACCGCAGTACCTTCCGCCGCGACTGCAGTACTGGAACCAGCTGCCGGCCAGTCCGCCTGCACCGAAATAGGGGCTCACGCGGAGGCGCTCAACAGACACGACAAGGCCGGGTGGAGGATCTCCACCCGGCCTTGTGTGTGTAGAACGCTGAGGTCAGCTCGCGGCGACGACGGCGAGCTGGACGGTCGCCGAGACCTGCGGATGCAGGTTGACGACGACCGGGTAGCTACCGGTGGCCTTGATGTGCCCCTTGGGCAGCTCGACGCTGCGCTTGTCGAGGGTCGGACCGCCCGCGGTCTTGATGGCACCGGCGACGTCTGCCGCGGTGACCGAACCGAAGAGCTTGCCCGAGTCGTGGGTCTTCACGTCCAGCGAGACGTCGGCGAGGCCCTCGAGGGCCTGCTTCAGCTCGTTGGCGTGCTCGAGACCGCGGACCTCGCGGGCCTCCTGTGCCCGACGGATGCCTTCGACCTGCTTCTCGGCGCCGCGGGTGGCCTTGATGGCCAGGCCGCGGGGCAGCAGGTAGTTGCGGCCGTAGCCGTCCTTGACCACGACGATGTCGCCGGCTTCGCCGAGGTTCTCCACGGCGGCGGTGAGGATGAGCTTCATGTCAACTGATCCTTTCCGCTTATCGGCTGGTCGAGGTGAAGGGCAGCAGGGCCACCTCACGCGAGTTCTTCACTGCCACAGCGACGTCGCGCTGATGCTGCACGCAGTTACCGGTCACGCGACGCGACCGGATCTTGCCCCGGTCGGACAGGAAACGACGCAGCAGCGCGGTGTCCTTGTAGTCGATGACGGCCTTCTTGTCCTTGCAGAAGCTGCACGCCTTGGTCTTGGTGACCTTCTCGACGCGAGGCTTCCGGCTCGGCTTTGCCTTTGCCATGTGTGTGTTGCTCCAGTCAATGCTGTCGGGGACGGTCGCTGCCGTTCCCGGGCTGTTCGGGGCGGATCATCGAGCCCCGACCGATATCAGAAAGGTGGTTCGTCGTCCCCGCCGCCGAACGATCCCCCGCTGTTGCTGGCAGGCGCGCTGCCCCAGGGATCGTCGGCAACCTGCTGGTTCGAACCGCCGCCGCGGCCACCGCCGCCGCCCGATCCGAATCCACCGCCGCCACCGCCACCGCCGCGCGAGGCCCGATTGACCTTGGCGGTGGCGTAGCGCAGCGAGGGGCCGATCTCGTCGACCTCGAGTTCCACGACCGTGCGTCGTTCACCCTCTTTGGTTTCGTAGGACCGCTGCTTGAGCCGTCCCTGCACGATCACCCGGGAGCCCTTGGTCAGGCTTTCGGTCACGTTCTCCGCGGCGTCGCGCCAGATGTTGCAGCGGAGGAACAGCGCTTCGCCGTCCTTCCACTCGTTGGTCTGGCGGTCGAAGGTGCGCGGGGTGGAAGCCACCGTGAAGTTGGCAACCGCTGCGCCGGACGGCGTGAACCGCAATTCCGGGTCGGCGGTCAGATTGCCGATGACGGTGATGACCGTGTCGCCTGCCATGTGTGTTTCCCCTCGGGTCGTTGGTGGGCACTCGCTGATCGACATGCACCGGATTCTGGGCTCAACCCTAGAACCCGGTACCGACGTCTTCAGACGATCAAGAAACCCTGTGGATTACTTCCGCAGGACCTTGGTGCGCAGAACCGACTCGTTCAGCTTCAGCTGACGATCGAGCTCGGAGACCGTGGCGGGCTCGGCATTGAGATCGATGACGGCGTAGATGCCCTCGTTGTGCTTGAGGATCTCGTAGGCGAGTCGGCGCTTGCCCCAGATGTCGACGCCGTCCACCGAACCGCCGTCCTTACGGACAACGTTGAGGAAAGTATCGAGTGAGGGTGCGACGGTGCGCTCGTCCAGATTCGGATCGAGGATGACCATCAATTCGTAGTGACGCATAAGACCACATCACCTCCTATGGGCTAGGTCGGCCACGGACTGTCCGTGGCAGGAGGGTCGCCTGCGTCGGCAACCGGTCCAAGATACATGACCTGCCCGTTCGCAGAGAAATCCGTGGTCGCGGGCCGCCTCGGCGACACATCATGAGACCACCTACGCTGTTGCCCATGTCGGAGCGGCGGACAACCCCGGGCCGGTGGTCGGCGCGGCTCTCCGGCCGTGGTGAGACGGCCGTGATCGTCCTCGTCTCGGTGTTGGCGACAGCCGCGACGATGTTCTGGAGTTTCCAGGCGAAGCTGCGGTGCGGCGGCGCCCCGTTCGATGCACTCGGACGTAGCGACAACTGGCCGACCGGCGATCCGGACGCGGTGATCCCCTGCTATTCGGACCTGATGTATCTCTGGCTCGGTCGCGACATCAACACCCACGTCTTTCCCTACATCCACGGTGGAATCACATCGGACGGCACCCTGTTCGGTGGCGTCGTCGAATATCCGGTGCTCTCCGGCGTGCTCATGTTCGTCGGTGCGGTCGGCGCCGACACCGACACCGAGTTCTTCACCCAGTCGGCGCTCCTGTTGGCACCGTTCGGTTTCGCGATCACCGTGCTGCTCGCATCGATGGTGCGCTGGTGGGCGTTGCTCTGGGCCGCAACACCTCCGCTGGTGCTGTACTCCTTCCACAACTGGGAGCTCCCGGTCGTCGCCACCGCCGTCGGGGCCGTCGCCGTGATGGCGTGGGGCGCGTCGGACCACCCCGTAACCCGTCGACGACGACTGCCGCTTCGTACGAGCGCGGTGATCGCGGCGGTTCTGCTCGCGATCGGATTCTGCCTCAAGCTCTACCCGGGGATCTTCGTATTGCCGTTGGCGGCATACGTTCTCACCCGCGGAGCCGGCGGAGCGCGCATGGTCGAACGACGACGAGACGCCCGCGGCGGTCTCGACTGGACGGGCGCCGGTTGGGTAGCGGGCGCTGCCGCCGTCACCGTGGTCGCGATCCAGTTGCCGTTCATGGTGCTCGGATTCGACGGGTGGAAGGCGGCGCTGTCGTTCCAGAGTCGACGACGAGCCGACGTCGACACCAATTCCATCTGGTACTGGGGGCTGCGCTATCTCACCGGGACCGGTGACACCTACCACTCGCTGGTCAGTGTGCTGTCGCCGCTGCTGATCCTCACGACGTTCGGGGTCGCGATGTATCTCGGGTGGCGCCGCTTCGACCGCGTCGACACCTTCCCCTGGATCGGCGTGAGCGGCGCGATGCTTGCGGGTTTCATGCTGTTCCACAAGGTCCACTCCCCGCAGTACACGCTCTGGATCCTGCCGTTCTTCGTTCTGATGAAGGTGCGGTGGTCGGTGATCCTGACGTATCTGCTCACCGACCTCGCCCTCGACCTGACGATTTTCCGGCTGTTCCCGATCCGCGATGCCGGCGAGCCGCTGCCGTGGTGGATCGTCACCGGCGTCGCCGGTTCGGTGTGGGTGCACGCCGCCCTGCTGGCCTACCTGATCGTGACCCTCCCGCGGACCCCGCTCCGGGAACCGTTGGCCTCCAGGGTGGCCGCACACGTGCACGATGCCACCGATCAGGGGTCCGCTGACGCACCCCGGCACCCGCCGCGAGACGCGATGGCGAGAGGCTCGTCATGAGTTCCTGGTTGGCGACCGGCCCCCTGGTGCACGGACGAGTCACGTTGCGACCGATCAGCATCGAGGACATCGGACCGTTGGCGCGCGTGGTCGACGACCCGACCCGATTCCGGTGGGTCCCCGGAGTGCCGACGGACGAGGACAGCGCCTGTCGGTTCGTCGACTCGGCGCTCCGTTCCCGGGTGGCGTTCGCCGTGGTCGACAACACCGACGGCAGTGTCGTCGGGTCGACGAGTTTCTACGACATCGACGAGGCCAACCGGGCCGCGTGCATCGGGTACACCTTCTACAGCGAACGCGTCCAGGGAACCGCGGTGAACCCCACCGCCAAGTTCCTGCTGATGCGCCATGCGTTCGAGGAGCGCGGCGCCGTCCGCCTCACCTGGCACACCCACGAGAACAACACCCAGTCCCGCGCCGCGATCACCAAACTGGGTGCCAACTTCGAGGGTCTGCTGCGCAAGCACCGCCGATTCGGCGACGGCTGGCGCACGACCGCCTTGTACGCGATGACCGACGACGAGTGGCCGTCGGCGAGAGATCGCCTGTTACAACGAATCTCTGTCTGAGATTCAGGGATTCGCGGTGTGCTCGGGATGGCCCTGGGTGCGCCGGTCTTCTTTCATCCGCGCCTCGTGCACGTGTCGCTGGCCGTCGGTCAGGTCGGCTCGAACCCGGTTGACGTACTCGCGCAACGGGCCCCAGTAGGTGTCGTCGAATTCCTCGACGACCTGGAATGTCCAGCGCCCCTCGAGAACGTTGCGACCCACCAACTCGGTGGACAGCTCGTCGGCGAACTCCCCGTGTCCGGCCTTTCGTAGTTCGTCCACTGCTTCCCCGAGCAGCAGATCGCCGCGTCCGATGAGTTGGTGGAACGAATAGAGGTGGCCGCGGGCGCGCTCGATGTACTCGAGCGCCTCCCCCACCTTGCCGACCGCTTCCGCGGTGTCGTCCGAGATGTGTGGTGCGGTATCCGACATGATCCGTCATTACCCACCGGAGCGGTCACCCAACCGTCAGTACTCCCCGTGGTAGGAGTGCCGGTAGCGATCGCCCTCGAGCGACGCCCTGATCTCACCGACCTCACCTCCTAGTGCGGTGTTGATCTTGTGCCCCAGCCGCTCGAACTCCTCGTGTGCGGCAGCCGATCTGGAGGTGAGCGCGGCGAGCGTGGACAGCCAGCGGTGTACGGCGCGCAGGTCGTCCGTCGTCAACGGTCCCCTCACCCAGTTCTCGCGTTCCCACGTCTGTCGTTCCCATGCCTGCCACGGATGATCCCAGCCGCTCGGCGGCGAGATGGCGAAGAGGCCCCGCACGATGACGTCGTTGCGGTCGATGCCCGCATCCGCACGCCACCCGTCGACGACCTTCGAGTAGGCGACGTAGTCGGCCGCGGTCCACGTCGACTCGCGAAGGTCCCGCCAGCCGGCACGGCGCAGCGACCTGGCCACTTTGCTCTCGAGGACCGGACTCGGATGTTTCGGCTCCCCGGCGCCCGCGAAGTAGAGAAACCAGGTGAAACCGGCCGGACCCAGACGCTCGATCATGTTGCCGCCCTTGTCGGGCCGAAGCATTGCATACGCCGCGCCGGGCTCCTCGCGGCCCGTCTCGGCCGCGTCTCTCAGCAGCCCGCCGAGGTACTTCCGGTCGGCGGACACCGCGGCGATCCGCTTCTTGCCGTCGGAGGTGCGGCGGCCGAGACAGAACGCGACGACGTTCCACAGCAACGCAATCGCGTCGTCGGGCGAGTCGGTGGCCCGAGACCCCAGCGCGAACAGGTCTGCTCTGTTGATCTCGTTGCCGAGCAACGAATCCGGGAGTCCGTGTTCGGCGAGCGCGTCCGTCCACCACTGCCGGTCGACGGCGACGGTGTCGGAGTGCAGTTCGGCGGCCCGGTCGCTCGCGGAGAGCCAGTCGGTGAGATCGTCGGGGAGTGCGAGTGTGGTGTGCTTCATGGTCGTTTGGACGCAGCGGGGTCCGGTTCGGTTCCGTCGCGTTCGGTGACCGTCATCCGCCCACCGGGGCCGGTTCCCGAGGACCATCCGCGGTGCCGAGCGTCCTCGCCCGGCGGCCGATCCGGTCGGGAGCACCGTCGAGGACACCACCGGCCGGGTCGTCGTACCATCGGCCGTCGTTCCCGCGGCGGACGAGGTCGTCGCGCGGATGCCAGATCTGCCAGAGGACGACGGCACAGAGGACCAGCACCATCAGTCCGCGGAGCACGACGGCTGCGGTGAACCACTGGTCGGGAAGCCAGCGACGTTCGGCCTCCAGGAACAGACTCATCCGCGGCACCCAGATCAGGGCGTCGAGCGTCATCCAGGCCAGCAGCAGTCGAGTATGTGGAATGGCAAGCACGGCAAGCGGAACCAGCCACAGCGAGTACTGGGGACTCCACACCTTGTTCACCAGCAGGAACCCCGCCACCGCGAGAAAGGTCATCTGGGCCACGCGGGGTCGGTGCGGCGCGAGGATTCCGATCGCGGCCACCGCCGCGATCACGGCGACCGTCAACCCCACCGACAACGCGTTCAGATAACCGATGTTCCATGTGAAACCAGCCGAGTCGGCCACGATCCGGTAGATGGTGTCGGGGTCCGCCGACCGATCGCCGTTGAATCGGAAGAACTCCCACCACCCCGTCGGGAACGGGATCAGGATCGGCAGGTTGACCGCCAGCCAGGCGCCGATCGCCGTCGCAGCCGTGATCCCGAACTCGCGGACTCTCCCGCTGCGCAGACAGAGCGCACCCAGCACCACCAACAGGAGTGCGGGATACAGCTTCGCGGCCGCGCCGAGCCCGATGAACAGGCCGGCCACCCAGAATTTCTCCCGCGACCAGGCCAGCAGGGCCACCGCGACGGCCGCGGTGGCGATGGCGTCGAAGTTGGTGAACGCGTGGACGACGACGAGGGGGGACAGCGCCACCAGCCATACCGTCCACATGCGGGTTCGCGCGGTGAGGGCCGTCGCCCAGACGGTCACGAGCCAGAACGCCGCCAACGCCAGGGCGGCGATGGTGAAGAACAGCACGACGTCGAGCGCGCCGGGGACACCCCAGTTGGCCTCGGCCCAGACCCAGCCCTGCGTCAGCTGCGCCGCGCCGTACATGAACATCCCGGTGACGACCGGATACTCCATGTACCGCTTGATGGTCTCGCCTTCGGAGCCCTCCTGGAACCAGAAGTCGCGGTAGGGCAGCGCTCCCCGGTTGAGGCGTTCCGCCCCGAACAGGCTGATCACGTCGGAGTAGCAGAGGTTGGTGAACTGGCGCTGATCGTCCCAGTCGAGTCGCATCTCGGCGCTCGCGCCGTTGGCCCCGGAGTCGGCCGGCGCCTGCTGCAGACACCCGGCCTTGCCGAACCAGCCGAGCGCGAGTCCGCACAACGCGAGCGCGAACAACACTCGCAGCGGTGTCAGACGCCGACCCCGCCCGATGACGGCGTGTGCCCCGACCGGCCCACCGACGAGCGAACTCGCTTCTCGCACCAGACCGTCCGTGCGCGTCGGGAGGACGCGCGCGTCATCGACGCGCTGATCGATCGCCAGTGGTGCAGGGCTGTCCCAGACGGGTTCGGAGCCGCTCGCCGCGGAGTCGGCCGGGTCCGGGTCAGCCGATGGGCGGTTCAGGGACTCCTCCGCCACCGTCTCCACCGCCGCCGGGTATGCCGCCGAGGTCGCCACCGTCGCCACCGCCGGCGTCGCCACCACCGGGGCTGTTCCCGCCGCCGGCGCCACCACCGCCGCCGTTGCGCGGAGCGCCCGGGATCGGGATCGTCACGCCTGGTGCGAGGGTGAGGTTGCCGTCACCGCCCTGGTCGGGGATGTCGAAGTTCGGTATGGAAGGCCCACGTCGGGGCTGCGACGGCGCGTACGTGGTGGCCGGCGCCTCGTACGGCACGCCCGCCACGCCGCCGACCGATTCCGGCTCGGGGAACTGCTTGATCTCCTTGCCCTCGAGCGCGGCATCCATCGCCGACTTCCAGATCGACGACGGCAGGCCGCTGCCGTAGATCGACGCGCCGTTGTAGTTCGTCAGGGCGGTGCCGTCGCTGGTGCCGACCCACACCGCGGTCGACAGCTGCGGGGTGTACCCGACCATCCACGCGTCCTTGTTCTGCCCGGTGTCGCCGAGCTGGACGGTGCCGGTCTTGGCCGCCGACGGCCGCGAACCGAGCGAGGAGTCGTAGAGCGAGTTGCCGTTGGAGTACGCCGCCACCGGTTCGAGCGCCGCGCTGACGTTGTCGGCGACCTTCGCGGGGAAGACGCGCTTGCCCTCGGTCTTGCGCTCGTAGAGGACCTGCCCCTTGGCGTCGACGACCTTCTGGACGAAGTGCGGCTCGTGGTAGACACCCGAGGCCGCGAGCGTGGCGTAGGCCGAGGCCATGTCGATGACCCGGGACTGATACTGGCCCAGGACCACACCGCCCTCGGGCTCGCCGTTGGCCTCCTGCAGGGTGTGCTCGATGTTGCCGAAGGACTCGGCCACACCCGCGCGGTGCGCGGCGTCGGCGACCGCCCGGGCACCGCCGTCGAGGTCCATCATCAGGCGGTAGTACACCGTGTTGAGGGACATCTTCATCGCCGTCGCGAGGTTGCAGGTACCGCAGCTCTCACCGTCGGAGTTCTCGACGGTGAGTCCGCCGCTGGCCTGGAACGGCGCGGAGCTGTAGGTCTTCGACAACGGGATGTCCTGTTCGAGCGCCGCGACGAGCGCGAACACCTTGAACGACGACCCGGTCTGCAGGCCCGCCTGGGCGAGGTCCCAGCCGCCCGGGTTGTCGCCGCCGTAGTAACCGCGCACCCCGCCGGTCTGCGGATCGATGGATACCACCGACGCAAGCAGATCATCCGGTTCGCCGTTCAGCTCACCTTCGGGGCACTTGTAGATCCGGTTCTTGCGGCAGGCCGCCTGGACGACGCCGTTCTGGACCTGCGGGTCGATCGTGGTGCTGATCTTGAGACCGCCGGTCCGCAGTTGCTTGTCGGTGATGCCGATGCGGTTGAGCTCGGCGAGGACCTGTCGCTTGATGAGACCGTTGGGCCCGGGGGTCTCGTCGGAGTCGCTGACACGCGCCTTGACGGTCTTGGGGAAGATCGCGTTGTCGGCCTGCGCGCGGGTGATCGCACCGGTCGCGACCATGCCGTCGAGGACGTAACGCCAGCGCGCTTCGGTGACCTCACGGTTGGTATCCGGGTCGTAGTAGGACGGTGCGCGGATGACCGCCGACAGCAGCGCGGCCTCTTCGAAGGTGAGCGGGTTGCGCTCGGCGCGACGCTTGTCGGTGATCGACTTGTTGAAGAACTTCTGCGCTGCCACCGCGACGCCGTAGGCGCCCCGGCCGAAGTAGATCGTGTTGAGGTAAGCCTCGAGGATCTTTTCCTTCGACCAGCCGTGCCGGTCGTTCATCTTCGCGGCGATCGCGAGCTCTTTGAACTTCCGGGAGTAGCTGACCTCGTCACCGACGATCGCGTTCTTGACGTACTGCTGCGTGATGGTCGAGCCACCGCCGGCGGTCTGGTTGCCGGTGATCTGACCGATGGCGGCGCGGGACAGGCCGCGGGGCGAGAAGCCGTTGTTTGTCCAGAACTCCCGGTCCTCGGCGGCGACGATCGCCTGCTTCATCGTCTCGGGGATCTCGTCGAACGGGACGACCGTGCGGTTGCCGTCGGGCGAGGTGACGTCTGCGAGGGTCCGCCCGGACGTGTCGACGATGGTGGCCTTCTGGCTCACCTCCGGTTCGGGGATCTCGGCAGTGAAGTAGGTGGCCGCGAACGCGATGATGAGCACCAGCACGATCGCCGGGACGATGGCGCCCACGATCCCCAGCGCCCACGCGAACCGTCGGTGTCGTGTCGCTGTCTGACTTCTGTTCTGACCGCCGCCGCCCGGACCGGGTCGGACTCCGGTGCGTCGCGGCGTGGGCGAAGAACCACGTGCCTCGCTCATCGTCCACCTTCCTACCGGGTCGCACGGACATTCGTCATCCGGCGAGCACGGTCAACTTGTCTGGCCTCGTGCCGCTCCACTGTGACAGCAGGCCACCGCCCCGGGCAAAAAACCGCAGGCCGGCGCGCTACTTGGCCACGCGTCGAGAGCGACGCGTGGTCTGCGGCGGCAGCCCGGCAACGTACGACTGGACCAGATGGTTCCAACTACAGGTCCGGCACACCTCGACCACGTGCACCGAGAACTCCTCGGCGGTCGTCGCGAGCCGGGCGATCTCCTCGTTGCTGCGCGCCGACCCGCTCACCTGACCGAGCCGGTCGCCGAACACCCAGGAAACCAGCGTGACCTGCTCTTTTCGGCAGATCGGGCACATCGTGGTGCTGGGCCGACCATGGAATTTCGCGGCGCGCAGGAGATACGGGCTCGCATCGCAGACCTCGGCAACGGCGGTCCGGCCCGCGTGGACCGAGGACAGCCGAGCGCGCCGCTGCAGGGCGTAGTCGACGATCTGGCGTTGCACGGTTCTCAGGGTACGTGGTCTCCGCCGGGGCGTCGGGCCGACGGGGTCCGGCACGCGGGTCCGACGGGCCCACACCCGGGATGGTCGATCGCCGCGTGGCGGCGTCGTCGCGTGTCCGTCCTCCCGCCGACCGACCGCTCGTGGACACGGTTATATCGGTGCGATACATTGGCAAACACATCGGAACGAGGTGTCGGCTCGTCAGAGCGTGCCGGCACATCGATCCGAGGAAGTAGTGACAGTCATCGGCAGGACCGCGAAGGGGGTGGCGAAGTGCTCGAGTTGGCCATTCTCGGACTGCTTCTCGAATCCCCCATGCACGGCTATGAGCTGCGCAAGCGGCTCACCGGCCTGCTCGGCGCCTTCCGTGCGTTCTCGTACGGATCGCTCTACCCGACGCTGCGTCGCATGCAGGCCGACGGCCTCATCGACGAACCGGAGACGCCCCTGGGCGTGAAGGTGCGGCGAGGCCGGCGCGTCTACCAGCTCACCGACGCGGGCCGGGAACGGTTCGCGGAGCTGGTCGCCGACACCGGACCCCAGAACTACACCGACGACGGTTTCGGTGTGCATCTGGCGTTCTTCAGCCGCACCCCGGCGGTCGCGCGCATGCGCATCCTCGAGGGACGCCGGCGGCAGGTCGAGGAGCGTCGAGAAGGGTTGCGGGAGATCGTCGGGCGGTCCAACCGGGCCGTCGACCGGTACACCCGTCAGCTGCATCAGCTCAGCCTCGAATCCAGCGAACGCGAGGTCCGCTGGCTCAACGAGCTGATCGCGGCCGAGAGCTCCCAGCAGGACGGGTCGCCAGACCCGTTCGACGGACAGTTCGACGACGACCTCGCCGACGGCGAACGGTCACCGTTCGATCCGGGGCGGCCCACGGCCTCCACCGGACGAGCCGATGACGAACATCAAGACCCGGACTCGACGCCGAGCCGGGACGAACAGCTCGACGAACCCGAGCAACGGAAAACACCGGTTGCGCAGCGAACGACTGCGATGCCGCGAGAAGAAGGAGAACCCGACCATGGGTGAGCCCAATAAGGTGCGCGTTGCCATTGTGGGCGTAGGAAACTGCGCTTCATCCCTGGTGCAGGGCGTGCAGTACTACAAGGACGCCGACGAGAACTCGACCGTTCCCGGCCTCATGCACGTGAAGTTCGGCCCCTACCACGTGCGCGACGTCGAGTTCGTCGCCGCGTTCGACGTCGACGCCAAGAAGGTCGGCTTCGACCTGTCCGACGCGATCTTCGCGAGCGAGAACAACACCATCAAGATCGCCGACGTGCCGCCGACCGGCGTCACCGTGCAGCGCGGTCACACCCTCGACGGCCTCGGCAAGTACTACCTCGAGACCATCACCGAGGCCGACGGCTCCGGTGTCGACATCGTCCAGGCCCTCAAGGACAACGAGGTCGACGTCCTCGTCAGCTACCTCCCCGTCGGCTCGGAGCAGGCCGACAAGTTCTACGCCCAGTGCTGCATCGACGCAGGCGTCGCGTTCGTCAACGCCCTGCCGGTGTTCATCGCCTCGGACCCCGAGTGGGCCCAGAAGTTCGCCGACGCCGGTGTCCCGATCGTCGGCGACGACATCAAGAGCCAGGTCGGCGCCACCATCACCCACCGTGTGATGGCGAAGCTGTTCGAGGATCGCGGCGTCACCCTCGACCGCACCTACCAGCTCAACGTCGGCGGCAACATGGACTTCAAGAACATGCTCGAGCGTGAGCGTCTGGAGTCGAAGAAGGTCTCCAAGACCCAGGCCGTGACCTCCAACCTGAACGGTCCGCTGGCCGGCAAGATCGCCGACAAGAACGTCCACATCGGCCCGTCGGACCACGTCGAGTGGCTCGACGACCGCAAGTGGGCCTACGTCCGCCTCGAGGGTCGCGCCTTCGGCGACGTGCCGCTCAACCTCGAGTACAAGCTCGAGGTCTGGGACTCCCCCAACTCGGCCGGCATCATCATCGACGCCGTGCGCGCCGCCAAGATCGCCAAGGACCGCGGTATCGGCGGACCGGTCATCCCGGCCTCGGCCTACCTGATGAAGTCCCCGCCGAAGCAGCTCGCCGACGACGTCGCGCGTCAGCAGCTCGAGGAGTTCATCATCGAGGCCTGAGTCTCGTCTAGAGATTCCACTGAACGTCCCCGTGTGCCGGAGTTCCGGCCGCACGGGGACGTTTCTCATCTGCTCGTCGCGAACCACCCCCGGCGGGCATCCGGGTTCCCACAGGTGGTGAGCCCGAGTGCACACTCACTGTGAAACGTCGATCCAAATGGCGAGTTCATCCGGTGACTGCGGATTCTGAACCACACTCTGGAAGCGGAAACCACACGTCGACAAGGCATCTAATTTGGCGCGATTCGCCGTCGGCGATTCGTAGAACCCCATCACAAATCTTCCGCCCGGAGCGGTGAGCGCGTGGACGCTCCGCAGCCACCGCTGGTTCGCGGCTTCAGCGAAGTCGATGTTGTCACCGACTGCCCAATAGACCAGATCGAACTGGCGGGGGAACCCCTCACCCACCACATCGCTCTGGCCGACCAGACCAAAGTTCTCCGGAACCTCTGAGAAGATCCGACGCGCCTCCCGGAGACGGGCGGCATCGATATCGACGCCGAAAGGGACGATGTCGTGCGGGGACCAATTCTGAAGGCATTTGAGGAGAAACCCGTTGGCGCAGCCGTAATCCAGCAGCGTGCCGGGCCGCGGAATGAGTCCGGCGAGGAATCGCCTGCTGTACTCCCATGCCTGCAACATCTCCGATCCGCTCTCTGGCAAGGAGATCCCGCTTCCCTCCAACAAATGGCGTAACACCTCGTCGTCGGAGACGAGGGACGCGAACGAATCGGTCGACACGTCAGCCCGACTCACCGGGCATCTCCTCGAGTGTCCGACACAGCCGACGGGCCGGCTCGACCCACATCCGGTCTCCGCTGGTGGTGGCGTGGGCATCGTGAAAGTAGTCCAGATTTCGAAGAACCCAGTTGCATCTGACCTCAGCCGGGGGATGGGGATCGTAGGAGAGGCGATCATCGCGTTCGACATCGGTCGCGACTGAACGCATCATGGTGGCGTAGCCCCGGAAGAACTCACGCATCGCCTGCTGCCCAGGCGATGCATGACTCGTTGCGACCGCCGCAGCCCACACCCCGAGGTGGTCACAAAAGACCTCGTTGAGTGCGCGACCGGCGTCGATTGCGTACTCCAGCCGGGACATCGGATCAAAGAACGCCTTGTCACTCTGGTCGATCAGACTGTGCAGCCAGGCGGCCACCCGCCGGAGGTCTGACACCGTCATCGTTGATTGCGAGTCATCTCCGAAGTCGACCTCGGTGTGAAGGTCGATCGAATGGGCGAGTTCGTGTCCGACTATGCAACCGAACGTCCCAAAGCTGGCGCCCGGCGCACCGTTGTCGGCGAGGAAGGGTTCGTCGAGCAAGCCCCACGGAAGCAGGAGTTCCCCGCGACCCCGGTGGTAATACCCTGTTGCGCTGTACGCCCTCGCCGGGTCCCAGGCGGCGGCTTCCCGCCAATGCCGAGTTGCTCGCACGGCGGCAGCTTCAGTTCGAAATGCGTTGCGCACATTCTCATACGGGTTGTCCGAACACCGAAACTCCGCGGCAACCGGTCTCGCCTCCGGGAGACCGACTCGGATGGTGACCCGCTCGATCTGTTCGGCCAGATGGCGTCGGCCACCGTCTGAGAGCGGAAGATGACAGAGAATTTCCAGGAGAGCATTCCGGACATCGAGCGCGATCGACATCGCCTGCTCGACTCGGGATTCAGTGACGAAACGTTGTCGATACCTCTCCAGAATCTCCTTGGCGTAGAAGCGTTCCGTCAGCCGTTGACAGGCGAGCAGTCGTGCATCGGGGCTATCGCCACCCCGCAGTTGACCGTAGCGGCACCGGATCACTCGTGATCGCAACCACTCCCGAACGGCGGCGAGCGGGTGCGCGGTGAGTGCGTTCGCCACTGTCTCCACCGCTTCGACGTCCACGACCTGCACGTTCAGTTGTTCGGTCAATGCGACGCCCTGGATGTCGAGCCATCCGGTCCAGTCGAAACACGGGGCTCGATCGCAGAGGTCGAGGACAGAAACCCTCTCAGTTCGGTCCGCACTCCGGGTCCGGCATGCGTGAGCGAGGTCGAGCGAGAGGGCACTTGCCTGTGTGTCATCACAAGTAAACTGGTTCTGCGCTACGCCCGGGCCCGACCCACGGTCGTCCGTCTCGCCGGGAACCGTCCTCACGATCAGACGATTTGGCTTTTCCCCCGATTCGAGAATTGGTTCCGTTCGGACCGTGAGTTCCAGCGCGGCGGTCACACCCATCTCGTAGAGCTCGGCGAGCACACGGGGAAGGTCGGACGGCTCCCGCAGGGTGGATACAACCTGCAGCTCCTCGGCGCACACGATGTGCGGATCGACCAACGGATCCGATGCACTCATCGCTGCGGACCAGAATGTGAAGACAGGCGTGTCCTTCAGCTCGCACGCGATGGTATCTCGCACACGACTCTCGGCCATTCTCCATGCGTCCCTGAATGATCCGTCGATCGACACGTTCGGCGGCATCACGTGCTGATCGATCCAATCACCGTTCACATGACAGTAGAAGTCATCTCGCGGACCCACGCCCACGACCTTCACAACGCGGTCTCCGCTGCCTCCAGAAGCGATCGGTACGCTCGGGCCCTCGCTTCCCCATGCAACTCTGAAAGCTCGATTGCCATCCGCGCATACACATCACGGCGATAGTGGAAGCCGGTCGGATCATCGGGCGAGGCGAGTTGACCGACGCCGTCCACCATCGCACTCATATCGACAAAAACCAGGTTCGAATGCTTACGCACCTCAGCCGCCACGGCTTCGTTCAGTGTCTTATTGCGACGGTACTGGTCATCACCCGATGGATAGCTGACATCCCGGCACAGCTCAGGACCACCGATCAGAGCGACAGTGGTGTCGGAGCAGAGCTCTGCCAACTTCGCGACGTATCCCGTCAGTTCACTGGCAGTCAGCGCTGGCCCATGCATAAACTCGCCGAGATATGTTGTCCTACACATTGACTGGCCCAACCAGTGGCCCCATTCGGCGTCGTCGCTGTACGCAGTCAACCGGATGTACTCCGGCGCGCACACTTCGTCGGGATCCTCCGGATGCCGAATGGTGCTACAGCTGTAGTCGACCCACAAACTGATCACGACGAGATCTGCCTCGGCCCAGTCGCCGACCGAGGGGATCGCTCCGATCCAGGGTATCTGCTTGACTCTCAACGACTCTTCACCGTACGCGGCTGCACCCACGAGTAGCGGCAGGCTGCTCTGACCGTATTGCTGCACACCGTCGGCACTGGTCAGCCCACTGACGAGAACGTCCAGATGCTCGCTGGGTGGCCACATCGCGGCCACAAGATCCATGTCGCAACCACCGACGAGACAGACCTGACTCAGGACCGGTGGCGGATGGTCGGCCTCCGCAGGCTCCACGATGGACGAACAAGGCCCGAAGAACTCGTCGACACCCGAGATCCAGTCGACCTCTCGGCCGAACTCAATCAGGGCCGGGTGATCGACTGTCACCCCGAACTCGGTGCGAATCCTGTCGGCGACAGCCTCGACAACTCCTTGGTTGACCACCCGGCATGACCAGAGCAGGTGCTTCACCGACACACTCGGTTCCACCACCAGGTATCCACACAGTCCGTAGTCGCCGAACCTGTCGGCCACGCGGAAGGCCCGGGACACGAGTCCCCCATCGCGACTTAGCTCTTCGACGGCCTCCGGGTCGATCCGACTCGATGTGAGGTTGAGCCGGTTGCTGCGTTGCGAGAGTTCAGCGATTCGTCCGCTGTTGGCCACTACGTCAACCGGAGTGACGGTGATTCGACTGTCCCGCAGGAACGGGACGAGGTCGTTCCCAGGTGAGTTGGCCCGGTGGGATTCGAGTGTCTTCCATCTGCGCTCCAGCACACGGTAGTGTCCGAGTCGTTCGGTACCGCTCGATTCGTCTCCCCATGAATCGAGATCAGCCGTCTCAATGTCGTTGGGAGCCAGCGTCGTCACGCCCAGATCGGCCGCAAGACGTTCGCGCACCCGCAGATCATCGTCGACCACGACCACCGACTCGGCTGCGACATTGAAGAATGCGAGCATTCGGCGGATCGCCGATGCTTTGTCCTCCCACGATATCTGTTCGAACACGATGTAGTCGGCAAGCCCGTGCTGTTCAAGCCACCGGCGGGCCTTCGCGGTCTCGTTGTACGAGCAGATCGAGTTGACCAGCCCTCGCTCGGTCAAAGCCGGCACCAGCTGAGCTCCCTGACGAAGTTCCCCCGCAACGCTGTCGTCGATCACGCCGTCCCAAAGGGTGCCGTCGATATCCCAGATGATCACCTTGGGCCGGAGGTCGGCAACGACGAGCTTCGCCCTCCGATCGCGGGGATCAGGCATCTCCATCCCGCCGGTAGGTGGCGATGATGGTGTAACGGAACGTGTTCGAGCTTACTTTCGTCACTTCGTGGCCTCCGGGCACATCTATGTTCATGATCAGCGCATCACCGAACCGCAGCGGAAGTCCCACGAAGGCCTCCCGATCACCGTCGGTGAACCGTAGTTCGCCGCCGGCCGTCGGCGCCACGGTGCAGCCGAGCACCGCACGGTAGGACCCGGTCGACGACGAACCTGCTCGATCGTCATGGTCGGAGTGATTGCGAATCGAATCGCCCTCCCGCAGCCGGTGGGCTTTGACGGCCTCCAGGACGACGTTGGTGCCGAATCGACTCTGTATGAGCTCGGGAATCTCCTGCGTGAGAACAGTGTCGAGCCGGGACTTGACAACAACCTCCAGATCCCGCCGATCTTGATCGCCGAATGCACCCGATCCGCGAAGCCATTCGCCCTGACTCAGCTCCGGATACTGTTCCGCCGCTGCGTTCCTGGTACCCGTCGATCGATAGAGCACCCACGGACATGCGTCGGTCGAGTCACCTGCCACCGCCACCACATCTCGGCCGTCGCGGGCTTCCGGTGGTGCGGGCTCAAGTCTTTCTACATTCTGTCCGAGCCACGATCGGAGTTCGTCGGACAGCGGACCCAGCACACCGTTCTCCAGGCCGGCTGTGACCTCACGCACCCATCGGGATTCCCGTTCGCGTGCTTCCTCGTTCTGCTCATCGGACACGCCGAGCGAAAGGGCCCGCCCACGGACCTGGGCGGCTCGCCCGAACGAGATGAGCCCGTGGATGACATCGGACAGGGTGCGGGTCACACCCGGTTTCCACGGGACAGGCATCGTCAGCTCGGACTCCGGAAGCACTCCGCCGAGGATCTTCTCGGCCGCATTCATCAGTGCATGCGCTTCCTCGTGCGCGAGGCAGGCCACCAAGTCCACCGGAGTCCGTCGAAAGGACGAGTACAGCACGAAGGGCGCGGCTTCATCCGTACCCGCGTTCGAGGTGTGCTCCCCACGCTTCAGCGGAACGACATCAGCCTGATAGCGATCCATAAGCGTCGGAACAAGTTGGTGCGCCATGTCGGCTGCCGCAATGATCTCCTCGTGCGCAGTCTCCCAACAACCCTCGGGTGCGAGATCGAACAGCGACTTCGAACGGGGAAGCCGGTACGCACTCTCGAAGGCGTCGACTCGCAGGCCGCCGGTTCTCGGTCCGGACCGATACTCCCCGTGCACAATGCCGGACTCTATACGGAGCCCCGAATCGGAGTTCAGTTCGAAGGCGCCGATAGACGGTAGGGAAACCACCGGCCCGCCCTCGGCACCGCGTGAGAGCAGGTCGGTGCGGAAGCCATCGGCAACATACGAGCTACCCGAGAGCACAGCGGCTGCCGCCCGGAATCGCTCAAAATCGGCTGCGAGCTCCTCGAACCGGTTTGTGTCGTCTACTCGTATCGCACTGTGAACCGATGTCATCCAGATGTACCCCGCGCCGTAGCCGACCACGTGCGGCGCCATCTCGAGTACCTCGAAGATCGTTCTCGACAGCTCCGGGAACGGAACCTCGAGACTCTGGGCGAGAGTGCGGAATGACCCGCGAATCCGTCCGCTCAGGAGGTCGAGCACACCCAAAGCCCGCTCTGGACGGACGTCGAGGTCAGCGAGTTCGGTCCAGATGTCGTCACTCGCTCGGTCAGTTCTCAAGTCGCATCCTTCTCAGACGCTGAACAATGCTGTGTACAAGTCGATCTCGCTCCACCTGATAGTTCGCCCACGTGACATGCGGCCCGCGCCGGTTGATCAGTAGATCCACGGCCGGATGCTTGCTACGCGGGCCGAGTAGTGGACGCTGTCGAACTCTGGGGTGCGCGGTATCGGTCGCCAACTCGGCACATACGGTCTCAAAGAGCTTGACCAACGCCTGCTCGTGAACGTCGCTGAAGCTGACCACACCTACGTAGCATTCTGTGTAGTCCTCGCACGGCTCACGCGAGACTCGATGGCCGTCGCAACTGGAGTACGTGACCAGATTCCACTCGGTGACCAGTTCGACAACAAGGCTAGTGACCGCAGGCTCCAAGCACTCTAGAAACTCCGGATGGTTCCGGGAGACCGAGGCTCCTTGGCCCCATGCGAACGTCCCTTCGGGACGCACACGCCCGTCGGCGTCGGCCACGAGCGAACGCGACAATCTGTTTCGCTCGTGATCTCCCTCCAACCACGATTCCAGGAAGGAATCGATGTCACTGAGGTAGTTGAATCCTTTCTGCGCGCGCAGGACCCATAACTCCGACTTCTCACCGGAAGACGTCACATCGGAGCGACGTGCACTCACCAGGAAGCCGGCGTCCCGTGCGATCTCCTCGAACTCGTCGTCCGTCAGAAGCAGCGATTTCATCTGTTCCTCGAATATCGCTGTGCCGTCCCGTCGTACCACGAACCGGTGGACCAAAGATTCATCAGCGAGGTGGCATTGTTCGGTGATCGATGTCCCTTCGACCGCTGCCCAGACCCTCTCCCCAGCGGTGATCGAGAACTGCTCCACCACAATGACACCGAAGTCCGGCATCGCACTCCGGATGTTCCGGAGATCAGACCGCAACCCGTCATGCGACTCGTTGATGAACAGGATGTGCGACAACGCGACAACCACGTCGAATGCGCCTCTCACCCCGATGTCGCTGAGCGAGTCGCCTACGACACGTACCGCCGGATGCAATGCTCTCGAGATCCGCCTGAGCGTGCCGGATGTCTCGAATCCGACCACTTCGCTCGCACCGCGCCGGTGGATCTCGGCCGCGTACCTCCCGCAGCCACTCCCCAGGTCCGCGACGCGTTTGCCGTCGACACCCCCGCAGGAGTCGATGAGATCGCGGATCAACGCCGCGTCGTTGTCGGGTCGCATCTGCGATGTGCCGACCACCGTCATCACAGCCCAGAAGTCATGCGCCGCGATTCCCTCGTCGAGGGCCGACTTCACCAGAGCGCTGGGGATGCCAAGCGCGTCCACGACTCGATCATCGGGACCGAATTCGTCGACCTCATCCGTTGCTTGCGGACTCGATGAGTTCACCCCGCGGCTCCGACGCCGGCGGTGTCCGCCCGCTCCACTCGCCCACGTACATCAGTGTCGATGTGGTCGATGATCTTCTTCATGTCCGAGCAATAGACAGTCTGGTTCTTGAAGCCGTTCAACAAGTCCCATCGATGGGAGATGAGACCTCCACCGCACACCTCGAGAACGGGGCAGCTTCGGCACACCTCCGGCAGGGCTCGCGCCCCGATCTGTCGGCAGACTACGCCGGGATGGGTCAGGACCTCGTCGAGTTCATGGGTCATGACATTCGCACCGGTGGCGGCCGCGCCGTCGTAGGTGAAGCCGATGCTGTCGACCAGTTCGATGTCGCCGTTGGATTCGATCGTCACGAGTTGGGCCGGTGCCAGGCCCAGGGATTCGAACGAGTACTCCCCGCCGAGTAGGAGGTGAATGATGTCATCGAACAGACGCAACCGTATCCGTGACTCATCGGTGGACCACACACGGTACAACTCGATCAGCCAGTCCCCGTACGGCGCGTATGCGTCGAGTCGACGGTCCGGGTTCTTTCGTACCGGTAGCGCTTCCCATGTCCCATGTGGAAGCAGCACGTCAAGGCTGGTGAATCCGAGATCCTTGATCGTGCCGTACACGTCGGCGGGGTCGTTCTCGAGATCGATCACCGCGAGAGCCCCCTGAACGAGGCCCGGGAACCGCGAAAGATTCGAGATCCCGCGTACAACACGCGCGAAGGACGACTTCCCCCCGAGGTCCAACCTGTGGGAGTTCGACTTCTCTCCACCATCGAGGCTAACCCCGACGTGGATATCGAGTTCAGCCAATCGAGCAGCGACCTGCTCGGTCACCAGGGTGGCGTTGGTCTGCATCGAGATCTCCACGTGGACCGGCGCGAGACCGGACTTCATGCGCCCGACAAAGTTCTCTATTCTGCTGATCCCGCGTAGTAACGGTTCACCACCGTGTATGGACACTGCCACGGACGGCAGGCCGTGTCGCATTGCGTGCGAACGAATCCGAGCCGCCGCCGCATCCACCAGTTCGTCACTGAGTTCCGCGGGTGCTTGTTTCCACGAATCATCACCGAGGTTGTACACGTAGCAGTAGTCGCAGTTGAGATTGCAGCGCGTTTGGATTTTGAAGATGAACTCGTTGATCGGATGGGGACGCCACCCCTCCGCTATCGAAGTGGTGGCATCGCACGATCCGTCGTATGGCCAGAGTTTCACGAGTCGCTACGCGTTGTGCGAACCGAACTGTCCGTGACGGAAGAACTCGACGCTGTCGGTCTCCTTCTCTCTCTTGAGCCGCTCAACTGCCTCGGCCAGGAGGGAATCGCTGTCGACCGCGCTTCCGACGAGCTCGGAGAGCTTCTTCTTGCCAGTGGTCATGTGTTGTGTCCGTTCTTCTTTGGCGGATAGCTTGGACCAGCACTGCAATGCTAAGCGGGCGATTTGGGGGCGGCAACGTAAGTGCCGAAATTCGTATGAATGGAGTAGCGAGGCTCTGACACCGACCGATGGTGTGCAGGTCACGTCGGACAAGATCGAGTTGCTCCCACGCCATCATCGACCTCGACCCTGTGATCGAAGGTAGCGGCGATGGTCCGAGTTTTCTACCAAATCTGCACTCGCGGTGCTGTTTCCAGCACTGCAGCGAGGTCAGGATCCAGTGCGGCAGCCATTGCGCGCTGACGTTCCAGGAGCAAACGCCCGTTCCCGTCAACCAACGCCGGTGGCGGCGCCATCGGCAACTCGGCAGTCCGCAGGAACGTGGCGGCGAGCCCGAGCACGAGCGACGTCGGTGGTTCGTCCTGCATGGCTGCGCCTGCTCGCGGTCCGGTCGACACGTCCAGTGCCACCGGTTCATCCGGCATCAGCGTCCCCGAGAAGCCATACACCCCGGCGTTGATCATCGTGTCGATGAGATCCGCGGTGACAGTGGTCGCACCCAATTTGTAGGCCAGTAGGAACGTCCACGTCATCCGGTGTTCGAGCGTGTCGCGCCACCTGGCACGCCGCCACGAGTCCGTGAACTGGAAGCGCTCATAGTCGGACGCGATGAGGGACGCAACTGCGGTGTCGACCGCTTCGGCGCCGAGTGTGGCCTGCCGCTGCGGGTCGCGGGCGGCCTCGGTCGTGAGGCGTTTGACGCGATTCCACTGCAGCTTGGCGAGCTGGTGGTGCATTCCCGCTGCCGCGAGCCCGTTGCTCGCAGCGTCGAACGCGGCATCGGCGACAGCGAAGTCATGGCGGGCAGTCGCAGCATTCGCGCGGTTGTACTCGCAGATCGCAACCCGATCGGGCTTCCCGATGCTCTCGTAGTAATCGATGACCTCTGCGAGTAGTGTCTCGCCGCGGTCGACTTCCCCCGACCCGAGTAGAACCAGCGCCAAACCCATCCGGCTCTCGGCAGCGTGCTCTGCGTCGCCGGCCGATTCGAAGATCTTGATCGCGCGTTCGAAAGCCGGTCGTGCGAGATGAGCCCGACCAGATTCCACGTGGACCGCCGCCAGAGACGTCAGGCACATCGCTTGGCGCACCGAGTCGTCTCCGAAGAAGTCGACGAGTTCGGAGAGGAGCCGCTCCGCATCCGCGCCCCGGCCCGACTGGTAGAGGTTGTTCGCGAGGTTCAGCCGTACTTCGGCAGCGTCATGGAGAAGACGGCGATCCAGATATATCGATTCGGCCATCCGGAGCACCTCCTCTCCTTCGTCGAACTCGCCCACCTGTGTGCACATGGCGCCGAAGTCGTTCAGCGAGCTCGCGAAGTGCTCCGGGTCAGCGACGCTTGAGAGCTCCTCACACGCGATTCCGAACGCGTCGTAGGCGGATCCGAAGTCACCGGCGGTGTGTGCGAGCAGACCGACGGTTTGCAGAAGCTCGGTGGCCCGCGCCGGATCGACTTCGAGACAGGCCTCGCGTGCAACGAGAAGCAACTCGATCACGACATCGTGATCGGCAACGCCTGCAAGGTGTTCGGCGAGGTCCACGTAGGCCTCGACAACCTCACGCGGATTGCCGCCGTCGTCGGCCCGTTGCGCCCGCTCATCTAGTTCGTCGAGGCGTCTCGACCATTCCTCATCCGATTCCTCTGTGTGCTGCCCGTCCTCCGGCACGGTCACGATGATGGCCTTCCTCGGGATGCACTTGCCGCTCCCGCAGTGACGGGCCGATACCCGCAGACATGGGTGCCAACCGCAGCCCAGGTGAGTGGTGAGGTAGCTGGTCCCGGCGTGTCACGCCACTGCTGCAGTTTGGTCCGTTGCCATTCCGCCAGAGCGGCAGAAGGATCAGACGTCGTGTGCGTGTCGTCCACAGCCAGGGCCAGTTCGGTCGTCGGACCGGGAACCGCGGTCACACCGGCGAACCTGTCGAAAGCCGCGTCTGAGGGCAACGTCCAGCGTGTTGTGGTGACGATCTGGGCGCCCCCGCCGAACATGGCGACGAGCAGTCCGAAGGTCTCCGAGCTCCGATAGTCGACCCCACCCTCACATGCGATCACCGCCACTCGCGGAGGCATTGGCCACCATTGATGCCCGGATCTCCTGTCCCGCACAGGATCAGCGTCCTCGGGACCGACTTCGGGGTTGGCGGTACCGAGCAGCAGATCCAGTGCGGTGAGCGGTCGATGAGCTCGATTCACCGACGCGGCCAGTCCCCACACCTGCTCGTCGTCGTACATGTGGATGGCCGCAGACCCGGGCTGGTCAACCGTAGAACTCACATGTCCGAAATAGAACAGCCGACTCGGTCGCGATTCGTTGAGTTCTTCACTCAGATCCCATCTGCTCACGGCCCGCCCGATGCCCGACAGATCGGTCGTCGGATGCCGAACGATTCGGTCTCGAAAGAGGCCCTCGTTGGTTGAGCCTCCTGTTGTCGCGAGGCCGCGCGACGATGAGGTGGCGAGCACCTGCCTCAGTCCAGATCCGGCCGGCAACCTCGGATCCACCAAATACAGAACCGGGCGTTGCGGAACCGCTCCTGTCCAGGGCTCCGGGGTCCGGGCCCGCCCCAGATGGAGTGCCGCGGGCGGTTCGTACACGACGTCGGCGAGCTCGATCAGCCGCTGGTCATCATCGATGACGAGCAGCTCCAGCGGCACCCTCGCCAGAGACCTGCTCGGCGTGACGCGGATCGAGATCCGACCGTGCCTAGCCCGATCGCCTATCTCGGTCATTATCTGTGCAGGCACGATGGCCCGCGCGAACGCTTCACTCAGTGTGTACTCGCTCCAGTACCGAGTGAATTGACCGGACAACGCCTTTCGGACCGCATCGCCCTCGGCATCTCCAGTGGGATGGTCGATCTCGGTGTCGGCGTCAGTGGTGATGAGTGCGGAGTCGAGCCGGGCCAGCAAGCGACGCATGGTGGATGCGGGTATCGCATGCACGATCGGATGGTCCGGGTTGTCCAACCAGCGGAACGACACGTACGTGCTGTCCGCGTCGACAGCTCGGATCAGCAACTCCGACGCGGGTGCCGGGTTCACCTCCGCCCGATCATGTGCAGTTCGGCGAGCGTCGGGCCTGCCGCGCCATCGCTGGGCGGTGGTTCGGAGAATCTGGCTGCGAGAGAGACCAGGATGTCGCGATAGGACGCCACGAGCGCGGACCGATCAGTGTCACCCCACCGTCGCGTCATCTGTCGCAAGAGCATTCGGGCCTGATCGATCGCCTCGGCGGCACCAACTTGTTCTGCATCCGCCATCTGCGCCGCGGCCGCTATCCGGCTCTCGTCGTCCACCACCCCCAGGCCGGCGCGGATGGCGCCAGCCGCCCGATACCGAGTCCAGGCGTAGCGGCAGTGACGGTCGACCCGGGCGACGGACATGCCGAATGGATCGAGTCGCAGTGCCGAAAGGTCGGCATCGGCCCCCAAAAACGCACATCGTGCGCCCTCGACAAAACCATCCGGATCGTCAATGCGTGCGACGACCCGGCCGTCCACCGCGACAGCCTGTGCGAACGCCAGTATCTCTCCGGAGGAACGGTCGGCTGCGACGGCGAATATCCCCTCGGCGGTGACTGATTCCGCGTCGACGCTCGACCGAATCGCGGCCGAGATCTCGATCGACCCGTCCGCGTTCTCGTGCACCTCGATCTCCGGCTCCTCCGGGCCGTCGAAACGCAGCAGGCGGGCAGGCAACGATGCGAGGTCGGCGACCTCCATCGTCACTGTGGAGATGGAACCGAGTTCGGATGCCAGGGCGAGTTCGGCGCCGGCGCTCGTCACCTGAAACACGTCCCATACGGCATCAGCTCGATCAATGCGCGCGCTGAGCAGCGACAGCGCCTCGCGGCGCTCATCTTCGGGCATGGAATCCGTCGGCGCCGCTGCGATCACCTCGGCCAACCTGTCGACCATCGGGCCGAGTTGATCCGTCGATTCGATCTCGTCGACGAGACGGCCCGGGACCGATGCCGCAAGAGCGTAGTACCAATCGGTCATCGGATCTCCGACGAGCGCCCGGGAATGGGCTGCGTCGAGCAGCAACACCCCATCGTCGAGCTCGCCGAGATGAACGACATCGACAGCTGCCACGGTCAGGAGCCGGACGAGTTCGTCGCCGAGGATCGGATCCGGCACGGCCTCGGAGTCGCTTGCACCGAGCAGCTCTTCGAAAGAAGACGGAAGGGCGAAGCCGTTCGTCAACCGGCGCAGGGATTCGCCGGATTCCGCCGTGAGCTCCACCGGCCTTTCGGGCAGCAAGGCGTCGACGGTGATGGCCACACCGCCGATGGTCACCGTGATCGGCAGGATGGCTTCGGGGTGCTCGGCTCGCCATTCCATGCTCCCGTCCGGCCTGTGTCTCACCGTCCCACTCACGATGCCTCCTCCGGGCGGAGGTGTGCGTCGAAGACGCGACGAGCTCGCGTGACAGCGGTCTGCATCATCAACAACACTGTCATTTCGGCGGCCGACGACGCTTGGCTGCGTGAGTCACCTGGCTGTTCTGCTTGCCAACGGCCCGAGATCGTCTCCCGAAGAACCTGCTGGGACCCATCCAGATCGAGGCCTGCGGTCAGCAGGGCCATCGCTGTTCGTGCCTCCCAACACAACTCACCGTCGACACGACTGGCGCGATCCTGGCCTATCAGCGTCGCAGCGACACGTAGAAGGTCGTCCGGACCTGAGTCTGACGGTGCGGTCGTGTCCTCCAGCCGATCGTCGGCGCGGGCGCTCCCCTGGTCGTCACCGGTCACCAGGTGTGTCTGGCGGCGGCGCCGAATCGTGCCGCGCCGCCATTCATCGATCCGGACCGCGTCGAGACGCACGAGTAGGTAGAACTCGGTGCCCTCCAATGCCTTTCCCGCATGCAGTCGATTCACGTAAGTCGTCACCACACGTTCGTACGCTTCGGCCAGGTGATCCGGGTCGAACGCCCTGTTCCCGAAGCGCTCCGCGATGACCCGGTTCAAGAACTCCACCGCGACCCCGCGCAGCTCGTCCCGGCGCCGGTCCGAGAGTGGTTCGTCAGGAACCGCGCCGAATTCGGTCATCACTCGATCGCCCAGATCGGCGAGGTCGGCACGATCGGCGTCGGTCAGTACATGGTCACCGGTGAATCCTCTGTGGACCAGTTTCGCGATCGCAGTGGCGAACGTGTCCAATGCGATGACCTCGTCGGCATCGGTTCGCTTGCCGGGTCCGAGCGCGAAGTCGCGCACCGTGGCGAAGGATTCGTGAACGGCCGGCGTCGCGGCCAGGCTCCGGCGCACACTGCGTGCCGCGGCGCGGCGCGCTTCACGAACCGCGACGCCGATGGGTTTACGCAACCCGACCGGGGTGACGTCAGCCAAGCTGGTGAACCATCCGGCGGTGTATCGACTCAGTGGCGCGACAGCGTCGTGGCACGCCTCCCCAAAGTTCGCGATCGTCTCGGCGTCGGCGATTCGCACTTGACGACTTCGCGCCATCAGTGCGCTGGTGGCGCAGTATCGCTCACCGAACCACGCCTTACGTCCGAGCGCGCCGCACCAGCCGTGCAATTCTCCTGTCAGGGTGTGCATGTCGGAAATCGGCGACCGTATCGCCCGCCGGTACTGCGACATGTATCCCACTCGGTCGATACCTTCCGGCGGAACCACAGGCAGGAAGTCGGCACCAGGCCCGGGGTCTCCGGAAATATCGGGTGGCGCAAGTCGGCTCACTCCGGCGCTCCTTCGTCGATGTCTGCGGTAAGTGTACGGATTACCCGCCACGCGTTCGCATTCCCGGCGAGGCACCCGCAACTTCATCGTTTTGGAGGAGACCACTTCGTCCATCCGCGGACTACCGTCGCAGGCATCGACATTACAGAGAGGGCCGAGGTGACTGCGTGCGAGCGATGCGCGCGACTGCTGGACGTTTGTCCTACATGCCGGGGGCAGGCGGGCGGTTACAGCATTGCCGGACGCCTCACCTGCGTTGCTTGCCTCAGCACCGGCCGACTATGCCCCGTCCACGGCTCGTGCTGGCGGGCGGCTCCTTGATGTCGCAGACGCGGCAGGCCCCGAACAACTCTGGGCAGCGCCACCTGCGCCACGCGGCGGATATCCCCGCCGGCACTCAGCGACGGAGCAGTTGGTTGCGATCAATCCAGCCATCGGCCATCAACTCGATGAGCAACTGCGACTTGTTCGACACCTGGTGTCCGGCCTCGACATAGCGTTCGGTGACGCGGCGCAGGTGTGTGCGGACGGTGCTCTCGGCGATGTAGTGCTGCGCCGCCGTCTGCCGAACCGTCGCACCGAGCACATAGGTCAACACGACTTCACACTCCCGGTCGCTGAGTCGAACTCGGCGACGCGTGCGGGACGGGGCGATCTTCTCGAGTACCTGCCGGAGGACACCGGCCGAGAACGCCGAATCGGGGAGCCCGACACCGGTAGACGGGTCCGGTCGAACCCCGATTCCGATGATTCTCGAGTCGCGGAACCAGCCCAACTCGCTCAGCCGCGCCAATCGTCGTTCACTGCGGACGATCACGGCGGCGACCGGGCAAGGTGGCAGCATGTCGGCCTCCGCATCGACATCGATGATGCTCACCCGATGACCGAAGTCCTCGAGGAGTGCCATCAGTGCGACATCACCCAGGTCGTGCTCGGCGATCACCGCCATCGGCTGCCGCACAGTGAGTTCGCGCATGGGGACGTCGAGATCGTGGCTGATGTCGGTGGTCATGAACACTCCTCGGGAAGGGGTACGGCGGGCGTCGGCGGGATATCGGGTACCCGTCAAGAGTGAGGTGATCCCGCCGAGCGATCAGCCACAGTGACGACATTTTCGTGCTGGGTTCGGACGGATTCCGCCCCCGAAGAGCGACGCGGAGGTGGAATCGCGCATGAATCGGACCAGTACGGCAAGATGACGCGGGTGACGACCGGACTCCGCATCCTCATCGCCTCGCCACTCGGGCACGTGGTGGCAGACCCGCTCAAGGCAACGTTCGAGGGCTCCTTGGTGACAGTCGCCCGGGATCGCGATGAGTTTCGCAACGCGATCGCGGCACGCGTGCGTTTCGATGTCGTCAGCGCAGACCTCATCTTCAACCACGCCGAACTCGAGTGGACTTTCGACGGCCTCGACGTCATCGAGGGGCTGCGCACGTCGGATCGTCTCGCGCCCGTCCTGCTGGCCACGCAAGGCCACTCGATGGAGGAGGACCATCTCGCCGAGGCACGACGACGTGCCGATGTCTCCGGTGTGGTGGCCAAGTCCGCAGGTCTGCACACCTTCGTGGAGTCCTTACGGACTGTCGCCTACGGCCAGCGGATCACCAGTCGGCCTGAGTCGGGCTCGCGCCCATCCCTGTTCGAGATGTTCAACGGACGCCGCGGAACCACTGCGGCGCGCATGGCCGGGGCGATCGCCGCCGGCAACGCGGCCGACGTCGCGACCCTGGCGGAGGTGGCGCGCGTGTCCGCCAACACCGCGAGCAAGGTCGCGTCCAACTACGTAGGTCCCATGATGCGTGCCCGCAACGAACACGACGAACGCCTGCCGCTAACACAGGCGTCTGTCTTCCGGTGGTGCGGTCTGCACGCGCGCTACATCGTGAGCTGGTGTCGGCGCCATGGCCACGCTGATGTCCTCGCGCCACGGTAGGTGGCGGGAGTAGGAATCTCATAAACACACCAGATCACCCGCGCGGACGTGTCTCCGTCCCGAAGGCACCCGGCCCCCACAGACGATCCGTCGAGCAACGGTGGCACCGACCGCGCCGGCAAGAGTCGCTGCGCTGCCCAACTGCGGCCATGACGGGATCGAGCGGCCGACCTCGCCGAGAGCATCGTGCACCCGAGGTGACACGTCGGGTCCGACGATCGCGCCGGCAAGGCGAATCTTGTTGGCGGGGTCGGAGAGTTCGTCGGCGCTCAACGACCCCAGATCGCCCGCCATCCCGTGGAACTCGGGATAGTCGGGCTCCAGGTCGTAGCGTTCCACGTCGACGATGACGTCGTCACCATCGTCGGTGACCATGATCAGCGGAACCGCCGCCGCCCTCGCGGCGCGCCGAATCGCCACCTTCATCGCCAGATCGTCGACCTCCTCGAGGACAACGTCTGCACCTGGGCCACCGGGGGGCGTCAGAAAGCGCTGTAGGTCATCGGGGCCGACACCTCGGTCGAATGTCTCGACTGTCGTATATGGGTCCAGTTCGAGTAACCGCCTCTGCGCGAGAGTCGTTTTCGCCACGCCGAGATCGCACACCGACCCGTTCAACCGGTTGAGATTCGACGGTCCGAGCACATCTGGGTCGCCGATGCGAAAGCTGCGAGCCCCCGTCAGCGCGCATGTGTGTAGCAGGGACGCACCCACACTCAACCCGGCGACTGCGATCGTCGCGCCAGACCACCTCGCCTGCTCCTCGTCGGTGATGAGGAACCGATTCCGGGACGTGCGGATTCGGTGGAAGATCTCGTCGTCGGGCAGGCGGACCAGCACGTCCCGCCACGGATAGAAGACATAACGGCTCCGGCGTTCGAGTTCGCAGTGCGCCAGCGGCTCCAGCTCCGTATCGAGGCGCACCATTGCGCAGTACTCGTCGAAAGCGTGTGCCCAGGCATCGACGACACGAGTACCGGCGCGTCGGATCTCCTCCAGACGTCGGCAATCGAGCCGTGGGTCCAAGATCTCGATCATCGCCGACCCCGCAAGGTGTAGGTGTGCTTTGCACCGGGTCGGAAGGGCCCGGTTCCGTAGGGGTGCACGTTGACCACCGGAGTGGTCCGCTCCTCCCCGTGTGAACTGCGCAGCGTTCGGAACTCGTCGTTGTTGTCCAGTAGGGCTGCCAGACACAGACTTCGCAGTCTCTCGGCCAGACCTGGTTCCGGCGTGGTTGCTCCGGCCGAAAGCTCGACGTCGATGCGCAATACCGGGCAGTGATCGTCCCCCGGACTTCCGTCCGCGCAGAACCGCCCGGTGACCGACCGTGCGACCGACGCGGCGTCGAACGCCGAGGCCAGCTGCGCAGGGAAGATGGACGACGAATAGAAGGATGTGGCCACATCCGGCCGACCGGTCAGGACCACGAAGCACCCTTCGGGATCGACGATCGTGGACAGATCGTCGAATCCACTCATCTTCAGCACCTCTTGGAGTTCTAGGCCGGTGAGGACGCGACCCTGGTCATTGATCCGGTAACGCACCAGGGGCAGGGCACTGTCGATCGTGAACAAGAGGTACCCGTCCTCGTCTACCTCGGTGTAACGGCGCATCGGGTCGACCTCGACGAACGTGGTCAACGGTGTCGCGTTGCGACCGAACAGTTCCCGCCGCAATTTGTCAGAAGTGAATGCCGCCCGGCGGACGGTCACGGTCGTCGGTGTCTCGTGACCCATCACGCCTGCCTCAGCTGTCCCGTACATCAGGCATACCCGCTCCGGGCGGTGAAGCCGACCGAAGCGTTCCAGTACGTGGTCGCGCCATCGCTCGGTGATGCCTTCACCGGCCAGCAGGAGGTGCAGGTCCTGGGTGAGTGCGTCGGCGGGCAACATGTCGAGCACGTCTTTCACCAGGGGGGGGTAACCCGCGAGTATCACCTTCTCGTGGCGTGGACCCAGTTCGACCAGACTCGCAACCGCCGCCGCGACATCGATTCCCGGTGTTGCCACGGTGATTCGACGATCGTCTTCGTGTAGTCCGAGAGCGGCCTGATAGCTGTACGTGCCGCCGATCCAGGTCCCCATCGCGAAGCAGACCACAACCAGGGTCGTGTGCCCTCCGATATCGAAGCACTCCTCGAAGATCCGCCCGTAGTAGTCGGCAGCATCACGAGCGGCCCGGGAGTCGCGAGGGAAGTATGTCGGCGATCCGGTCGAACCAGATGTCGCCGACCATGTCTGTGCCCGTGAGATGTCACCGTCCCACATCAGTTCATCCAGCTCGTGGGGAGCCAGGTAGTCGATCTTGGTCGTGATCGGCAGCGCAGCGAAATCGTCTCTCGTCATGATCCGCTGCGGATCGCAACTGTGTGCCCGGAGATGGGCTCGGTATGCCGGAACCCGGCGGACGACGCGGTCTGCGACATCGATGGCGTGGTCGAGGCCTGCCGCCGCAGCAGTCCGTTGCGTGGATGTCGGTAGTTGATACATGGTTCCTCCTGGTCGTTGTGACCGAGGAGCCGTTTCCCCACCCTGCTGGATGCCGCTTCTTCTGTAGGTTGCTGTCTCTGACGAGTCGGCCGGATACAACAGAGCGCCCCGTCCGACTGGCTTGTCGGACGGGGCGCTCTGTCATGGTGCACCGGTCCCTCGGAGGCGCCAACATGCACGCAACCCGACGGGCGGCGTGGTCACCCAGGGTAGGTCGGGTCACCCCATTCCGGTGTCCATTCGGCCGCGACCTCCGCCGGCCTGATCACATACCCCGACAGTTCGTACCCGTGCCGTACCCGCTCGACGATCCGCAGTGTGTCGTCCGAGCTCCCGCGCGGGCTTCGACTCGTGACCACTCGGTGTCTGGCCTTGTCGACCTCTGATCCCGGTGGGCACTCGATCGTCTCGATGCCGAAGTCCTCGAGAATGTCGTGCAATTCGTCGACCACGCTGGCGCTCAGGGCCCATGGGTCGACCTGCCGACGTCCCTGCTCGAGTTCGACCCGATCGATCAAGGCCGCCAGCTGCCGCGCGATGGGACGGAGCAACGTCTGCGTCATCCCGACCTCGGCGGCCGCGGCACGATCTCGGAGGGCGATCAGCGACTGCTCATAGTTGCGCTCGACGACCCCGGAGGCAGTCGCCATGGCACTCTCCATCCGGTCGAACCGAAGGTGCAATTCGCTGAAATCCACTGTGTTCGAGACCGAGGACCATGCTGCCGCCGGCCGACCCGACACCTCTCCCGTCGGCGCACCCTCGCGCGAGGCGGCTCGATCGGTCCCATCCACATCCGGGTACACCGGATCGCACTCGGTGAACTCGCCGACGTCGGTGCGGGCGGGACCGGCAGGCGCCGGGTCACGTACCGGATCAGCGGCCCATCCGGTGCTGTCCGCGGAGCTCACTGCACCACGATCTCTCGACTTTGTTTACGGAGGGACTGGACTTCCATGGCATCGAGGTTGGCCGTTCGCTGTACGTTCATCTGGCCGATCAGCCGACCGCTCACCGCGTCATGGAGCTCCGCCTCGACAGTCTGGTTCTCTCCGATGACGAACACGACCCGAAGCGGCGCCTTGGCAGGCAAGTCATAGTCGAGAGCGAGTAGCGACTCTCCGATCACTTTCACGTACTGGAGTTCGGCTCCGTTCTCGTCACCCTCGGTGATCCGGAAGTTGATCTGGCGCGTCGCCCCCACCGTCGAGAAGGAGCTGGCTTCAACCCGATTGGGCACCCTCGTGTTCGGCACGACGACAAGGCTGTTCAGCATCTTCGATCCGTCGTCGGCCAGAACCGCGACGCCGAGTCCCTGCGCGACCACGTCGGACACGGACGCCTGCACCGCTGGTGGTTCACCTGTCTCTACCGCGTTGCGGAGCTCTGCAACGATGGCCGCTCCCAGCGCGACGGCCTCATCGGGATGAACGCTCTTGTCGGGCTCGAGTCCGGTCCACTCCTTGACCGACCGCTCCACGATCTTCATCCGGGTGGATCCGCCGACCAGCAACAGTTTGTCGACGTCGGAGTAGGACAGTCCGCATTGATCCATCACATCCTCGAGGATGTAGCGGGTCCGGGTCACCAGGTCGCCGACGACCCGATCGAATTCTTCACGCATGATCGTGATGGACTCGGTCCCGATCCGGATCTTCGCTTTGTCGCTGGTGGACAACCTGTGCTTTGCCGCCTCGGCTTGCTCGCGGATGAGCGCCTGTTGTTTGTCATCGTCGGGATCCAGCTCGCCTCCGAGATCCCGATACTTCGCTTCGGTCAACCTGATGAGCTCGTTGTCGAAGTCGAAGCCGCCCAGGTTGCGATCGCCTGCCGACGCCAGGACCGTGAAGTTGTTGTGCGAGATGTCCATCAGCGTCACATCGAAGGTGCCACCGCCGAGGTCATAGACGAGGACCCTTCCGTTGTAGCCGCCCTTGAGACCGAAACTCAGAGCTGCAGCGGTGGGTTCGTTGATCACCTGCAGAACGTTCAGTCCTGCGATCTCTCCGGCCTGGCGTGTTGCGGTTCGCTCGGCATCACCGAAATAGGCCGGCACGGTGATGACCACCTCGTCGACCTTCTCGCCGAGATAGGCCGATGCATCGTCGACCAAGAATCTGAGGATGAACGACGAGATCAACTCGGGTCCGTATTCGGTCGAGTCGCCGTCAGGGATGAACTTGTAGTCGGGGCTTCCCATGTGACGTTTGACGTAGCGGACGACGTTGCCGGGCATCGACGTCTCTGCGTTCTTGGCCTGCTTTCCGACGGTGACGTCACCGTCGTCGAACAAGACCGCGGACGGAGTCGTGTTGTCGCCTTCGCGGTTGTGGATGATCGTCGGGATGCCGTCGTCAGCCAGCACCGCAACCGCTGAATTCGTTGTACCCAGATCGATTCCGATGACCTTGCTCATTGCAGGTGCCCAATCATCAGCGCGAGAGAGTTCTTACGCTTGGACTTCTTCCAGCCCGGAACGTAGGACTGCCACACGATCAGTCCGACAGCCGCCAGTGACGCGAGAATGAGCAGTACCCCGATGCCGGAGGAGACGCCCATCAGCACCACCCCGAGCAGGAACGCTCCCACGACACCACCCAGCCACATGAACGGAGCGTCGGACACTGTTGTCGGTAGGCACCACGTCATCTCGTTCTGCTTGTGCAGGTATTCGAGAATCCGCGCCGCCTCCTGCTGAATTTCCGGGTCCCGAGAGAGCTGCTGCGCCTCGGACGCGAGTGCGACCATCGGAGCGATCTCCTCCTCCGCGGTCACCGCGTAACGGCCGTTTCCCTTCAGCTTCGGAACTGTCTCAGCTTTCTCCAGCAAGGCGATTCCGAGGTAGTAGCGCACCGGATCGACAGTCTGGTGCTGGGCGAAGACTCGGCGGTACATGTCGATGGCCTCGTCGAGGAGCCCGTTCTGCTGAAGCACCGAGCCTTGTGCGAGGGGATAGACGAAGTTCTGCGAATCGAGTTGAGTGGCCACTTGATACTCCTTCAGCGCTGCCACCCAATCCCGGAGCTGCTCATGGACGTTGCCGAGATTGAAGTGATACTCGGCGTTGTTCATCTCGATCTCAGTGGCGTGCCGCGCCTCGAATAGGGCGTCCTGCACTCTGCCCAGTCCGAGGTTCGCACGAGACCGAAGGCTCCAGGACTCGGCGTTTCCGGCTAGCACAGTGGTCGCCTCTTTCGCCGCGTAAGCAGCGGAATGATAGTCGTTGTTCGCCAGAGCCTCTCGGGCCGTTGCAACCCAGTCGACCTGGCCGCCCGCTCCTACAGGCTGGCGTGACGGTGCGGACGCCGGCGCCACACCCTGCGCCAGCGCGCGATCGTACGCCGCGCGCTTGTCCGCGCCGCCGAGAAGAACTTCGCGGGACTCACGTAGCCGCTTCATCTTCGTCTCGGCCTCGTGCCGCACGTCGATGTTCGGCGAGGATGCGCGTTTGGTCCACTGCCGGGTCGCCCGTTTCGAGGCCTGCTCGATCTCGGCCTCACTCGCAGTGCGGGTGACGCCGAGCAGTTCGTAGTAGTCGACTTCAACCATCAGCAGACACGCTCCTAGGAGATGTACTCGCCTGGTCATCACACATGACGCTTCCGCGTACTCATGGGTTAGAGACGAGTCCGAGAGATTCTCAGAACATCGAAGCTAACAGCCGGGGTCAGCGCGCTCTGTCATCATTTTGTACGAATTCCATTGCATCAGTGCGGCATCTGCGACGCAGACATCCGGCACGAGCGCGGTTGTCGGCCTGTCCGGACGCCGGATTCCCGAGGCCGACGTTGCCGGACATCCGTCTGGGACGTGTGTCCCACACAGGGGCTACTCTTGGCGGCGCACACGTTCACATGTTCATAGGACAGCGATCGACCCCGACCTGTGGCAAACTTCTCCGGTCTCACCTCTCTGGACTGAGCACGGAGGTCTTCGATCTTGACGTACGCGGATTCACCACTGCCCACTTGGCTTCGCGAGGTCGACGTCGCACTACCGGCCAATCCGCAAGTGGTGTTGACCGGCAACCTACGAGACCTCGTGCTCGTTCCGAATCCGCGGCCTACCGGGCCTCGCTTCGTCACGGTTGACCCGACGTCAGCACTCGTACGCGCGCTGCACGAGGCCGGACATCTGACACTTCTCTCGTTCAACCCGGCTGAGGGGCTGGGGATTCTGGCGGAGCACCAGCAGGTCGGCTCTGAGTTGATACGCGCAGCCGAGTCGAGTGCAGGGCCGGAAGCGTCGTTGACAGGTCAACTGCGCCGGATAGTCCGAATGGTTGCGATGTCGGAGTCTCCGTGTTGCCTCATCATCGAGGGCGCTTCCCGCCTGCGGGCCGACTCGGAGTCTTTCGGTGGCGAGCTCCACGAGCTCCTGGTGACCGCCGAGCGCGTTCTCCTGACAGCGCCCCGTCGGCGTGTGGAGGGCCCCCACCGATCGCCTCTCTACAACACCATCTTCTGGATGATCGATCGGGAGTCCGACCTCCCCCACTGGATCGTCGGTAGTGACCTGGTTCGGGTGATCTCGATTCCGTTACCGTCCCTGGGAGACCGACGACATCTGATCAAGCCGTTGGTCAATTCGCTTCCGGGCGCGACACCCATGCCCCTCGATCAGGATCCCGACCCCGAAACTGCCAAGCTCATCGACCACTACGCCGGGCTCACCGGTGGCATGACACTCCGCTCGATCACCGAGATCAACCGTCTCGCGATCGACCGCGGAATCCCGGCCCCGAATATCGACGACGCGGTGCGCACCTTCCGCGTGGGCATCCCCGACAACCCGTGGCATGACCCGGCACTCAAGGCGAAGATCCGCGACGCCGCAACCCGTCTGAACAAGAGCGTGCTCGGCCAGCCCGCTGCGATCCGCAAGACGGTCGACATCCTCATCCGGTCGACGATGGGCCTCACCGGCGCGCAGACAGCCAGTTCCGGCGGGCGCCCCCAGGGTGTCCTGTTCTTCGCCGGACCGACGGGCGTCGGCAAGACTGAACTGGCGAAGTCATTGGCCGAGTTAGTTTTCGGCCGGAAAGATGCATTCCTTCGGTTTGACATGAGCGAGTTCTCGGCCGAGGGTGCCGAAGCCAGGCTGATCGGGGCCCCACCGGGCTACGTGGGCCACAACGCGGGTGGCGAGCTGACGAACGCGGTCCGACAGCAACCGTTCCGACTCATCCTCTTCGACGAGGTGGAGAAGGCCCACCCGCGAATCTTCGACAAGTTTCTACAGATTCTCGAAGACGGCCGCCTCACCGACGGAAACGGTTCCACGGTGTATTTCTCCGAAGCACTGATCGTCTTCACATCCAATCTCGGTGTCTACACCACCGGGGCCGACGGACACCGAACGCCGCGGATCGCCCGAGGTGCCGGTTACCGCGAGGTGGAGTCGACCATCCGCGAGGCCGTAGCCGAGCACTTCACCCGAGAGCTGGGTCGCCCGGAGCTGCTGAACCGAATCGGTGAGAACATCGTCGTATTCGACTTTGTGTCGGAGACGGTCGGCGACGACCTGGTCGACCTGTTCGTGACGAACATCGGTAACCGCGTTCGCGAAACCACCGGCGCGCGGCTGACAGTCGCCGAGGATGCATTGCAGACTCTGCGCCAGGGCGCGACATTGAATCTCGACTTCGGGGGCCGTGGTGTCGCCAACGTCCTCGAGGCCATGCTCGTGAATCCGTTGGCACGGGCGATGTTCGAGCTGGCGACGATCCCGCCGGAGCTGACGGTCACCAGGGTCAAACGCTCAGGTGAGACCTGGACGGTCTGGTTGCGGTGACTCCGAGCATCCGGCGCCCCCATCCGGCCTTCGAGTACTCGCAGGGTCTCGACACGCCACAAACCCACTCACAGAACGAGGTCGGCGACTGATGCCCATCGATTACACCCATCCGGGCCGGATCAACTATGAACATCCGGGCCGGGGATCTCGCGCCAGGCCGGCCACTGCGGATCCAGTTGCGGACAGTCCGGCCGATCCCGTAACCGAGGCATCGTCGAGCCAGCCGATCAACTATCGACGGCGCGATCGTGTGTCACGACCTGCTCCGGACCGACAGGACGCGGCTCCCGTGCCAACGCCCACTCCTCGCGTACACGCCAACGATCAGGTCACCTGCACGTGTGGCGCAACGGCGGATCGCAGCGTGCTGGCCCAGTGTGTGTCTTGCGGTGCCGACCTCTGGGCACTGGCGGGTGTGCACAGCCAATCCCGGAATGCAGCGGCTGCCCCCGTCACAGCTCGCCGCCCCGTCGGTTTTCACCTCCCGGAGTCTGCGCCTGAATACCTCGACAACGGGTTTGTGGCACAGATGCAGTCCTACTCAGACGGTCTGCGCGCGAGCGTGAACGCGGGGTTGGAGTATGAGGGTCGAGTAGTCGACTCGGAGTGGAAACAGGTAGCTGCTGCGATCCTGCGCCTTCACTGGTGGGATCCCTCCGCACTCACGCTCGAAGTGCTTCGGGTCAACATCATGAAGCTGAAGATCCAGGAATGGGCGGCACGAGGCGGTATGGCCGACCTGTCCGAGATCGGCTGGACGCACGTGCTCGACTTCGTCGAGACCATCGACACCGTGGACACCCCCGGAGATCGTGACTGGACCACCGGCGACATCGAACTCCAACATGTCGATGCCATTCCGCAGCGATTCGATCATCTCGAGTCGATCCGCCGGATCGGGGCGATGGTCGCCGATGTCGACGTCTCCGGTCAGGACGTGTTCATCAAGCTCGCCAACGTGTTCAACGGCCATATCAAAGACTTCGGACGGCGCAACAACTGCGAACTCGAGATCGTCGCAACTGACATCACGGATGCCATCACGTCCCGCAGCGGTTGGCTTCCCGATTGGGCTTTCGCGTGGCCCACGTACTTCGGCGAGCTCGGCGTCTACGCCTACAACGACTGGGTGTGCGGTCAGGAGCGCGCCGAATGGCATATCGCGAAGTACATCATCGACGAAGCACGGGGAGCGAACTGACATGACCTCCACATCCGAGCCGCGACTGAGCGACCTCACCGGCGCAGCCGCCGACGCAGCCGCGCGATTGCGCGCCCAGCGTCGGCCGCTTCCGGTGGTCGGGCACAAGGAGGTGACCCGACAGGTCGAGCGCAAGGGTTTCCTGGGCCGAACCGAGACTGTGCCCGAGACCGCGCGAGTACCGATCGAACTCCCGGGGTGGCCCATCGGTCTCAATCGCGTGGTTCTGCGTGCCGCCTCCGACACCATCGACGAGGTCGTGTTGACCCCGGAGGGCAAGGTCGTCACGCTGCGCGTCGATCGGGACAAGCCCGAGGAGGTCCGCGTCGCGTCCCCCCACGCCCGATACGCATTGCGCGTCGCGCAGAGCGTCGGAGGAACACCGGAATGGGTACAGACCGGCAACGGATCCGACAGCGCCGCACGTCACCAGCGGGCGACCACTGCCGGTGATGCCGTCGGGCGACTGGTCGAGTTGATCTCCCGGATGGGTTGACCATCACCGCCCCGCACCGGCAGTGTCCGGATCGCCGAGGGCGAACCCGCAGGTCATCCATCCGAACCAGTGACCGGGTCAAACCGTTCACATAGAGTGTTGTCGATTGCTCCGAGTGGCCCGTATCGGGCACATCGGACATCACGAGACCCCGTACCAACAGAAAGGCGCAAACCATGGGCGTGAGCCTGAGCAAGGGCGGAAACGTTTCGCTGAGCAAGGAGGCTCCGGGCCTGACTGCGGTCTCCGTCGGCCTCGGCTGGGACATCCGAAGCACGACCGGTACCGACTTCGACCTCGACGCCAGCGCCATCGCGCTCGGCGCGGACAAGAAAGTCCTCTCCGACCAGCACTTCATCTTCTTCAACAACCTGCGTTCGCCCGACGGCTCGATCGAGCACACCGGCGACAACCTGACCGGTGAGGGCGAGGGCGACGACGAGGTCATCAAGGTCGACCTCGCGGGCGTTCCGCCGAACGTCGACTCCATCGTCTTCCCCGTCTCGATCTACGACGCGGACGCACGGTCGCAGTCGTTCGGCCAGGTCCGCAACGCGTTCATCCGCGTCGTCAACCAGGCCGGCGGCGCCGAGATCGCCCGCTACGACCTCAGCGAGGATGCCTCCACCGAGACCGCGATGGTTTTCGGTGAGCTGTACCGTCATGGGTCGGAGTGGAAGTTCCGCGCGGTCGGCCAGGGCTACGCCTCGGGTCTCGCGGGCATCGCCCGCGACTTCGGTGTGAACGTCTGAGTCTCTCGTAGACTCCGGCTGTCCGCCTGAACGTGCTTGTGGATGCCGCACCCGTTGTCGAACGGGTGCGGCATCCGCGCGTCACCACTCCTCTCCGACAATGCGGTCGGCTGGTTTCCACGCACCCTAGAAAGGCCACAAACCAGTGGTAGTAAGAATTTTCGGCCTCTCGGTCGTCGTGACGATCGTGTCGCTGATCATCGCTTTCCTCTATGGCGGCGTCGAAGCGCTGATCCTGACCGCCATCCTCGGCGTCTTCGAGATCTCGCTCTCCTTCGACAACGCGGTCATCAATGCCACGATCCTCCGCCGGATGAGCGAGTTCTGGCAGAAGATCTTCCTCACCATCGGCATCCTGATTGCCGTCTTCGGTATGCGACTGGTGTTCCCGCTGGTCATCGTGTGGCTCGCGTCGGGTCTCAACCCGGTTGAGGCGCTCGACCTCGCACTGAACCCGCCGCCCAACGATGCGGCGTACTTCCCCAACGGCGATCCCAGCTACGAGACGATCATCACCGACGCCCACCCGCAGATCGCGGCCTTCGGCGGCATGTTCCTGCTGATGCTGTTCCTCGGCTTCGTCTTCGAGCAGAAGGAGCTCACCTGGCTGACCTGGATCGAGCGGCCGCTCGAGAAGATCGGCAAGCTGGAGATGCTCGAGGTCGTCATCGCCATGACGCTTCTCGTCCTCACCGCGACCTACATCGCCGCACCCGACGAGCGGTCGACGGTCATGATCGCCGGCTCACTCGGCATGATCACCTACATCCTGGTCAACGGCCTCGGCGAGTACTTCAACGTCGAGACCGCGGAAGATGACGAAGCGGCCGAGCCCGGCACCGACGCCGCGGAGAAAGCGGCAGTCGAGAAGAACAGCGGGAAGTCGGGCCCGTCGGACCTGGCCAAGGCGACAGGCAAGGCCGGCTTCTTCCTGTTCCTCTACCTCGAGGTCCTCGATGCGTCGTTCTCGTTCGACGGCGTCATCGGCGCGTTCGCCATCACGGCGGATCCGATCATCATCGCCCTCGGCCTCGGCCTCATCGGTGCGATGTTCGTCCGTTCGCTCACCGTCTACCTGGTGCGCAAGGGCACGCTGTCGGAGTATGTGTACCTCGAGCACGGAGCGCACTGGGCGATCGGCGCGCTGGCGTTCATCCTGCTGTACTCCATCGGCACCCACGTCCCCGAGATCATCACCGGCCTGATCGGCGTCGCGCTGATCATCGCCGCACTGATCTCCAGCATCGTCCGACGCAACCGCCTCGCGGCGAAGGGCGAAGAGGAGAAGGTCAACATCTGACCCTTCGCCCCCTGAGGAGCGTCCGGAGCTTGCGGAGGGCGCGTCAGCCCTGCTCCCTGAGGAGCGTCCGGAGCTTGCGGAGGGCGCGTCACGAAGGGTCCGGCGACCGACGTTGCGAAGACCCTTCGTGACGCCCGCAAGCTCGCTCCTCAGGGAGCGGAGAGAACAACTGCGCCGCAGGACCCGAAGGTCCTGCGGCGCAGTGGTTTCGAGAGCCCGACTCAGCCCTGCTGCTGCCCGAGTTGCTGGGTGATCTGCTGGTTGATCTGGTGCAGGCTCGGCACCGACATGCCCGGGAGATGACCCTGGATGGTGCGCAGGACCGACGAGTCGTCGCGCACCTTCTCGCTCGATTGCACGAGAACCGTTCCCGCGCCGGTGAAGTCGAACTGGCGCTCCTCGCCCGAGTTCAACCCCATCCGCCGGCCCGCGGCCGCGATGAAACCGTTGACCCACGCCTCGTCGTAGTGGTGACTGGGCGACGGGCAATCCGACCATCCGACAAGCGCTTCGGGATCGACGCGCACGGGCGGTTCGACGAACATCACCGGGCCGTTCGACGACGCGAGGAACTTACCGGTGCCGATGAGCGTCAGGAACCCCGGCACGATCGACTGGTTGAGCGACAGGTTCGGCTGGAAGGCAAGAAGATTGGCTGCCCGGATGGTGAGGTTGCCGTCTTCGAGGTCGTAAGCGTTGATGTCGTATCCGCGGTCGCCGATGATCAGCTTGCCGTGGCCCTCGGCGACGACGTAGTCACCGAGGTACAGCGGGGCGGAGAACTGCTGCGCCACCATCTGCAGCATGTTTCCCTGCAGACCCTGGGTCAGTGCGGTGAACTGCATCTGACCGTAGTAGGCGATCATCGCGCCCTTGGACATGAACCACGGCTGGTTGAGGTCGATGCAGAAGGAGTAGTTGTTGTCCGGCACGTTGTCGTCCGACGGCAAATTCATCGGACTCCACACGGTGTTGAGTTGACTCATAGCTTCTCCTCCGATGCCTGCACGTACACGATGCCCTGTCCGGAGCACTCCAATTGCATTGCCTCACCGCCGGTTCGACCCACGTTGCGCCAGCTCATCGCCGACCGCAGGCTGGTGTTGACCTGACCGGCCGACCCGACGAACGCCTGCGGGTCGACGGTCACCGGCGGCTTGGCCGGGGACACCTCGAGCTCGAAGACCCCACCGTGCCCGAGCAGCACCGCCGAACCCGGACCCGACAGCTGCGTCGTGAACATGCCCTGACCGGTGACGGCTCCGGCGGCAGCGGACCGCAATGCACCGAAGAGGCCGCCACCACCGCCGCCACCACCGCCCTGTGAGGCGACCGAGACGACGGAGGCCTGCAGGTTGGCCGCGTAGGCGAGCAGCCGCGACGCCTCGACCCGGATCGTGCCGCCGACCGCTGCGAGATCCACGACGTGCACCTCGATGCCGAGGAAGCCGTAGTGCACCTCGCCGTGCCCCTGCGCGATCATCGTCGACTCGTGCTCGCCGGCGAGCATCCGGCCGGCCATCCCGCCCATGCCGCCCAGTCCCGGCATCCCGCCGCCCATACCGCCGGCTCCCGCGATCTGGTGGGGCTGGAAGTGCACGTTGCCCTTGTAGAAGAGCATCGCCCCGCGTCGCGCGACGACCGGCCCGGTACGGCCGATGTCGACGGAGACGACCTTGCTGTTGACCTTGGTGAACATTCTCGCTACCTCACCCTCACCGCTCGGCCGGCTGGATCGACACGACGCCGCTGCCATCCCAGCGCAACGAGAACGCCTCTCCGCCACCCTGTCCCAGCGCCGACCGCCAGGAGACATCGGTGACGAAGGACTGACTCAACTGGCCGCGGGCGCAGACGAACGCGTCCGGGTCGACCACGAGCGGATACTGCGGTGACACCTCGAGGTGGATGAGCGGGCCGCCGTTGGACAACAGTGCGATCTGTCCGTGGCCGCTCACCGTCGTGGTGAACAGACCCTGACCCGACGACGCTCCGCGCAGACCGGCGAAGGTGACGTTGGTCTGCAGGTTGCCGTTGAGCACCATCAGCTGCTCGGACTCCACCTGCAGGGTCTCGTTGTTGAGCTCGATGACGGTCGTCTCGGCGGCGTTGTGCGCGAAGTACACGATGCCGTTGCCCGAGGCCTCCATGAGCGACAGCGCCTCCCCGGTGGCCCGCTGCTTCAGGCCCGCGAGCACGCCGTCGCCGCCGCCGAAGCCCGCCGATTTGAAGGTGACCTGTCCCTCGTAGGCGACCATCGACCCGCTGATCGCGCGGACCGCGGAGTTGTTCAGCCTGGCTTCCACCACGCGTTTGGACCGTTGTACCAACTGCATTCGACGTGCCTCTCTCGCGCCGTGGGGAGGCCGCCGATCGACCATCCCTCGTTCGTCTCCCGACGCCATCCCCGCACCGCGGCACCTGCCGGCATCTCGGCATCCCAGCTCGCCGTGAGCCGGGGAATCCGGCCTCATACCGAGATGAAAATAGCCGATAGCATCGAGTGGTGCCCGGAAACTTCGTACGTCGTTGGTTCGGGAACGATTCACGCACGAATTCCGCGCCACCTGCATCATCGGAACAAATGACGGCAGCGTTCCTGGAGTCCGAATCCGTCCTGGCCGAGATCGATCCGGCCGTCGCGGTGACCGCCGCCCTCGACCCGCGGTCGCGCCTGCGCGCCTCGTGGTCGGACATCCGCGAGCAGCACGCCCAGGCGACGTCGGACTACCTCCGGCTGGTGTCCCCCCCGGCCGGCACACGCGTCGACCCCCGGGATCTCGACCGGTCGACACAGGCGCTGCGGTCGATCACCGCCTCCATGCGCGACTTCGCCCGGACCAACGCCGAGACCCTCGAGCGGGCGCGGGCCACGGTGCGGGCCGCCGACGCCCAGGACCACGAGGCGCGGGTGGCCGCCAACCGGGCGATGACCGCCCTGGAGAACGCCGCACCGGCGGTGGCACGACTGCAGTCGGTGTCGGATGCCACCGACGACCTCGCTCGTGCGCTCACGGCTTTCGACCAGGGCGCGGGGCTGCGTGCCCGGCAGACCGCCGCGGCAGCCGTGCTCAGTTCGGCGCGTCGCCTCGAACAACTTCTCGCCGAGGCCCCCGCCTTCGCCGACCGCGCACAGCAGGTCATCCGTTCGGTGGAAACGCGCCGGAGCGCGGTGTCCACCCGGAGCGCGCAACTCCCCGACACCCTCTCGGCACTGCGCCGGGAGTTCAGTGCCGATTGCTCCCTCGATCTACAGCGCAACGGCTCGGTCGTCGACGAACGGCTCGAACACGCCGACGCCGAGCTCGCGGCCGCCCGCGCGATGGTCGATGCTGCCCCCGACCAGGCCATCGGCCGCGCCGACGCCGCCCGCGACGACCTGGCCGTCGCGGAGAAGGCCGTCGACGCCGTGCTCGACCGGTTGCGACTCCTGCGGGAGGTGCGCGCCGACCCGCGGGGCGCGGAGCAGCGCGTGCGCTTTCGCCTGCGCGACGCCCAGCTCTTTGCGGTCAATCACCGTCTGGTTGACGAATGGGGCTCGGTCCTCGATGCTCAGGCCGACCGGATCGAGCGCGCCAAAGGGGTTCTGGATCGCATCCACCCCGACTACTGGAGCTACCTGACGCAGCTGCGTGCGGTGGACGACCGGATCACCGAGATCGTTTCGCGGATGAGAGGACAGGTGGCCGCAGGATGACCACCACTGCACGACACGACGACACCGGTCTCGAGCCCGGGACGATCCGGCACTTCGACCACCTGGAGCCGTCGGTCTCGAACTCCCTGTTCCATCGGCAGCCCGAGCCGATCGAGCCGACCTGGCCGGCGCAGCGGCTCGCCGTCGCGCTGGGCGCCACCCTGTACGTCCCGGCAACCCGGCCCGATCTTGCCGAGGTCATCCGCCGACGCCGCGCCGAGGGTGTGATCTCGATGGTCATCGACCTCGAGGACGCCGTCGCCGACGACGAGGAGGCCGAGGCGATCGAGCACGCCGTGGCCGCGTTGCGCGGTATCGCCGCGAACCCGTGCCGGCCGATGTTGCTGTTCGTCCGTCCGCGGTCGGCCGACCGGATAGTGCCGATCGCCACCGCGCTCGACACCCCGTCGGTGCTGACCGGGTTCGTCATCCCGAAGTTCTCGTCGGAGAATGCACCCGAGGCGTTCGACGCCGTTGCCGCTGCCGGACAGATCCTCGACAAGCACCTCTGGGTCATGCCGGTTCTCGAGTCGGCCGCGGTCGTGCACCGCGAGACCCGCGACGACGAGTTGACCGCCCTCGCGTCGCTCCTGAGCGCGCACCGTGACCACGTGCTCGCCGTGCGCATCGGTGCCACCGACATCTGTAGTCACTTCGGAATCCGCCGGGATCGTGACCTGACCATCTACGACGTCCGGGTCGCGGCCGATGTGATCGCCGGCATCGTCAACCATCTCGGCCGCAGCGACGAGAGCGGCTTCGTCGTGACGGGGCCGGTATGGGAGTACTTCGCCGACCACGAGCGCATGTTCCAGCCCATGTTGCGTCACACGCCGTTCCGCGAGAACGACGCCGTCTACTTCCGGCAGCAGCTCGTCAGCCGCGACATGGACGGTCTCCTCCGCGAGATCACCCTCGACCGCGCCAACGGCCTGCACGGCAAGACCGTCATCCACCCCGCGCATGTCGCCGCGGTGCACGCGTTGTCGGCGGTCACCCACGAGGAGTATCACGATGCACTCGACATCCTGGCCGGCGAGTCCGGCGGGGTACGGGCGTCGTCGTACCGCAACAAGATGAACGAGCTGAAGCCCCACCGCAACTGGGCCTTGCGGGTCATCGATCGCGCTGCCGCCTTCGGCGTGACCCGCCAGGGGGTCTCGTTCGTCGACCTGCTCACCGCGCTCGCCTCGCCCGGGCAGGCGAACTCGTGAACGATCCGGACACCGTCGGCATCGACTGGGTGACCGAACGTTTCGGCGTTCAGATCGCCGACGTCGGCGACGCTCCGGGTCACACGGTCCGCGACCTCGTCTCACTCGGCTTGCGCCACAATCGACGCCGTGCTCATCTGCTGGTCTCGACCGTGCTGGGCAAGCACATCCCGACCTCGCCCGCCATTGTCCGTGGCGCCGCCGACGATCTGGGCGCCGCGATCATCGCCGAGATCGGTGCGAATGCGGCGCGCGACGCCGTCGTCTTCGGCTTCGCCGAAACCGCGACCGGTCTCGGACACTGTGTCGCCGAACGCATTTCCGCATCCCGGTATCTGCACTCGACGCGGCGCAGACGCCCGGATGTGGTGGTGACGGGCACCTTCGAGGAAGGGCATTCACATGCGACGACGCATTTGCTGCAGCCCAGCGATTCCGCCTTCCTCGACGCGATGACACCCCAGGAGGTATTGATCCTGGTCGACGACGAGATCTCCACCGGCAAGACCGCGCTCGGCGCCATCGAGGCCATCGTCGCGGACCGTCCTCGTAAGCGGTTCGTCGTGGCGTCCCTGGTCGACATGCGTACCCCCGCGCAGAAGTCGGAATGCGATGATCTCGCAGCGAAACTCGGCGTCGATGTCGCTTACGTGGCGCTCGCGCACGGCTCGATCACCCTTCCCCCGGACCTCCTCGACGAGGTGTGGCAGCTCGGGTCCGACGAGCTCAACCCGGTGGCAGCCCGGCGCGGCGGCCTGGTCGCGGTGGCCCTCGACTGGCCGGCGGCAGTTCCCGACGGCGGCCGGCACGGAATTCTCCGCACCGACTCGACGGGCTTCCGGCGAGCGGCGACCGCGGCCGCCGACACCGTGGCGGCACACCTCGATCCGCGGCGCCCGGTTGTCGTGATCGGGCACGAGGAACTGATGTACGCACCCTTGTGCATCGCCGAGTCGCTGGAGCGTCGTGGCTTCGCCACCGGATACCAGACCACCACGAGGTCGCCGGCCCAGGTGCACGACGTCCCGGGTTATCCACTCCGGCGCGGATTCCGGTTCACCGCACCGGAACCCGATCCGGAGACGCCAAGGTATGTCTACAACGTGTCCTCCGTCGACCATCCGGACCCGCAGGTCGTCCTGATCGTCGACTCGCCGGCCGACACCGATGAGCTGCGTGCGCCCGGTGGACTCATCGACGTCCTCACCGCCGCCGGGCACCCGGTGGTGCTGGCCGTCGTGCCCGCCACCGACCAACGTTCCCTGGCACGAACCCGAGAGGCGGTGCGCTGATGGACATCGCCACCACCACGCCACCGCTGTGCGGACCGGAGTTCGGTTCGTACGCGGCCGACGAGGTCACCTGGCTGCTCAAAGACCTGTCCGACGTGGCGTTGGAAGGTGAACTGCGCGAACGGGAACGCCGAATCCAGTCCGGTCAGGCCCACTACGCGGAGTCGTTGCCGATCGAGTATCAACCCGGCCGCGAGTACCAGGAACTCTTCCATGCGACGCTACGGTCCTCGGCCCAGCGCCTCGCGGAAGCCGTCGGCGTGGTGTCCGAACTCATCCTGGCCGAGCGGCATTCCACGCCGACGCTGGTGTCGCTGGCGCGGGCCGGCACCCCGGTCGGCATCCTGATCCGACGGTGGATGGCGGCCGTCCACGGCATCGAACCCCAGCACTACACGATCTCGATCGTGCGCGCCCGCGGGATCGACACCGTCGCACTCGATCACATCGTGGCGCGGCACCCTGCCGAGTCGGTCGTCTTCGTCGACGGCTGGACCGGCAAGGGCGCCATCCAGCGCGAACTCACCGCCGCTGTCGACGACTACGCGCGCGCCGGCCGGCCGCAACTGCACGACGAACTCGCGGTGCTGGCGGACTCCGGCTCCTGCACGACCCTGTTCGGCACCAGGGACGACTTCCTCATCGCCTCCGCCTGCTTGAATTCCACTGTCTCCGGCCTGGTCTCGCGCACCGTCCTGAACGCCGACCACATCGGTCCGGGCGAGTTCCACGGAGCGAAGTTCTACCGCCATCTCGCCGACTTCGATGTCTCGGGACTGTTCCTGGACACCGTCAGCGCCGAGTTCGATGCAGTCGCCGACCGAGTTCGGGCGACGGTGTCGGCGATGACGCCGGAGTCACGCCGGCCCGACTGGTCCGGCTGGCGTTCCGTGGAACAGATCCAAGCCGAGTACGGCCTGTCGTCGATCAACCTGGTCAAGCCCGGCGTCGGCGAGACGACGCGGGTGCTGCTGCGTCGCGTACCGTGGCGCATCCTGGTGCGCGCCGACGATCTGCCCGAACATCGCCACATCCGGTTGCTCGCCGCCGAACGAGATGTGCCCGTGGAGGTCTCGCCCGATCTCGCGTACTCGTGTGTCGGGCTCATCAAGGAGGACTCGTGAACGCGCTGGTCGCCACCGATCTCGACCGGACCATGATCTACTCACGCGCCGCCATGGGCGACGAGCAGTTCGCGACCCTGGAGACCGTGTGCGTCGAGATCTACCGCGACGCGCCGCTGTCGTACATGACCACGACCGCCGTCGAACTGATGACCATCCTGGCACGTGAGGTCGTCGTCGTACCGACGACCACTCGCACCCCGGCACAGTTTGCCCGGATCGATCTGCCGGGCAGCCCATTTCGCCACGCCGTGGTCAGCAACGGTGGCCGGATCCTCGTCGACGGCGCCGACGATCCGGAATGGCGTGCGCACATCGACCGCGAGGTGACCCGCGCGGGCGCCACCCTCGACGAGGTCCGCGACGAACTCCGAACACGCATCGACGACTCCTGGGTCACCGCTCTGCGGACCGCCGACGACCTCTTCTGTTACCTGGTCGTCGACCCCGCGGTCCAACCGCCGAAGTTCCTCGAACAATGGCAGCAGTGGTGCGACGCACGTGGCTGGACGGCTTCCCAGCAGGGTCGCAAGATCTACGCGACCCCGCAGCCGGTGACCAAGTCGGCGGCCATCGCCGAAGTCCGGCGACGGCTCGTCGCTGACGGCACCCTCGACGACTCGGCAGTGCTCTGCGCGGCCGGCGACGGCTGGCTCGACACCGACCTGTTGCTCGCCGCCGATCACGCGATCCGCCCGCGGCACGGTGAGCTGGAATCGCTCGGCTGGTCGGCGCCCGGGCTCACGATCACCGCCGACACCGGGGCCCTCGCCGGTGTCGAGATCCTGCGGTGGTTCGGCGAGCGGAGCGGGATCACCGTGCCGGAATCCGCGACGCCTCCAGCGCGAGACCGGACCGTCGGGGTTCACGCGAACTGATCAACCGAACTGATCACGTGGGCATCGATCCGAGGACGTCGGAGTGCCCATGGCGTCGGCACCAGCTGATCAGGTATCGCGCGTGTAGGCCGCACCACCGGTAGACGGCGGCCTGGGTCATCGGCAGCGATGCGTCGTGCTCACCGCGCTCGACGATGATGGGCCCGAGGTAGTGGCTCGTCACCTTGTTCGCCGTGTTCGGCGACACCTTGGCGGCGCGGGCCAATGAGGCGTTGTCCGAGGCGCTGCCCGACGCAATCGCCCCCGCGAGACGGCCCGCGGTATGGCCGCGCCGACCATCGAACAACTGGTAGAGCGGTGGACGGCGCGCCGACGCGGCCCTGGGCAGGGCCTGGCCGAGCGCCACCGAGCGCACAACACCGACCAGCGTCGCGAAACCGTCCGATTTGGCGATGACCCCCGCGACCTCGTCGCGCAACCGCGCCTCGTCGAGATGGTCCTGTTCCAGCCCGTGTCCCTGGGTCGCCAGGACAACCGGCGCGTGCCGGTCATGGTGGTCGAGGGTGTCGATGACGTCGAGTCCGTCGAAGGTCCATTCCAGGTCGGGTCGGTTCCAGATCAGATCCGCCACCACGACGTCGAATCGCACGTTGCCGGCGATGCACTGGACGAACTCGTCGCGGCCGGTGGCAACGGTGACCGTGGCCTGGTCGAGCGCCTTGGTCAGCGGCACCGCGACCACGTGTCCCAGCGGGGAGGCGACAAGGACCCGCATGTCGGTCGGCACAGGCATGATCATGCCCGATATGTCCGCGGTGTGCGCGATCACGCATCCGATCGGACGACAGGGTAGTTATTTACCCTGCAATCATCACATCGGGTTCGAGATACCGCTGACAAACCGTCTCACGTTCGTAAGGCTGAAGAAGTTGGCGTTCGTGAAATAAATTCTCGATGCCCGATCGCGAGTCATGTCGATCATCCGAGAGAGTCCCGCCGTTTGTTCGGCTCACAGCTCCCGGCCGAATCGAAGTCGACAGGAGATCCCGGCACGTGTCCGTACCCCTCAACGACGCCCCCCGGTCGGCGACCCCCGGCACCGGGCCCACTGCCGCGCCGAGTCCGGAGCGGCGGATCACGGCCGTCGTTGCCGAGCACGACATCTTCGACGCCGCCCTGGCCGCTCTCGTGGAGAGCGCCGGCTACGACGCGACGGTCGTCGAACCCGCACAGCTCGCTGCCCTACGGAACCCGAGCGCGATTCTGGTGCGGTCGGCCGCGATGCTCGGATTCGTCCGGCGGGTGGCATCGCTGCACACCGTCAACGTCATCTTCGTGGGCAACGGGGTCGCGGGCTTCGATCACATCCGTGTCTCACCGCGGGCCCCGGCCGCCGAGGACGAGCTGCAGCGGGCGCTCGAGACTGCGGTGGGACCGCCGACCCCGTCGTCCGCACCCACACTCGCGAACCGGGTACGTATCACCCAGCGGGAGCTGGAGATCCTCCAGACCTACACGCTGGGTGCGACGCTGCGTCAGACGTCGCGTGTCCACGAGATCGCCGAGAGCACGGTGCGCGAGCACTATCGGCGTGTCGCCCGACGCTACGAGGAAGCCGGCCGGCCGATCGGGAACAAGGCCCAGTTGCTGGTCGAGCTCATCGCCGACGGCTGGGTGCGCCCCTGACACCGCCGCCGTGGCCGACGTGCGGCTCAGTTGGTGTCCTTTGCCTCACGACAGAGGCTCTCGGACGGTGCAGACTTCCGACCATGACCGCGCCCTCCGACTCCCTCGACCAACGGGGGGTCGGGAACCGACGGACCGGCACGGCGTGGACGCTCGCCGGGATGGAGCTGTTCGTGTCGTTGTCGGCACTCGCCGGGGGCTCGGCTCTCATGACCGATCAGTGGTCGATGCCGCGGGAGTGGCTCACCCACACGCCGTTCGAGACCTGGACCGCTCCCGGTGTCGCGCTGATCGCCGTGATCGCGTTACCCCACCTCGTGGCTGCCGTGGTCGCCGCCGTCCCGTCCGTGCCCGCGCGGTTGGGAATAATCGGCGGCCTGCTCGCCGGGTCGTCGCTGATGGTCTGGATCATCATCCAGATCGCGCTGCTGCAGGTGTTCTTCTTCCTACAACCCGTGCTCTTCGTCGTCGGCATCGGTGAGATCGCGCTGGCGATCCGCTGGCGGCGCGTCCGCTGCCCGTCGACGCCGGGTGACGGCGCTGAACCCTAGAAGAGCCCCACGGCGCGGCCGATCAGACCGAGCGCGACGATGAGAAAAATGAGCGCCGCGATGGCGATGACAATGACCCCGCCGGCACGCCTGCGCTCCGGCGGTTCATGTTCCTCTCCCCCGACCGCGGATTCCGCCGGCGGTGTGTCACCGGGCGCCACTCCGCCGCCGGGCTCGAGTCCCGCCGTGCTGGACGGGTCGGGGTTCTGCGGGTTGAACGGTTTGCGGGCGGGGTCGTTGTCAGCCATATGGGCGGTGTACCCGGAATGGCGCGAAGTCACTCGTGGGCGATCAGAGGCCGGGTGCGAGTGCGGCGAACATCACGGGCAGATCCTCGGCCCAGTAGGGCCATGCGTGCGTTCCGATCGCACGGAAATGGACGACCGGCTGCAGACCCTCGGACCTCATCCGGCGGGCGAACTCGTTCGAGCACGCGTTGACCGAGTTCTCCAGTACCGCTCCCGTCGCGATCTTCTCCCCACGGTGCCGGCCCGGGTCGAGCCGGGTGCGTTGATCGAGGGGGCCGGGCGCGCCGGTCCCGGACGCGATGAAGACGCGCTTTCCGACGAGGGCCGGCAGGCGGCGACCCGGGTCGTGGTCGGCCCATCCCGGCGCGTTCCACGGACCCCACATGTTGGTGGGATCCCCACCGTCCCGGATAATCGCGGCTCGGATCTGCCCTTCGTGCACCGGGCCGGTCGTGAACGGGCAACCGCTGATGGAACCGACGCCCGTGTACAGGCCCGGCCGGCGCGTCGCGAGTGTGAACGCGGCCTGGCCGCCCATGGACAGGCCCGCGACCGCGTTCCGCCCGTTGCCGTGGAACCGGCCGTCGATCAGCGACGGCAGTTCGACGGTCAGGAACGTCTCCCACTGCGGACGCCCGAACGTCGCGTCGTCGTGCTGCCAGTTCGTGTAGAACGCCCCCTGGCCGCCGGGCAGCACCGCATTGACGTCCTTGTCGCGGAAATACCTGTCCGCGCGGGCTTCCCGAATCCAGTCGCTGATCGCCGTCTTGCGGCCGCCCCCGTCGAGGAGATACAGCGTCCCGCGCGACCGGGAGTGCGCCGGGTGCAACACACTCACCGGCACGTCCCGGCCCATCGCAGCCGAACGGATCACCAGATCGTGCCGCTGCGGCCCGACCGCCACACTGCTGATCACCGACGCCGACGCGGATACCGGTGCCGCCGAAACGATTCCCTGCGTACCCGAGACGATCGGACCGGCGACGAGCGCAGCCGCGAAGACCCTGATCAACCGGCGCCGAGCACGACTCATCCGGGGAGCACACCCAGCTGCCCGAGGAAGTCGAGCTGATCGAAGTACAGGTGCTCGGACATCAGCTCCGAGCCGTCGATCCGGTAGGTCGCACTCCATCGGAACGAGACAGGCCGTCCGGTGGGTTCGACCGGACCCGACGGACTCTGCAACACACCGTCGTGGACACCGTCGAACGTGCCCTCCACCGAGGCGTTGTCGCCGTCGACGACATACGAACCAACGGTGAGGCGACCGTCGGAGAAGGCGCCCTGGAAGACGGACAGGAAACCCAGTACGCCCTCCCGTCCCGTGAACACCCCACCCGGCGAGACCAATTCCGCATCGGCGGCCCATGGTTCATTCTCCGGTGCGCGGTCGTTGAAGGCACCGATGTGCGCGTCGATGACTGCTCGTGCATCACTCATGTCGGGCTCTCTTTCTCGGTTGTCGTCGGCAGATGCGCCGACATTCGGGTATCCGGATGACACAGACCGCGCGGCGGGTCAGGATGAGCGGGTCGATCGACGAACCGCCCGATCGACTTCGGTCACAATCGTCTGGGTCGAGTCGTAACCGGCGATCGCATGCGCCATCTGCCGGCACCGAACGGCAACGCCGTCGTCGGCCAGGATGCGGCGTACCGTCGCGGCGAGGTCCGCAGGAGCGGGTCGCCGGGTCCCCAGATTCGCGCCGACCCCGAAGTACGCCACCCGAGCCGCGACTTCGGGTTTGTCCTCACCCCCTGGTACGACGACGACGGGCACGCCGTGGCGCAGTGCCTGCAGCACTCCGCCGTAGCCGCCGTTGGTGATCAGCACCGATGTGCGCGGCAACAGTGCGTCGTAGTCGAGGAACCGCGCGACCCGCGTGTTGTCGTTCCGCGGCACGGGATCAGGGTCCGCACCGCCGGTTGTCACGACGACCTGGACGTCCATCTCGGCCAGCCCGGCGACGGCGGGTTCGATCAGTTGGGAGAAGTCGTCGTTGTCGAGCGTGCCCTGGGTGACGTGAACGATCGGGCGGTCGTCGTCGACCATCTCCGACCACCACGGCGGCGGGGGAACAGCACCACCATGGAACACCGGCCCCGCGAACACCGTGTTCGGCGCGAGATCTGATCGCGGATACTCGAATTCGGCCGGGCCCAACTGAACGAAACGGTCGAACGCCCTGGACAGGTCGAGGACGAAATGATCAAGCGAGCCCCCGGCCCGTCGGACCAGGTCGCGCGCCGAGGACTGCGTGGACGCGAACAACACCCGTCGTACTGCCATGTGAGCCAACCGGTTACGGAGCCGACCCAGTGGACCGGACATCGGCGGCAAGCCACTGTTGAAGGGGGCGACGTCGGGACTGGACTGAGCGAGCGGCATGGTGCCGACACCGATCACCGGAGGCCGCCGGCCCGGGGGCCGGGACAACAGGGGGATGATCCCGGCGAAGGTTCCGTCGCACACGATCACGTCGACACTCCGGCGGCCGAGGACCGATGTCACCGCCGTCGCCTGCTCCGGCAGCGGCGCGATGAACGTCCGCTCGACCTGGTAGCGCGAGAGCGCCAGTCCGCGGTACCGATGCCGGTCGGGGGTGAAGCTGTCGGGGTCACGTTCGTCCAGATCGGCGACTCCGGTCAGCGATTCGACGGTCAGCCCGGCGTCGCCAACCCGGTCGGCGAAACGCGAGCCGGTCAGCATGATCACCTCGTGACCCCGATCCGCGAGCACACGTCCGACAGCGGTGAGCGGACCGACGTGTCCGGCCAGCGGCGTGGCGCACAGCAGAATGGTCGACATCGATCCTCCATTTGGATAGAGCTCGACTCTAACCAAATTAGACGACGGATGATCACTCTCGCGTAATCGGTCCCATCTTTGCACTTCAGCGGGCTAAGTGAATTCGGGGACCGTGATCGACCTTTGGGCGAAGCCCAGCAACGCCACTACTATCGTTGTCGTTGGAGTCCGACCCGACCGGAGGCCGGCGTGAGCAAACGCCCCTACACACCGCGTAAGCGCGCGATCAGCGCCGCGCAGACGCGGACACGCATCCTCGACGCCGCCCAGGCGCTGTTCGTCCAGCAGGGATATTCGCGGACCACCGTGCAGCAGATCGCGCAGCAGGCCGAGGTGTCCGTCGGCACCGTGCATCAGGCGGGGTCGAAAGCGTCCCTCATGACGGCCGTCCTCGAACGCGCCTTCACCGGTGACGAGAAGTTCGTCTCGCTGCTCGAGCGACCCGAGTTCATCGCGATCATGAACGACACCGACACCGATCGCGCCATCGGGCGGTACGTCGACCACGTCGTCGCCGCGAACAGCCGGATCGCCGATCTATGGCATGCCGCGACGCTGGCGGCCGACACCGACCCGGCCATCGGCGAACAGCTCGAGCGGTCTGAGCTCCGCCGGCTCGACGACGTGCACACCGGCTGCCACTGGTTCGTCCACCGGGGCCTGATCTCCGACACCCGGGTCGATGAATTCGCCGACATACTGAGCTATCTCACCGGCCCGGCGACCCATCGCTACTTCACCGTCGAACGGAACTGGAGCACCGCGCGATTACGCAGCTGGCTGCTCACCGGCATCATGGCGGCGATGCGGTAGTCACACGTGCGGGTCGCCGGCCGTGGTGAGCGGTGGTCGAAGGACCAGGACGACGACGATCGCGACGAGGAAGACGGCGGTCAAGGCGAACGGGACCGGGATGACCGGGTCGAGCAGGACCAGGAGCGCACCGACCGGTACCACGGTGTTCACCACGCGATCGGCGTTGGCGCGCAGAGCAATCCACCAGATGCCCAAGATGAAGACCGCGATGGGGATCGTGACAGTGAACGACGCCTGGGTTTCCGTCAACTCGCTGTGGTGGGTCAGGACGTCGATCTCGACCTCGATACCGGCCGAGAAGGCACCAGCAGCGGCGAAGACGAAGTAGTGGACGTATCCGTACCGGAGGGAGTCGGCGAGCGATCCGATGGCCCGGTGGTGCGGCGGCCAGAAGTAGATCCACCACAGCGCGGCGGTCGCGATGAACGTGAGGATCGCGATCGAGATCAGCGGGGCGAGCTCCTGTTCGTTGTGCAGCGCCTCGATGATGGCGTTCGACGACGCCAACAGGCTCTCGCCGAGCAGGATCAGCGTGAACAGTCCGTACCGTTCGGTGATGTGATGCGGATGCCACGGAGTGTTTCCCTGCTTCTCGGCGACCACCGGCACCGCGAGCTCGGCACCGACGAGCATCACGAACCCGATGGTTGCGGCTGCTCCCGACGGTACGAGCAGCCATAGCAGCCACAGGATCTGGACGACGGCGATCCCGGCGGCATAGAGCCGGGTCGTCCGGCGGCGGTCTCCGGCAGAGCCGGAAGCGCGCAACCACTGCGCGACCATCGCGACGCGCATGACCACGTAGCCGAACACGACCAGGGTGAACTCGTGGTCGACGAAGGCGGGCTCGATCCCGGCGGCCAGCACCAGCACACCCGCCATCTGGACGAAGGTGAGCACCCGGTAGAGCCAGTCGTCGGTGCCGAACGATGTCGCGAACCAGGTGAAGTTCATCCACGCCCACCAGATGGCGAAGAAGATGAAGGCGTACGACACGACCCCGTCGACGATGTGGTTCTCGGTGAGTGCGTGATGGAGCTGGACGGCCGCGATGCTGACCGCGACCACGAAGACCAGATCGAAGAAGAGCTCGAGCGTGCTGGCCGTCCGGCCCGGTTCGGCCGGGTCTCGTAGGCGCATGGTGTTCAGGTGAAAGCGCTCAGACATCGTTGCCCCCGATCGGTCGCTGCGTGTGCACGAGATCATGCCATCGGCGCCGAGGGCATGCGCTCAGGAGTGCGGGTCGGGGTGTCCCACCGCCGACGGCGGTCGGCGTGAGGGGCGCACGCCGTGTGACCTCGGCGATCTGCGCAGGTGACGGGCGGGATGGACCCGTCGTGGCACAGTGAACACGTGCTGCTGCCCACCCTGACCCCCACCGCACCGGACGACCCCGCCGTGATCCGTGTCGGCGACGACAAGCTGTCGCGCGAGGACCTCGTCGGGGCCGCGACGGCGGTCGCCGAACGGATCGCCGGTGCCCGAACCGTCGCGGTACTGGCCACGCCGACGGTGGAGACGGTGCTGGCGGTGGTGGGCGCGCTGATCGCCGGGGTGCCGGTCGTCCCCGTTCCGCCCGACTCCGGGCCGCGCGAGTTCGAGCACATCCTCGCGGACTCGGGGGCACAGGCGTGGCTCGGACAGGCCCCCACCGCGCCGACCCTGCCCGTCATCCCGGTCCGCCGCTACGCGAAATCGTGGCACCGTCACCCGGAACCGCACGCCGATTCGACCGCACTGATCCTCTATACCTCCGGCACGACCGGCCTCCCGAAGGGGGTTCCGATCACCAGGCAGAGCATCGCCGAGGGCCTCGACGCACTCGCCGATGCGTGGTTGTGGACCGCCGACGACACTCTGGCGCATGGCCTTCCGCTGTTCCATGTCCACGGGTTGATCCTGGGGGTCCTGGGTCCCCTGCGACGGGGCGGGCGACTGATCCACACCGTCACCCCGACCGCGGACACCTACGCCGGTGCCGCCGGATCCGGCGCGACCATGTTCTTCGGCGTGCCGACGGTGTGGAGCCGCGTCGCCGCCGATCCGACTGCGGCACAGACGCTGTCGTCGGCGCGCGTCCTGGTGTCGGGCAGCGCCCCGCTTCCCGTGCCGGTCTTCGAGCGGATCCACGAGCTCACCGGCCACGAGATCGTCGAGCGTTACGGCATGACCGAAACACTGATCACCGTCAGCACGCGCGTCGACGGACAGCGCCGGCCCGGATGGGTGGGTCTCCCGCTCGCCCACGTGGAGACCAGGCTGGTGGAGAACGGTGAGCCGCTGCCCCACGACGGCGAGAGCGTGGGCGATCTCCACGTCCGCGGCCCGATGATGGCGTCCGGGTATCTGAATCGTCCGGATGCGACTGCCGAATCCTGGCTTCCGGACGGCTTTTTCGCGACCGGTGACGTCGCGGTCATCGACGGGGGCGGGATGCACCGCATCGTCGGCCGACGAGCGACCGACCTCATCAAGTCCGGCGGGTTCCGCATCGGGGCCGGCGAGATCGAGACCGTCCTGCTCGCCCACCCGGCGGTCCGTGAGGTGGCGGTGATCGGCGTCCCCGACGACTACCTGGGCCAACGCATCGTCGCCTACGTCGTCGGCGACCAGGTCGCCGACACCGAGCTCATCGAATTCGTCGCCGGCGAGCTGTCGAATCACAAGCGGCCGCGCGAGATCCGGTTCGTCGAGTCCCTCCCGCGCAATGCCATGGGCAAGGTGCAGAAGAAGCTGCTGGAGTGACCGTCGTCTGAAAACCGCCCGGTGGAGCGGACCCGACGACGGTCTGCCGGCTGTCCGTTTTCCACGGGCGGTTTTCACACGGCTGACGTAGTAATCCACAGACGTCTCGGACGCCGGGTTCTGCCCGCCGCCACGATAGACACTGTCCCGCATGACCTTCGACGAGCTCACCGAGCGGTTCGGCGGCGTCGTCGCCACCCATCAACTCCTGGCCGCCGGCGAGACCTCCGCATCGATCCGGGATGCGTGCCGTTCCGGCACGCTCTCGTCGATACGCCACGGGTGGTGCCGGACCGAGGCCGCCGAACCAGAAGTGGTCGAGGCAGTCGCCGATCATGGCGTCGTCTCCTGTGCGACCGCGCTACGACGCCACGGACTCTGGATACCTGAACATCCCGAACAAGTGCATTCGCGTGTGACGCGCCACGAGCGACGCCGATCCCACGACAGGTGCCGACGGTACGGCCGGCCGACCCCGGCCAACGGCGCCGTCGACGATGTCGCGACAGCATTGCAGTACGCCGCCCGATGCTTCGACGTCGAGGGATTCGTCATCCTGTGCGACTCCGCACTCAACACCGGCAAGATCACGCCCGCACGACTCCGCACCGAGTTCGATGACGCGCCGATGTTCATCAAGCGCGCCATCGAGAAGACTCACCGACTCGCCGCGTCGGGAACCGAGACAGCAGCCCGCCTGCGTCTCAGAAGCGCCGGCTTGCGAGTCACGGTCCAGCACCACGTACCCAGTGTCGGATGGGTCGATCTGCTCGTCGGAGAACGGCTCGCGCTCGAGCTGGACAGCGTCGAACACCACTCCGGAATCGAGAAGTACGAGGAGGATCGCACTCGAGACCGAAAGCTGATCTCACGCGGTTACTTTCCGTTGCGGGTCACCTATGCACAGGTGTTCGGCGACTGGGCCGACACCTATGCGGACATCGCCGAGATCATCGCTCGGGGGTACCACCGCACCCGGTCGCCTGCCTGGAGAAAGCCAAGCTGATAACCGCCCATCAGAAACGGACACCGGGCGCTACGTCCCCGAGCACTTTCCACCGGGCGGTTTTCAGCGAACCCAGGCCGTCAGTTGGCCCACGACCGCTCGGCCAGCCACTCGGTGATGGTCCCGACCGCCTCTTTCAGGTGTGGGATCTGGTCTCGGCCCGAGTAGTAGTGCGTCGCACCGACAATGGTGTGCAGGGTCTTGTCGGGATGACCGACCGCGTCGAAGAGGCGGTGCGTATGACTGGGCGTGCACGCGTTGTCGGCGGAGTTGCCGATGACCAGTGTCGGGACCGCGAGATCGGCCGCACACCGGGGACCGTCGCCGTTGGCGTCGTCGAAGCTCCACTGCGACAGCCAACTTCGCAGCGTGGTGAACCGGGCGAGTCCGACCGGGCCCATGTTGACGATCCGCGGATCACCCAGATAGCAACCGAGCTTGCGATCGCTCGGGTCGACGGTCAGGTCGAGCCAGCGCGGATCGGCCATCGTTCCGTGCACGATGAAACCGCGCTCCATCAGCGGTTCGCCCCGCCCGCGCAGATCGACGAGTCGCTCTTTCACCCAGGCGGTGATCCGCCGGTTGCGGTCGATCTGCGCCGCGCGGTAACGGTCGAGGAACTCCGCCGAGTACGGCGGCTGGTTCGGGTTCGAGGGATTGTAGAGGTCCAGCTCCGGATCGCGGTTGTCGGGATCCGACTCGTCGAGGATCGACGGGTCCATCCACTCGGTCAGGGTCCCGTGCCGCGAGACGTGCGCCGCGAGCAGCATCATGCCGTCGGCGGCGGGGAGGTCGAGGGCGGTCAGGTCCGGCGGTTCCCCGGCAGGTGTGGCGGCGACCGTCGCGTGCTGTGCCTGCTGCTGGTAGTACAGCGACAGTGCGCCGCCGCCGCTCCACCCGGCCAGGATGACCTTCTCGTAACCGAGGCGTTCGCGCGCATCCTTCACGCACGCACCGAGATCCTGCACCACCTTCTCCATGATCAACGCACTGTCGACGCCGCGATACCGGCTGTTGCAGTAGATGACATGGTGGCCGGCGCGGGCGAGCGCATTGGTCATCGGCAAGTAGGCGCCGCCCCCGATCGGGTGCATGAAGACGATGACGTTCTTCGACGGCACGCCACAGGGGCGGAGCAGGTAGCTCTCGAGCACCACACTCTCGGTCACCCCGCCGTAGGTGTCCTGGTACGCCGAGAGATCATCGAAGACAACGAGATAGGGAATGCGGTCGTAGTCGTGACGAGGCACGTCCCCCCGGTCGCTCATACTCGTGACCCGGCGCCGGCCTGTGCGGAGTCCGCGACCCCGGATTCGAAAAGTGCGGGTGCGGCGATCAACCGTCGACGGGTGTCGATCGAGATCACCTGCCATTCCACGCGGTCGAACTCGTCGAACTTGCGCCGGGAACGCTCTCGCGCCCGCTCCGGGATGCCGTGATGCATCCCCTGGGGTGCGTGGGAGATCAGGCCCGGCGGCATGCCGACTCCGAACATGCTGCCGCCGTGGAAGAACGCGATCTCGTCGAAGTCGGTGTTCCGGTGGTACCACGGCAGCCGTTCGGCACCTCTGCGCGCCTCGGCGGGGCGCGGCAGGAAGTTCATCACGTACACCCCGGTCGCCTGCATGAACAGATGCACCGTGGGCGGCAGATGCACCGTCTCGGAGGTGATGACGTCGTAGTCCTCGATGTTGAACGTGAACGGGAAATTGTCTCCACGCCAGCCCTCTACGTCGAGCGGGTGGAACGGGTAGAACAGCGATGTCTGCCCCTCTCGCTGCCGGAACCGCACCTCGTACTCGTCTCGGCCGTCACCGTCGAACGCCTCCGCCTCGGGAACGACGACGAGCGAGGAGTCGAAGGGGAAGAACCTGCCCAGTACGCCCGGTTCGGGCACCCGGAACTCGTCGACCGCCTCGATGACGAGCAGCAACGACGCACCGTCGGGCACCTGACGATAGGTGCACCCCTTGGGGAGATATACGTAATCGCCGGGCCGGTAGGGCAATCGACCGAACTCGGTCTCGAAATACCCGGTGCCCTCGTGGACGAAGACGAGTTCGTCGCCGTCGACCGGGCGAAACCAGAACGGAGCGGCCTCTTTCCGACGACTCAAAGAAATCCGGCAGTCCTCGTTATGGAACATCAGCAGCGGCTCACCCGCGGGGTCGTTCTGGTCGGTGGGCGCGAGGTCGGTGACGATTCGATCGACGCCGGTGTGGGTGCCCACCGCCCGGAACTGCGTCGGGTCGTTGCGTCGATACAGATGTGCCGTGCGGCCGGTGAAACCGTATCGTCCGAGCTCATCGTCTTTCAGATCGGCGACATCTCGGTGCACCTGCCGAGGCGTGCGCCCCTTGCGGTGCTGGACGAACGATTCCATGCCGAACTCCTGTCTCTGCGTTTTTCTGATGCTAGATTCAGGTTCAGAAGATGACAAGGGTCACACTTTCCGTCGATCCGAGTGCGGTCATCGACCGTCCCCATGGTTCGATGGAGAATCGGTCCGCGGAAGGAGCTCACGGTGCCGCCGACGAACAAAGGTCGCCAGACCGAGGCCGCGTTTCTCGACGCCGCGCGCCGGACGTTCGCCGAAAAGGGCTACCTGAACACCAAGATCTCGGACATCTCCGCCGCTGCCGGCCGGTCGACCGGTTCGTTCTATAACTACTACGACAGCAAGGACCGACTGCTCGAAGCCCTGCTGGATCAATTCTCGGACGAAGTGGTGGAGCAGTCGCTCGCGACCCGGCACACCGAGCCGGAGGCGAGCGTCCGCGCGGCCGTGACCGCGTACTGGACGACATACAAGAAGTACCTGCCCGAGATCATCGGCCTGTTCCAGATGTCGATGACCGACGACGATTTCCGCAACCGCTGGCTGGCCAACCGGGTGTCCGGTGTGAAGCAGGTGTTGTCCGGTCTGCACGGTGCCGAGCGCGCGGGTTACTCCATCGGGCTGCCGCTCGAGCCGCTGGCGTCCGCGCTGGTCGCGACCCTCGAATCCACGTGCTGGACCTGGCTTGCGGTCCGCGGTGACGCCGCCGGACCCATCCCCGACGACGACACGGCCATCGAGATCCTCACCGCGATCTGGTACCGGACCGTCTTCGGGGCCGGACCGGCACAGTCGGCTCCCTGACCCTTCGTGGCAGTGAGAATGGGTGTGGGTGGTTGACCGGGTTTGGGTCTGACTTACTTCGTGGCTGACGGTGCTGT
>NZ_JAGRQM010000002.1:109495-386812 GCF_018132775.1 Gordonia sp. SCSIO 19800 | reverse complement strand
CACAACGAGGTGTACGCCGCCCGTTACCGGCACCTGACCAGCCGAGAGGCCAACCAGCTCAACCCCAACCAGGCCCGAGTAGCGATCGCTGCCGCCCTGCTGCGGCAACTGTTCGTCGTCATCACCACCGCCACGCCGTGGAACCCCGACATCGCTGCCGGCCGTACCCGCCCCGCCGAAAGGACCGCCGCCTGACCCCTCACACCCTCCGGCCGGGACAAGCTCGCTGCTCCTTGGGCACACAAGCCCGACCCTGAGCCTGAGCAGTCCCCACCGGCGCGAACCAAGCTCGAATGAAGGCTGTTGGGTACCAACCCGTTTGAACGCTAGGTAGAGCCCGCGCCCGGCACGACCCCGGCCCGCTCGAACCCACCCACACACCCATCCCGACAGGCCACCGGCCGCCGGGCCACACCCCCACGCCCACACCCATCACAGGACCCCATTGACACAACCCTCATAGGCTGCTCAGGGAGCAAGGGGTGAGGGCGCGCCTTCCGCAAGCTCCGGGCGCTCCTCAGGGAGCTGTCGGAGCGGAGCGCTCAGCTGAACTCGTAGTCGCGCAACGGGAACGAGTCCATCTCGCGGAGAGTTCGCAGCGTCGAGGCCGGGCGGAGCAGCGTCGCCTCGCCGTGCTGGTTGAAGTAGTAACTGCGTGACGTCGCGCAGTCCCCGTTGTAGAACACCGAGGACTGCAGACGATCGGTCACCTCGTCGAGGAAGGCGTCGTTGGCCTCCTCGGTCACCTCGAACGTCCGTTGCCCGCGGCGGCGCAGTTCTCCGAAGAGGCGGGCGATATGCTTCATCTGCCCTTCGATGGTCGTGAAGTACGACAGGCCGCTGTAGGAGTAAGGACTGTTGAGGGACAACAGGTTCGGGAACTTCGGGACGGTGACGCCCTCGTAGGCCTGGAAGCGGTTCTCGCGCCAGAACTCGCCGAGGTTGCGCCCGTCCCGGCCGACGATGTCGAAGGCCGGGAAGTTGGTGTCCCAGAGGTTGAACCCGGTGGCGAGAACGAGGGTGTCGATCTCGGTCCGGGTGCCGTCCGCGGCGAGGATCGCACCGGCTTCGAGGCGGGCGATGCCACTGGTCTGCAGGGTCACGTTCGGCTGGGCGAAGCTGGCGAAGTAGGTGTTGGAGAAGGTGGGGCGTTTGCAGCCGAAGTCGTAGTCCGGGGTGAGCTTCCGCCGTAGTTCCGGGTCGGCGATCTGGCGCCGCAGGTGCGCCTGGGCCAGTCGGGCGGCGAGTTTGTTGCCGGGCTTCACCTGCTTGTAGTGCAGGACGCCGAACACCATCAGCAGTTCGAGAAGCGACGAGTTCACCAGTCGCGCAGCACGCTGGGTGAGCGGGAACCGGCCGAACAGTTGCTGGACGAGCGGCGGGATCGCGAAGTCGATCTTGGGCACCACCCAGATCGCGGTGCGCTGGAAGACGGTCAGGGCCTCGGCGCGGGCGGCGATCTCGGGGATGAGCTGCACCGCGGTCGCACCGGTACCGATCACGGCGACCTTCTTACCGGTGAAGTCGAACCCGTCCTGCCAGTCCGCGGTGTGCAGGATCGTGCCCGCGAAGTTCTTGATGCCCGGGAACTCCGGGACGTGCGGCTGGGACAGGAACCCGGTCGCGGTCACCAGATAACGCGCCGTGCGTTCGGTGCCGGACGCGGTGCGGACGCGCCACAGCTGCTCGTCGGGGTCCCAGGTCGCGGACTCGACGACCGTTCCGAATTCCATGTGCCGCTTGAGGTCGTACTTGTCGGCGACGTGGTGGGCGTAACGCTTCAGCTCTGCTCCGGGGGCGAACAGCCGGGACCAGTACGGGTTGGGCTCGAAGGAATAGGAGTAGGTGACCGACGCGATGTCGACGGCGAGTCCCGGGTAGTGGTTCACGTGCCACGTCCCGCCCAGGTCGTCCTCCCGCTCGAGGATCGCGATGTTGTCCAAGCCCTGTCGCTTCAGTTCGATCGCGGCACCCATCCCGCCGAAGCCGGCACCCACGATCACGACGTCGAGTTCTGGTTGCATCCGACACCCCCCTCTTCGCTCACCCTGAATTACCGTTACCGACAGTTACCGTAACCCAGCACACAGCCGGGAGACCAGGGCCGAACCCTCCCGGACGCGGCGGTAGCGTGTCAGCTGCCATGTCTGACCGTTCGCATACCCCCGCCTCCCCTGCGCCGACCGGCGCATCCTTCGCCGCGGCGGTCTACGCCTTCGCCGTGATCATGCTGGGCACCACGCTGCCCACACCGCTCTACGCGATCTACGGCGAGGAACTCGATTTCGGCGTGACCACCACGACCGTGATCTTCGCCGTGTACGCGGCCGGCGTCATCGCCGCGCTGATCGGCTTCGGACGCTGGTCCGACGTCATCGGCCGGCGCAAGATGCTCATCGCCGGCGCGATCCTGTCGGCGGTCAGCGCCGTCGTCTTCCTCACGGCGGGCCCGGTCTGGCAGTTGCTGCTGGGCCGGGTGCTGTCGGGTCTGTCCGCGGGTATCTACGCCGGCGCCGCCACCACCGCGGTCATCGAACTGGCCCCCGCGTCGTGGCGGGGACGCGCTCCGGCCGTGGCGACCGCGGCCAACATCGGCGGCCTGGGGCTCGGACCGCTGATCGCCGGGCTTCTCGCGGAGTACGCCCCGTCCCCGCTGCACACCCCGTTCGTACTCGATCTGGCGCTACTGGTGCTGGTCTTCATCGGCATCTGGCGTCTGCCCGAGACGGTGGAGGTCGTCCCCGGCGCCCGGTTGAGCATCCAGCGACTGTCGGTCCCCGCCGACATCCGCGGCGTGTTCGTCCGGGCGTCGATCGCGGCCTTCGCGGGGTTCGCGGTGATGGGCACCTTCACCGGCGTGATGCCGTCTTTCGTCACGAACATCCTCGGCATCGACGACCACGCATTCACCGGTTTCCTGGTGTTCGTACTGTTCGCGTCCTCGGCGGTCACCCAGATCGTCGTGCGCCGGATGCCGACCGAACCGGCCCTGATCGCCGGCTGCGCCATCCTCATCCTCGGGACCGGCCTGTCGATCCTGGGACTGGTCGCCGCATCGACCCCGGCGTTGCTCGGCGGAGCGGTGATCTGCGGTGTGGGGCAGGGCATGTCGTTCAGCAAGGGACTGGCGTCGGTGGTGGCGGCGACCCCGGTGGGACGCAAGGCCGAGGTCACCTCGACCTACTTCGTCGTCGCCTACGTCGCGATCTCGATCCCGATCGTCGGCCAGGGAATCACCGCGCAGCACTGGGGTCTCCGGCCCGCCGGGATCGCCTTCAACATCGGGGTCGCCGTGCTGGCCCTCATCGCACTCGTACTGACCATCGTCTCGGTCAGGAACCTGGCACGCCCGACTCGTTGAGCACCGAGATGAGGCGGCGGAAGCGCACGCTGCTGACGAGGTCCTCGACGAGCACGACGTCGCCCTCCGAATTGGCCAGCGGGACACACCAGTTCGGGTACTGACTGCTGTCGGTACCCGGCTGGTTCTGGATTCGCCGCTCCCCTACCGCATCCACGAGGGCCACGCTCAGCAGTACCGACGGGCTGCGGGCGATCACCGCATACAACGCATCGACGACCTTCGGGTCGGTCAGCGGGGTATCCCGGGACAACAGGCCGCGTTCGTAGGCGAGTTCGAGGACGGCGTCGCGTTCACGCGCATCGCGCGCCCGCTCCGCGTCCTCCCCGGAGGCGAGCAGTCCCAGCCGCGATCGCAGCGTGATGTGGTCGCCCGCCAGATATCCCACGGTCGGGGGCAGATCGTGGGTTGTCACCGAGGTCAGACACAGCTCGCGGTAGTCCTCGGGCGGGGTCGCGGCGTCGGGCCCCTGTTCGAACCACAGGATCGACGTGCCGAGGATTCCGCGCTCGCGGAGTGAGTCCTGCACCGACGGTTCGAACACCCCGAGATCCTCGCCGACGACCACCGCATCGGCGCGCTGCGCCTCGAGCGCCAGGATGCCGATCAGCGCCTCGCTGTCGTAGTGCACGTAGGTGCCCTGTGCCGGGCTGCTGCCGTCGGGTATCCACCAGAGCCGGAACAATCCCAGGATGTGATCGACGCGCACACCACCCGCGTGTCGGAGGACGGTGCGGATCATGTCGCGGTAGGGCTCGTAACCGGCCTCGGCGAGGCGTCGTGGATGCCACGGCGGTTGGTCCCAGTCCTGGCCCTGCTGGTTGAAACCGTCGGGCGGCGCCCCCACCGTCGCACCGGAGGCGAGCACGTCACCGAGGGCCCACGCATCGGCGCTGTGCCGTGCAACCCCGACCGCGAGATCGGCCATCACACCGATCTCCATGCCGGCCGATCGCGCCGCGTGCGCGGCGGTGGCCAGTTGCTCGTCGCAGATCCACTGCAGCCACATGTGGAAGTCGATGCGCCGGGCCATCTTCCGACGCTTCTTCTTCATGAACGCGGGGTCTGCGAACTTGCCCTGCCAGCGCGGGTCGTCGGCGTCGGACCGCTCGGCCAGCGCGCACCACGTCGCGAAACGCTTGAGGCCCTTCCCCTCCCGGCGCCGGAATGCGCGGTAGGCGTGCGCACGAGCCGGGGCGAGCGGGACGCCGTAGATGAGTTCGAGCGCTTCCAGCTTGGCGCGGAATGCCTTGTTGCGCCGGATCTTGTCGGTCGCGGTCTTCTCGTCGAGGAAGCTGCGCTTCAACGCCTTGACCCACTTGCGCTGCGACTTCGACAGCCCGTCCAGCTCGGGGATGTCGGTGATCCGGATGTAGAGCGGATTGACGAATCGTCTCGTCACCGGCAGGTACGGCGACGCCTCGATCGGCGCCTTCGGCTGGGCGGCGTGAAGTGGATTGACCTGGACGAAGTCGGCGCCGTACGCGCTGGCGGCCACCTCGCAGATCCCGGCGAGATCGGCGAAGTCGCCCACGCCCCACGAGTCAGCCGATCGGATCGAGTACAGCTGCGCGGCGAGTCCCCATCGCTTCCGGCCGATCAGCCGGTCGGCGGTGTGCAGTCGGCGCGGCGTCACGATCAGGGGCGCGCTCGAGGCCGATGAATCGTCGAGATCGATCGCCTTGATCTGGTGATATCCGGTGGGGAGGTCGTCGGGCACGGCGAACGTCGCACGGCCGATCAGCATGCCGTCGACCTCGCGCGGCTCGACCCAGACATCGAGTTGGGGGGCCGCGACGTCGTCACCGGTTTCGCTGACCACCCACACCTTCACCAGGTGCCCGTGCGGAACATGCACGGCGAACGTGGCTCCCGAGCCCTCGGTCACGACTGTCACGGCCGGGACGAACTCACGCCACGGTTGCTCGTCGATCTCGCGAATCGAGTTCTCGATCTCCTCGGGCGAACCCGCGGGGACGTTTAGCGCCCGGAGCACCGCGACCAATGTGTCCTGGTCCACCTCGTGCCGCTCGTCACCCCAGCCGACATAGCTGGAAGCGACGCCGTAGCGATCCGCCAGTGCGGTCAACCCATCGAGGTTCACATCAGCCACCCGTGCATGATCGCAGGATTTCCGTGCGCCCGCCGCCCGCGCCGCCGGGTTCGGTCCACCGGTTCGGTCCTCACGGAAAGATCACCCCCGGGTTCAGGGTTCCCCGCGGGTCCAGCGCGTCCTTGATCGCGCGCATGGTCGCAAGGTCGGTGGCGTCGCGGCCGAGGTGCGTCCACGCCGACTTCGCGCGGCCGATACCGTGCTCGGCACTGATGCTCCCGCCGTTGGCGGCCACGATCCCGAACACGTGGTCGGTGACCGCGCCGGCCTGCGCCGGCGGGACGTCGAGCAGGTTGACGTGGATGTTGCCGTCACCGACGTGTCCGAAAAGAATTGGCCGACAGGAAAATTCGTTTTCGACACCCACACGGGACAGTTCGGCGAAGGCCTCGGGCAGTGCCCGGATCGGAACCGAGATGTCGAGCTTGACGACCGGCGTCGCGCTCGACCGGGCGATGGCCTCGGTGTGGCCCTCGCGACCGGACCACAGGGCGCGAGCCGGCGCCCGTGCGAGCACGGCGTCGATGATACCGGTCGCATCGCCGAGCAGCTCGGCGGTCGCGGTCTCGATGTCCCCGGCTCCCGACACCTCGAGAAGGACGTAGAACGGTCCCGGCGTCGCCGTCGGGCGCCGGTGCCCGTACTCGGCGACGAGCGCGACTCCGGCCTCGGTCATCAGTTCGGCGGCCTCGACGGTCAGTCCCGCCGCCGACGCGGCGCCGATCAGCCCGATTGCGTCCTCGACGCGCTCGATCGAGGCGACCGCGACGGTGGCGGCCGAGGGCGGCGCGACGAGTCGGAACAGGACCCGGGTGATCACCGCGAGGGTTCCCTCGCTGCCGGCCAGGAGAGCTGGAAGGTCGTATCCCACATTGTCTTTGACGAGGGATGTCCACCGGCGGAGGACCCGGCCGTCGGCCAGGACGGCCTCGATCCCCGCGATCTGCGACCTCGCGTTGCCCCGCCGGATCATCCGCGTCCCACCGGCATTGGTCGACACAACCCCGCCCGCGGTCGCGCTCTGGCGGGAGGCGAGGTCGATACCGAACGACAGGCCGTGCGCCGCGGCGCGGAGGTCGATGGATTCGACGGTCGCGCCGGCCTGGGCGCCGACACAACGACCGACGGTGTCCACCTCGTCGATGTCGGTCATCCGCACCGTCGACAGCACGATCCAGCGCTCGCCGACGGAGGCGGCCGGTGGCACCGAGCCGCCGACGAGTCCGGTGTTGCCGCCCTGCGCGCAGACCCGGATGCCCGACCGGTCGCATTCGGTGAGCACGCGCGAGACCTCGTCGGTGGTGCGGGGCCGGACCACCGCCTCCGCCGCTCCGCGATACCGCCCGGTCCAGTCGGTCAGGAACCCTGCCGTGGCGTCCGGGTCGGTGAGGACATGCGCGTCGCCGACGATCGCGCGACAAGCCGCGATAACGGCGGCAAGAGGGGAATCCGGCTCCTCAGGACCGTGGGAAGGCATCGAGGATCGGGGTGTCGCCGTCGTTGAACTCGATCACCTCGTGCACCGCCGCCGGATGGTCGAGAACGGCCGCCGCGACCTGGGCGACGTTGTCCCGGCTGACCTGGTCACCCTCGACCCGGTCGCCGCCGAGCGTGATGCTGCCGGTGCCGTTCTCGTCGGTCAGCTTGCTGGGTCCGAGGATCGTCCAGTCGAGTTCCGTGGACTTCAGGTACGTGTCCGCAGCCGCCTTGGCCTCGGCGTAGGCGTGGAAAGAGTTGTCCTCGGGCACACCGTGATCGGGTCCGGCGCCGAAGTAGGACACCATCACGTACCTGCGGACTCCGGCCCGCACGGCGGCGTCCATGGACCGGATCGCGGCATCGCGGTCCACGGCGTACGTCCGCTTCGGATCGCCGCCGCCGGCCCCCGCGGTCCACACCACCGCGTCGTGGCCGGAGATCGCGGTGGCGATGCCGGTGGTGTCGAGGGTCTCGACGTCGGCGACCACGGGAACGGCCCCGGTGTCCGCGACGTCCTCGGCGTGTTCGGGATTGCGGATGATCGAGGTCACCTCGTCGCCGCGTTCCGACAGAATCCGCGCCAGTCGCAGCGCTATCTTGCCGTGTCCGCCGATGATCGCCACTCGAGTCACTGGATGCTCACTTTCGGTTGCTCACTTGTGCGGTCGCCACTCTCGTACCCAATCCAACGTACGCACATGCACTCGCACCCGACACGGCCCCGACGCGACTCCGCCCCGGCCCGACGTTCGATGCGAACGTCGAGCCGGGGCGGAGACGAGGACCGGTCCGGCAGACCTCAGACGCGGGTACGACCGCGGCCGGTCACCAGCTTCACGAGGAACAGCAGGATGCATGCGCCGACGAGACAGGTCACGAACGTAAGAAAGATGCCGCCACCTTCCACGTCAAACAACGCCTGCAACAACCAGCCGCCCAACAAGCCGCCAACGACGCCGACAACGATGTTGAGAATGATTCCTTGCTGTGCGTCGGTTCCCATGATCTTGCTGGCGATCCAGCCGGCGAGCCCGCCGATCACAATCCATACGAGGATGGCCCACATGTCTGCTCCTAAGGGTCGTCGTTGATCCGTTGTGCAAATCGTTAGAGATCGCGAAGACCTCTCGAATCGCTACGAATCGGAACGTACCCAGACCGACAGAGCGTCAAACAGTGTCCGAGGAAAATGTGTACACATCGAGACCGGACCGGTCACCGGACCGAGACCAAGCGGCGGAACCGGGATCAGGGGCAGGTCACCTTGATCTCGTAGGACTTGGTCACCGGCTCGGTCGGATTGGCGGGATCGATCCCGGATGCGTCACCGGTGACCGTGTAGGTGTCCCCGTCCTTGGTGACCTCGCCGCTGCCGCCGCCGGCACCCTTCTGATAGGCCAGCACCACGCCATCGAGCGAGCCCAGACCCACGGATTCCACCTCGGGCGAGTCACCCGACGTCAGGACGACGCCGATACCCGAGCCTCCACCCGATCCGATCCCGATGGTCACCTTGCCCGCGGCGTCGGTGCACCCGACCGTCTTGTCCGCCAGTTCCAGTTCCTGACCGTCGACGGTCACGGTGGCCTCCGCGTCGGTACCACCCGACGCCGAGTCATCGGAACCGCACGCCGTGAGGGCGACGGCCAGTGCTGCGGCGCCGAGAACCGAGGTGATGTGCACTTTGCGCATGATGGAGCTCCTGAGGAGTCGAACGAGGCGCCACCGGTCAGCGGCTGAGATGAACTTAGACGCCTGAGCTGCGGTTCGGCGTCGGTCGATCGAATGGGCCACGGGAACTCGGAACCGCCCCGGAGAGTTCGGCCCGAGCGAGTTCGGCCCGTGCGAGTTTGGCGTCGGCCTCGACCATCACGGCGCGGGTCAGATCGCGGAACTGTTCGTAGTGGCCGTGGTAGCCGTACTTTGCATGCAGGCTCGGCCAGGTTGCGAAGTCGGCGGCGGCACCGATCGCGTTGCCCTCGTGCAGGTAGGTCGGCAGGACGTTCTGGATCGAGGTGTCCCGTCTCAGTCGTCGCACCGTGTCCTGATGGAGGGTCGACGCCGCCCGATACTTGGTGATCACGACCCCCAATTCGACGATTTCCCGCCCCAATTCGGTGCCGAAATCGGCGACCTGACGCTGGATGTGCGGAATCGCATATGTGGACAGGACATCCGGGATGGTCGGGATCAGATATGCGGCGGCCATCGCCAGCCCGTTGAGGCTGAACGGTCCGACGTTGGGCGGGCAGTCGACGAGGATGTAGTCGTATTGCCCGGCGATCGGGGCCAACGCGTTCGTCAGTACCTCCACGGCCGCCAGATGGTCGTCCGCAGCAACCCGGTGAGCACTGAGCTCCTCGGCCAGTTCGATGAGGTCCAGGGACGACGGCAGCAGGTCGATCCCGGTGAGCCCGGCCACGGTCGAGACATCGCGCTGCACGCTGCCCTCGAGGTCGAACGATTCCGTACCGTCGAGCAGGTCGGTGAAGAGTGTCGCGACGGTGTGCCGCCGGGCGTTGCACGTCAGCCAGTGTTCCTGCCCGATCATCATCGTCGTCAGGTTGGTCTGGGCGTCCAGGTCGACGAGCAGCACCTTCTTGCCGAAGACGCCGGCGAGGAAGTCGGCGAGGCCTCCCATGAGCGTGGTTTTCCCGACCCCGCCCTTGAGACTGATGGTCGCGATCACCGTCGGCATGGCGTCCCCGGTCTGTTCGGTCGCCCTGCTGTTCGGACGTCCTGCGTCCCGAGTAGATTACCGAGCCGGCGCGCAGGCCACCGGGTGTTCGGTGGCGCCACGACGGCCGCCCGGCCTCTCGCACCGGCGAATCCGACGCCGAATGTCTTTTCCACCCTCATTCTGCGGGCATTACCCATATCTGTAAGAATGGCCGAGTCGAGCATTGACCGGAGATTTCTGTCGATTCGGTCATGTGAATACCAGCCGGGTGAAGAACGATGTGACAATCGTTGACGAGAATCGAACGGAATGCGAACTGCCGTTATTTCCCGACGACCGTGCGACTTGTTTGTCCTGGTCGGAACAGAACACCCATGTGGAAGGACACCCGTATGAGCAACCGAGTCCGGACGGCCACCGTCGGCCTGGCGGTGTGCGCCGCAGCGGCGTTCGGAGCCGCCCTCGCGCCCGTCGCCACCGCCGCGCCGAGCGATGTGACCGCGACACCCTCGGTGTCCGGCAATACCGTCACCCTGACGGTGACGAACAACGCCGCGAAGCGCATCGGCTGCGAGATCGTCGGCGTCCCGGCCGGCGGAGCCCCGACCAATGTCGTCTTCGGATATCAGACGCCGGAAGAGCTCGGTGCGCTCATCTCCCCCGGCTCGTCGAAGTCGTTGCCGCTGCGGATCTCTCAGGGCACGCCGCCGACACCCAGTGGGACGACGACGATCCCGGACGGCACGTACGACATCTACTGGGGATGCACCACGATCACGCTGCCACCGGGCACCGGAGCAGCCGAAGAGTTCTGGGGCACCAACCCGCCGGTGACAGGGACGACCCCGACGGTCGCCGCGCCGCTGCGGGTGACCGTGCCGGGCGGGGCGGCAACGCCACCGGCCCCGGAATCGGAGGCCCCGGCGGCGCCCGGATTGCCGAGCATCCCGGGCCTGCCCGACATCCCCGGCCTCTCGGGGATCGAGCTGCCGGAGGAGATCTGCACGACGTCGTCGTGCGTCCCCGTCGGATGAGCTGAGCGGGCCGTTCACCGCGCGTGATCGCCGTTTTGCCCAATGCACTTCCGGGACCCGGGTGCGGTTGTGCATACTTCGACCATGTCAACAAGCGATGTCACGCGCCTCCATCTCGCCGCCGAAGGTGGTGGAGCGGCACTCGACCAGGTCTTCCTGATGTCGGCGGTGGCCGCCGTCGTGTCGGTCGGCCTGCTCTGGATCGGTTATCTGCATCGCACGCGCAAGATCACGTGGCTGACCACGCTGTCCGAATGGGCCGCGCGCCGCGTGAACCGGCCGCCGTGGGCGGCCCTGCCGATCTTCTTGTTCACCAGCACGATCATCTGCGCCCTGTTCGGCTTCCTGTGGGATGTGAGCCTGCACATCGGCGACGGCCGCGACGAGGGGCCGCTCGCGAACCCCGCGCACTATTTCATCCTCGTGGGCCTGTTCCTACTCTTCATCTCGGGCATGCTGTCGGTGTTCCTGCCGTTCGACAAACCGGGTCGCTCGGCAGTCCGGATCACTCGCCACTGGTATGCACCGGTCGGCGGAATCCTGTTGGCGGGATGCGGTTTCTACGCACTGCTCGGCTTCCCGCTGGATGACGTCTGGCATCGCATCTTCGGCCAGGACGTCACCCTCTGGGGCCCGACCCACCTGATGCTCATCGGCGGCGCGGGCCTGTCGCTCATCGCCGTCGTGATCCTCGACCGTGAGGGCCGGGCCGCCATGGGGCCCGACGCCCCGGACGACGGCCGGAGCCAGTGGCTCGTGCGCTGCCTGGCCTTCGGCGGGCTGGTGATCGGCATGTCGGTGTTCCAGATCGAGTACGACTTCGGCGTCGAGCAGTTCCGGCTCGTGCTGCAGCCGATGATGATCGCCGGGGCCGGGGCCTTCGCTCTCGTCGCCGCCCGGATCAGCCTCGGACCGGGCGCCGCGCTGGTCGCGGCGGTGTTCGCGCTCGCGTTGCGCGGGGTGGTCGCCGTCGTCGTCGGCCCGGCGTTGGGCGCACCGATCAACGTCTTCCCGCTCTACCTGGGCGCCGCGGTGGTGATCGAACTCCTCGCGCTGACCCCGCTCGTCAGACGCCGCGTGCTGTTCGGTGCGGTGGCCGGTCTGGGCGTGGCGACGCTCGGGCTGTGGATCGAGTCCTGGTGGATCGCCGCGGCCTACCCGTTCCCGTGGGTCACCGGAATGTGGGGTGAGGCGCTGGCGATGGCGATCCCGGTGGGCGTCGTCGCCGGCGTGTGCGGCGGACTGCTCGGCATCGTCAGTGTCGGCGAGCGTCTCCCCAGTCGCTGGATCAGCGTCACCGCGGTCGTGCTGTCCGTGCTGGTGATCGGCGGTGCCGTCGCCAACGGCCTGCGCGTCTCCGTACCCGCGGAGACCACCGCGCGCGTCGTCCTCACCCCGGCCGGGCCGAACGAGGCTGCCGACGAGAACGTGACGGCCGAGGTCTTCCTCGACCCGGCCGACGCGCTCAGCGACGACCCCGAGTGGGTCACGCTGATGTCGTGGCAGGGCGGGATCGACAATGACCGCGGCATCGTCATCGACCGGCTGGAGCGCGTCGGCCCCAACCACTTCCGGTCCACCGAACCGATGCCGGTGTCGGGATCATGGAAGACCATCCTGCGCGTACAGGACGGCACCACGATGGCGGGCGTGCCGGTGTATCTGCCGGCCGACCCGGCGATCGGCGCGGAGGGCGAGCCGGCTCAGCTGACGTCGACGAAACCGTTCGTCGCGGAGATATCGATCCTGCAGCGCGAGCGCACCTTCGACTACCCGTCGTGGCTGTTCGGCGCGGCATCCCTGGTGGTGCTCGTGTGTTCGCTGTTGCTCATCGCGGCGCTGTCGTGGGGAGCCGGCCGGGTGAACGCCCGGGAGGCGACGTCGGGCGCGCGGGAGCCTGAACTCCAGCCGCAGCCGTGATCGCTCTCGCATCCGACCCCGGCGTCCACCACCTGGCGACGCACCCGCTGGTACTGGCACTGCCGGCCGTGATCCCCGCATTCCTGGTGGTGGGCGTCATCGTCGCGATCGCGATCATCGACCGTCGACGCGGGGACGAGGACGACGAGGAGGACGTCGCAGGCCGCCCGGGCGAGGCCGGCCGCACGGCCGCCGACGCTGCAGGCGGCGACCCCGATCCCACCGCTCCCCCAACCCGAAACGAGGCCGATGACCCCGCCCGCGAGGTCGACTGACGTTCTGCTCGCCCACGGACTGGGTGGTTCGGAGTACCTACCCGTCCCGCTGACCGCGGTGTTGATCGGCGGCGCCTGGGCGCTGACCATCTCGTTCGCGGTCATCGCGTTCGCTTGGCGTACACCACGATTCGGTCGGCCGGACGCCGGCCGAGAGCTCCCGAGATGGGTGACGGCGACCGTCGACAACCGTTGGGTGCGCGGCGTGATCAGCGGCGCCGCAGTGGTTCTCACCGCATGGCTGATCGTGGCCGCCGTCGGCCCCGACGACGACGAGAACCCCCTACCGGGTGCGTTCTATGTGCTGCTCTGGGTCGGCATGACCGTGCTGTCGGTGCTCCTCGGACCGGTGTGGCGACTGCTGTCCCCGGTCCGCACCCTGTTGCGGGCCGCCCGAGGTCTCGGCGGCCCGCGGGTCGTCGGCCTGCGGGAGTATCCGCGCCGGCTGGGCTGGTGGCCCGCGGCGTTGGGCCTGTTCGCCTTCGTCTGGCTCGAATTGGCGTCGCCCGACCCGAGTTCGGTGTCTTCGGTGCGGATTTGGCTGCTCTGCTACCTGGTCGTCACCCTCGTCGGTGGCGTGGTCTTCGGGTTGCGGTGGACCGCGGACGCCGACCCGTTCGCGGTGTACAGCACCGTGGCGTCACGCCTGTCCCCGTTCGCGCGCAACAGCGCCGGCCGGGTGATCCTCCGCAGTCCGATGAACTCGCTGCCCACGCTCCCGGTGCTCCCGGGTACCGTCACCGTTCTCGCGATCCTGCTCGGCTCCACCGCTTTCGACAGCTTCTCGGCGATCGCGTTCTGGCAAGACCTCGTCGCCGACGGCTCCAATGACAGCCGTGTGGTCGCGACCGTGTACTCGACCGCCGGACTGCTGGTGTTCATCGGCGTCGTCGCGGTGACCTTCTGGACGGCGGCCCGCGCGGTCGGCGGTGTGCAACCCGACCTCCGGCGCCGCCTCCCCGGTCTCATGGCGCACTCGCTGGTCCCGATCGTGATCGGTTACATCCTCGCCCACTACCTGCAGTCACTCGTCGAACAGGGACAAGAGGCCGTGCTCGCGCTCGGCGATCCGCTGGGACGCGGCTGGAATGTGTTGTGGCTCAGCGATGCTCATCCGGTGTACCTGATGAGTGACCACCCGACGGTCACGGTGACCCTGAAGGTGGCGTTCGTACTCGGCGGCCACCTGTTGGGGGTGGCCGCGGCGCACGACGCATCGTTGCGTCTCCTGCCCCGCCGGCATCAGCTGACCGGGCAGCTCACCATGATGGTGCTGATGGTCTTCTACACGTTCCTCGGGCTCTGGCTGCTGTTCGGCGGGTGACGCCCGGTCAGTAGGTGGTCGGGGGCGTGTTCTTCTTGTTCGAACGGAACAGCATGTAGCCGCCGTAGAGGGCGAGTGCGACGACGGCGATCCAGAAGAGTCCCTCGAGCAGCGGGCCGAGGACGGCCAGTGCGATCAGCGCGACCGCGATGACGCCCAGGACCTTCCAGAAGGTCATGCCGGTGGTGTTGTTCGTCGATGTGCTCATGAGCCCAGTCTGCGCCCGCCGAAGCCGGAAAGCGATGCTCGGCGGCACTTCTGGGGCGAACTTCAGGGACTTCCCTGAGGGAGCCCCTACCGCTGGAACCCCTACCGTCGGAACCACGCCTCGGCGTTGCCGGCCAGCGCCTTCTCGATCCGCAGTGCCGACGTGTCGGTCAGGTCGGACGGCAATGCGTCGGGCGCGAACCACGCGACGTCGGAGTTCTCGTCGTCGGCGGCCCGGGGATCGCCGTCGACGTGGCGCGCGAGGAAGCAGACGTCGAGATAGCGGGTCCGGTCGCCGTTCGGGTAGGTGATCAGCGGCGTGACGTCGATGCTGGTCAGTCTGATGATCTCGGCGGTGACATCGGTTTCTTCGCGGACCTCGCGCAGGGCCGCCCGCGCCGGCTCCTCTCCCGGTTCGAGGACGCCGGACACGACGGCCCACTGTCCGTTGTCGACGCGGCGCGTGAGGAGCACCCGCCCGGCGTCGTCGCAGACGACGACGCTGACGCCGGACAACCAGAGTTCGCGGGTACCGACCTGGGCACGCAGATCGCGGATGAATTCGGGAATGGGCACCCCCACATCCTGCCTGCCGGTGCGCGTCGCCGCCGGAGAGGTGGGGTCGGGTGCCAGATATCCCGACGCGCACAATGTCACCCATGAGGATCTCCCGACGTGCCGAAGGGATCGCCCCGTTCCAGGCGATGGAGTTCGCGAAGCGCGCCGCCGAACTCGAGGCGGCTGGTCATTCCGTCGTCAAGCTGAACATCGGCGAACCCGATTTCGGGGCACCGCCGGCGGTCCTCGCCGCCGCCCGCGAGGCGACCGGCCGTCCCCTCGCCTACACCGGTGCCCTCGGCCTCCCGGAGTTGCGCGAGGCGATCGCAGACTTCTACGGCCACCATTTCGGGGCGTCGGTGGATCCCGCGCGGGTGGCGGTCACCGCCGGCGCGTCGGCGGCCCTCCTGATGGCCTGCGCGGCGTTGATCGACCCGGGCGACGAGGTCCTCATCGGCGACCCGTCCTATCCGTGCAACCGCCAGTTCGCGCACGCCTTCGGCGCACAGGTCCGGCTACTGCCGACCAGCCCCGCCAACCGGTTCCAGCTCACCGCCGCCGAAGTCGACGACGCGTGGACGGACGCGACCCGCGGCGTCATCGTGGCGACCCCGTCGAACCCGACCGGCACCTCGATGCCGTATGAGGAACTCGTGACCATGTGCGAGCTCGCGGCGGCCCGGGACGGCTGGTCGATCGTCGACGAGATCTACCTCGGGCTGTCCGACCCCGGACCGGACGGTCGGCCGCCGCGCAGCATCCTGGCCGCCGACTCGCCGGGCGTCGCGGAGACGGTGGTGATCAACAGCTTCTCCAAGTACTTCGGGATGACGGGTTGGCGGCTGGGATGGTGCATCGTGCCCGCGGAACTCGTGGGGGTGCTGGAGCGGCTGGCGCAGAACTTCTACGTGTGCCCGCCCACGCCGTCGCAATACGCGGCGCTGGCCTGCTTCACGCCGGATTCCCTGGCGGTGGCCGAACAGAACCGTCGTGAGTTCGCGCGACGCCGGCAACTCGTCGTGGACGGGCTCGCGGACATCGGACTCGACGTGCCGGTCATCCCCGACGGCGCGTTCTACGTCTACCTCGACGTCGGCTCCACGGGCCTGACGTCGGCCGAGTTCTGCGACCGGGCGCTCGCCGAAGCCCATGTCGCCCTGACCCCGGGCCACGACTTCGGGGTCGCGGGCGCGGACCGGAACGTCCGTCTGTCCTACGCCGCATCCACCGACGACCTCACCCTCGCCATCGAACGACTCCGGACGTTCGTCGGGGCCGGTCACGTTCCACTTCGATGAGGAGAGACCATTCCATGACCTCTGCGGGACCAGTCCGTGCCGAACGCCTCGCCAAGGAGGTGACCCCGATCCTGACCGCCCGGACCGAGGGCGCGCCGCGGGTGCCGGGGGTGGTCGCGGGCGTCACGACCGACGAGGAGACGGTCTTCCTCGGTGCCGCGGGGGTGCGTGCGCTCGACGACGAGCAGCCGATGACCGTCGACTCCGTCTTCGCTCTGTTCTCGGCGACGAAGGCGGTGACCGCGACGGTCGCGTTGCAGCTCGTCGAGGAGGGCGCCTTGGACCTGCACGCACCGGCCCGCACTTACGTCCCGGCGCTCGGCGAGCTGCAGGTGATCGAGGGCTTCGACGACGACGGGCGGCCGCGCCTGCGGCCACCCGCCTCCGATGTCACGACTCACCAATTGCTCACGCATACCGCCGGTTTCGGTTACGACTTCTTCAACGAGACCTACCGTCGACTGACCGCGGACCACGGTGTGCCCGCCGTCGCCACGGCCACGAGGGCCTCGTTGCGAACCCCGCTGCTGTTCGATCCCGGCACGAAGTGGGAGTACGGCTCCGGGGTGGACTGGGCCGGCCAGGTCATCGAGGCCGTCACCGGACGCCGTCTCCGCGAGGTGGTGGACGAGCGGGTCCTCGACCCACTCGGCATGTCCGACACCGGATTTGCGCTGTCCGACGGCGCCCGGCGTCGGCGAGCGGTCCTGCACATGCGCAAGCGGGGTGAGCTCGTCCCCAACCACCGCTGGGAACAGCCTGCCGATCCCGAGATCGACATGGGCGGGCAGGGCCTCTGGTCCACCGTCCCCGACTATCTGACCTTCCTGCGAATGTGGTTGCGCGAAGGCCGCTCCGACCGCGGTCAACAGATCCTGCGCCCGGAGACCGTCACCACGGCGTTGCGCAACCAGATCGGCGATCTCGCGGTGCGACGGCTGCCCGGTGTGATCCCGCCGCTGAGCCACGATGTCGAATTCGATCCGGGGACACCGAAATCCTGGTCGTATCCGTTCATGGTGAACGACACCGACACCCCCACCGGCCGCAAGGCGGGCTCGCAGTCGTGGGCCGGGCTGGCCAACCTCTACTACTGGATCGATCCCCACACCCGGATCGGCGGCTTCTGGGCCACCCAGATCTTCCCCTTCGTCGACCCCGCATCGATCGACGGGTACCGCGACTTCGAGGCGGCGACGTACCGAGCGTTGGTGGACTGACCTACGGCGCGTTCGTCATCAGGCAACGCCGAGCAGTACCCAGTTGCTCTGCCCGGTGAGATCGCGAAAGCACCGACCCGGTAACGGCATTACGCAGAGACCGCTACCTCACAACGCCGCCGACGACCATGCCGTCGTCGACCACTCCTGTCCGGTGCACTCCAGTCCGTTGCACTCCGAGATCCCCACCGATGAACGCGAGGGTGTAGATGTAGGCGATCGGCGGGGGCACTGGCTGATCTGTCGTACCGGTCTCACCCCATCCATGGTGGCGGGCGCCCGCTGCTCGACCGTCGCGGTCGAGCGGTTCAACCGCGCCCCGGCCCGTCGCAGTGCTCCCTCATCGGTGGTCGACGACGGACTCAGCCAGGGCACGCCCCGAAAGTTCCGCGGAGTGTGGCTCGAGGGCCCGATTGCTGCCGAACGGGGGCGTTGCGTGTTCGTCCGACACCCCGTTCCCGCGACGGTGATCCGCTGCGGTAACGGAGTACGGAGGGGCAGCACTGTGGAGTTGTCAAGGGACGGACGCGGTCCCGGGTACGGTCCGGGTGCAGAAGGTGCTACGCGAAAGTGTGACGGAGGGCCGGTCAGGCGGCGTCGTCGAGTCGCATGGTGCGTCTGTTGTAGGCGGGTAGTGGTCGGCGTTGCGGATCAATACTGGCGGGTGGGACGAGCCAGGGGTGGCGGTCGTAACCGATGACGATGTCCCAGCCGTGGTGGTGGACCTGGGTGTGGCAGCGCTGGCAGAGCAGACACCCGTTGTCGAGGTCGGTGGGTCCGCCGTCGGCCCACGACTTGATGTGATGCACCTGCGTATGGGACGGTGGCGCACCACATTTGATGCAGCAGGTGTCGCGGACGATGATTGCTCTGCGGAGGTGTGCCGGATACAAGCGGTGGGTGTGGCCCATCTGCAGCGGCACGCCCTCACGGTCGAGGATGATCTCGGTGAACGATCCGTCGCACGACGCTTGTTTGGCGGTGGCGTGGCTGACCGTCCCGGTCCACGGCAGTGTCGCGAGGTCTCCGGTCGCGGGGATCGTCAGCATCAACTGGGTGCGTGGGCTTCCGACGGTGTCGATGCTCGCGCCGATCGCGGCTTGGTCGAGGATCAGTTCGAAGGCGTCGGCGCGGCGTTGCTCGGCGGTGCGACGGTCCTCGGCGCCGTCGGGTTCGGGCCGTGGGCAGGACCGTTCGTCGATCATGGCCAGGAACTTCTCACCCACGACCTGGGTGAGGTCGGCACGCACCTCGACGCGGCCGTCGTCGGTGGTGTGCGCGTTCACCGAGTTCAAGCGTGCATCGTCCGACGCTGGGGTTCCGGCGTCAGAGGCGTCGGCGAGGGCGTTGCTGATGGCGTGAGCATGCTTGAGCACTTCGGTCGGCGTAGCACCGGATAGTGCTTGGGCGATGAGTTCGATCTCATACCGGGAGCGTTCTCCCTCGGAAAGAGCTTCACCACACCGTTTTTCGATCTCGCTCATGCCGCGGACGATGGCATCGACGACCTCGCCGGACAGCCGCCCGTCAGCGGCATGACGAGACAGCGCAGGCAACCCCGGCAACGCATCGACGCTTCGCATGGTGCGGTGCGCGGCGGCCGGTGCGTGGCCTGACTCGATCAGCAGTTTCTTGGTGGTGCTCCCGGCCTTCTGTGCGACACCGAGTTCGTCGAGTTGCGCTGCGTGCGCGACGATCTGATGATCGGCAAGATTGCGGATCAGGCGCCACGTGTCGAGGGAGTCGAATGTTGCTCTGCCCGTCGGGTCGTCGGTGGGTGGGGTGGTCTCGATGAGTTGATCGAGGAGCGTGGTGAGCTCTGGCATGACTCCAAGGTAACGGAACATTCGTTCGACTACGAGGAGTTTCCACAGGCTCAGAAATCTCGAAACTGTCGACTGTGCAGCGTTTTTCGTCGACTGTGCGTCGATTCGCGTTGATTGTGCGTGAATCGTTGACAGAGGTGAACTTCAGTCACATCTGTTACGGATTCTGGGTGAAAAGTTGCGAGTCTGAAGTGGACTGAAGATCCCGCGAACTCGCTCTCCCGGGGCGCATCCGCAACCCGCCGGGCGTGTGGGGCTGGGTCCGCAGGGGTTGTGCAGCGGCGTCGGGTCACCAAGTGGCTTCGACTCGGCGCCTCGACCTCGACGCGCTCCTTCGTCGCTTGCTCGGCCCGGCGGCTCCGCTCGGTGCCGGCTCAACCAGCGGGGGTCGGGTCGACTGACGCCCCCCAGACTTCTGGGACGCACACGAACCCAGAACTCTGGCACGAGCATTTCCCGCGTTCGAGGGATGGCGGGAACAAAAGGGCGTCGGCCACTCTGAGTCCCATGGAGCTGCCGAGTCCGGCGGCCCACCACAGCAGCACCGACGCTCGAACCCGTTCATCCCCAGATCATTACGAAGGAAGCATCGTGTCCATCACCTCCGAACCCATCGACTTCACCGACTTCGACGCCCTGCTCTCCGCGGTCAGCGGTCCCGTTCTGACCCCGGCCGACGAGGGCTACACCGCCGAACTGACCGGCTTCAACCTCGCGGCGATACCCGCCGCTGACGTGGTCGTCGGGGCGACGAACGCTGCCGACGTCGCCGCCGCCGTGCGATATGCGCGCTCGAACGGGATGCGGGTCGGTGCGCGGGCGACCGGGCACGGATCGCCGATCGAGGGGCGCGGCACGGTCGTCGTCACCACGTCCCGGATGGCGGGGGTGAGTGTCGATCCGGTGACCAGGACCGCGCGCGTCGAAGCCGGTGCGCGGTGGCGCGATGTGGTCGCCGCGACCGCTCCGCACGGCCTCACCGGGCTCGTCGGCTCGTCGTCGTCGGTGGGTGTCGTCGGGTACACACTCGGCGGCGGGCTGAGTCCGTTGGGTCGTCAGTTCGGTTATGCCGCCGATCATGTCCGGTCGATCGAACTCGTCACCGCCGATGGTCTCGTCCGTATGGTGGACGCATCCGCGGGTTCGGACCTGTTCTGGGCACTGCTCGGCGGACGGGACGGCTTCGGCCTCGTCACCGCACTCGAGTTCGAGCTCTTCGATCTGCCCACGGTCTACGGCGGCGGGATCTTCTTCGCCGGCTCGGCGGCCGCCGACGTCCTGCACGCCTGGCGCGAATGGGCGCCCTCCCTGCCCGAGGAGGCCGGGACCTCGGTGGCGATCCTCCGCCTCCCGCCGGACCCCAACCTGCCCCCGCCCCTACAGGGTCAGCTCGCCGTGCACGTCCGCTACACCCACACCGGGGACCCGGCCACCGCCGCCGCGTTGCTCGCACCGATGCGGTCGGCGGGTCCGATCCTCCTGGAGAACATCGACGTCCTCCCGACCGCTGCGCTCGACGCGGTACACATGGACCCGCCCGGGCCGATGCCGAGTGCCGAACGCGGCTGCGTACTCGCCGACTTCCCGGCGTCTGCTGTGGACGCGCTGCTCGCGGTAGCCGGGCCGCAGGTCGCGAGCCCGCTGGCCATCGTCGAGGTCCGTCTCCTGGGTGGCCGGTTGCGGTCGCCGCAGCGCGTACCCAACGCCGTCGTGGGACGCGATGGCGCGTTCTCCGTCCTCGCCATCGGCGTACCCGCCGGCCCGCTGGGCGAACAGGTCGGTGAGCATCTCGCGGCCGTCACCGACGCGGTGGCCGCCCACTCCTGTGGAGCGCTGCTCAACTTCTCCGGGCGGACGGCAACCGAACGCGACGCGCTGTGGTCGACCGACCAGCGGACGCGCCTGGAGACCATCCGACGACGCCACGATCCGGCCGGTGTCCTCCGTCCGGGGGACCCCACTATTGTGGGATAGACATCCGTGCAGCTCATGCCCACAATTGTCGAATGACATCGAGTCTGACCGCCGAGCGTGTGCGCCGCGACATCGAGGTCGTGGCCCACGCCGGCCTCGGTCTCGACGACTTCTTCGCCGAGACCGTCGCCTCCCTGAGCCGCGCGGTGCCCGTCGACGCGGTCTGCATCGGCACCTTCGATCCCAACACCGTCCTGCTCACCAGCGCCCGCAAGTACGGATCACTGCTCGGCGAGGATCACCGGGACCCGGACTGGGGTCTCCTCGAATACGGGCAGGTCGAGCCGACGGCATACCGCGAGATGGTGGCCGCCAAACGCGATGCGGTCGGACTCAACCTCCTCAACCGGGGCGCCACCGAACGGTCTAATCGGATGTCGCAGTTGATGATTCCCGAATACTGCTTCCACGACGAGGCCCGCTTGGTGCTGCGTGACGGGGACCGGGCGTGGGCCGGGATCGCGATGTTCCGCAGCGGGGCCGGATGCCGGCCCTTCGACGCCGACGAGATCGACTTCCTGGGTTCGCTGTCGCGCACTCTCGCCTACGGCGTCCGCGTGGGGTTGCTGAGCAGTGTGGTCGCCGGCGGGACGAGTGCCGCCGCCTCGGCCGCCGTCGACGCGCCGAGTCCGCCACCGCCGACCGGCCACGGCCCGGCGGTGCTGATCATCGACCGCAGCAACGAGATCGTGCAGATGAGCGCCGGCAGCCAGGAGCGCATCGCCGACCTCGCGTCCGGTCCGAACGGCGCGGCGGTGATGAACCCGATCTACGGCCTGATCGGAGCCGCACGCCGTTACGGCTCGGGTGAGTCCTCCGTCCCGCCGCGCCTCCGGGTGCGCGGGGCGTCGGGCATGTGGCTCGTCATCCACGCGTCGCCGCTGTCGTCGGCCGACGGCCGGGTCGGCGAGGTCGTGGTGACCATCGAGGAGGCCCGCCCGCCCGAGATCATCCCGCTGGTCGTCGAGGCTTTCGGGCTCACGGCCCGTGAACGCGACGTCACCCAGATGGTGCTGCAGAGTGTGGCCACCAAGGACATCGCCACCGCCCTGCACGTTTCCGCCTACACCGTGCAGGACCACCTGAAATCGATCTTCGACAAGGCCGGCGTCCGCAGCCGGCGCGAGCTGATCGCGCGGATCTACTTCGACCAGTACGCCCAGCGTCTGAACGATCCGCTGCTTCCGTCCGGGTCGTTCGCCGCCGCGGATCGCGAGCTGTAGCGGTCCCTCACCACCTCCGAACCCGCCCCGTGCGCACCGCACCGGGCGGGTTCTCTGTCGTCGTCTCACAGTGAGACGTTTGTAATCCACGTCACAGGGTTGTATCGAAGTCGCTCCAGTCCATGCGGGCCGGCAATCCGCCGGCTCTCCACCGAGGAGGCGCACTTTGAGCAGGCAGAGCTTGACAAAAGCCCATGCGAAGATCACCGAGTTGTCCTGGGAGCCCACCTTCGCCACCCCGGCCACCCGGTTCGGTACCGACTACACATTCGAGAAGGCCCCCAAGAAGGATCCGCTGAAGCAGATCATGCGGTCGTACTTCCCGATGGAGGAGGAAAAAGACAACCGCGTATACGGCGCCATGGACGGCGCCATCCGCGGCAACATGTTCCGCCAGGTGCAGGAACGCTGGCTGGAATGGCAGAAGCTGTTCCTGTCGATCATCCCGTTCCCCGAGATCTCCGCGGCCCGCGCGATGCCGATGGCCATCGACGCCGTGCCCAACCCGGAGATCCACAACGGCCTGGCCGTGCAGATGATCGACGAGGTTCGTCACTCGACGATCCAGATGAACCTCAAGAAGCTGTACATGAACAACTACATCGACCCGGCCGGCTTCGACATCACCGAGAAGGCGTTCGCCAACAACTACGCCGGCACCATCGGCCGCCAGTTCGGCGAGGGGTTCATCACCGGTGACGCCATCACCGCGGCCAACATCTACCTCACCGTGGTCGCCGAAACCGCCTTCACCAACACACTTTTCGTCGCGATGCCCGACGAGGCCGCCGCCAACGGCGACTACCTGCTGCCCACCGTGTTCCACTCCGTCCAGTCCGACGAGTCGCGGCACATCTCCAACGGCTACTCGATTCTGCTCATGGCTCTCGCCGACGAGCGCAATCGCCCACTACTGGAACGTGATCTGCGGTACGCATGGTGGAACAACCACTGCGTCGTCGACGCCGCGATCGGCACCTTCATCGAGTACGGCACGAAAGACCGTCGCAAGGACCGCGAGAGCTACGCCGAGATGTGGCGTCGCTGGATCTACGACGACTACTACCGCAGTTACCTTCTGCCGCTGGAGAAGTACGGGCTGACCATCCCGCACGACCTCGTCGAAGAGGCGTGGAAGCGGATCGTCGACAAGCACTACGTCCATGAGGTCGCGCGGTTCTTCGCCACCGGCTGGCCGGTCAACTACTGGCGCATCGACGCCATGACCGACAAGGACTTCGAGTGGTTCGAGGAGAAGTACCCCGGCTGGTACAACAAGTTCGGCAAGTGGTGGGAGAACTACAACCGGCTCGCCTACCCGGGCCGTAACAAGCCGATCGCGTTCGAAGAGGTCGGCTACGAGTACCCGCACCGGTGCTGGACCTGCATGGTGCCCGCCATCATCCGCGAGGACATGGTCACCGAGAAGGTCGACGACCAGTGGCGTACCTACTGCTCGGAGACCTGCTACTGGACCGATGCCGTGGCCTTCCGGGGCGAGTACGAGGGTCGAGAGACCCCGAACATGGGTCGCCTCACCGGTTTCCGCGAATGGGAGACCCTGCACCACGGTAAGGATCTCGCCGACATCATCCAGGATCTGGGTTACGTCCGAGATGACGGCAAGACGCTGATCCCGCAGCCGCACCTCGACCTGGACCCGAAGAAGATGTGGACGCTCGACGATGTCCGCGGCAACGTCTTCAACAGCCCGAACGTGCTGCTCAACGAGATGTCCGACGAGGAACGGAACGCCCACATCGCGGCGTACCGCGCCAACACCAACGGGGCCGTACCGGCCTGAGTCGCGTCGACCCTTCGTGACGCGCTCTCCGCAAGCTCCGAGCGCTCCTCAGGGAGCAAAAGGAAACGCACTCAGCGCGAACTCCGAGCGCTCCTCAGGGAGCAGAAGGAAACGCACTCAGCGCGAACTCCGAGCGCTCCTCAGGGAGCAGAAGGAAACGCACTCAGCGCGAGCTCCGAGCGCTCCTCAGGGAGCGGGTGATGTCCCGCAAGCCATCCCCCTGCTCCCTGAGGAGCCAAGCGTCACCCCTGCTCCCTGAGGAGCGGAGCGCAGCGGAGCGTCACGAAGGGTCCCGGCACCCGAAGTCCGAACTGGAGAAACAGTGGCCGACACACATCGCATCAACTTCGCCCCCGTCGACATCGAGATGGAGGTCGGCGAGGACGAGACCATCCTCGACGCCGCATTCCGGCAGGGCATCCACCTCATGCACGGGTGCCGGGAGGGCCGGTGCTCGGCGTGCAAGTCCTACATGCTCGACGGCGACGTCCAGATGGATGACTACTCGACCTTCGCCTGCAACGACGCCGAGGAGGCCGAAGGGTATGTCCTGCTCTGCCGCACGTACGCCTACAGCGACTGCGACATCGAACTGCTGAACTTCGACGAGGACGAATTGCTCGGCGGCGCACCGATCCAGGACGTACGCACGCGGGTCACCGCGGTCGAGCCGATGACCAAGGACATCGTGTCCCTGCGACTCGACGTGGTCGAGCCGGCCACCTTCGAGTTCAAACCCGGTCAGTACGTGGACCTCTCGATCCCCGGTACCGAGGAGAAGCGGTCCTTCTCGATCGCCACCACCCAGTCGACCCCCGACAAACTCGAGTTCCTGATCAAGAAGTACCCGGGCGGAGTGTTCGCCGGCATGCTCGAGAACGGACTCGAACCGGGCACCGAGATCATGGTCAACGGCCCGTACGGGTCATGCACCCTCCGCAACGGGCACGTGCTCCCGATCGTCTGCATCGGCGGCGGCGCCGGAATGGCACCGCTGCTGTCCCTCCTCCGGCACATCAGCGAGTCGGAGATCGTCCGCCCGGTGCGCTTCTACTACGGTGCCCGCACCGCGGCCGATCTCTTCTGCCTCGACGAGATCGCCTCTCTCGGCGAGAAGATCGCCGACTTCAGCTTCACCGCATGCTTGTCCGAGTCCGCCGCCGACGCACCCGCAGGCGTCGCCGTGGCCGAGGGCAACGTCACCGACATCGTCAACGGATGCGAATCCGATCTGTCCCGAACGGAGGTGTACTTCTGCGGACCCCCGCCCATGGTCGACGCGGCGTTGGCTCTCGCCGAACAACATTCGGTGCCCCGTGACCAGATCTTCTACGACAGTTTCACCAGCCCGGCATTCGACTAGCCAGCTCGACACCCCAAGCCGCCGAACCCCTGACAGCCGCCGAACGAGGAGGAGCGCGCAGTATGTCCGCACCCACAGCCCCCAGATCCAACCAGCGAGAACGCAGTTTCCCGTCCATCGAGTTCACCGACGCCGAAGCCGGCGCCAAGGATTTCCCGAGTTCCAAGAGCCGCAAGTACAGCTACTATCAGCCGGCCAAGAAGCGCGCGACGATGTACGAGGACGTCACCGTCGACGTACAGCCCGATCCCGAACGGCACCTGAGTCAGGGCTGGATCTACGGCTTCGGCAACGGTCCCGGCGGCTACCCGCAGGAGTGGACGACGGCGAAGTCGAGCAACTGGCACGCCTTCCTCGACCCGAACGAGGAGTGGGACCAGACGATCTACCGGAACAACTCAGCGGTCGTCCACCAGGTCGACCTGTGCCTGCAGAACGCCAAGCGGGCACGCGCGTACGATTCGTGGAATTCGCCGTGGCTCAAGTTCATCGAGCGAAATCTCGGAGCCTGGATGCACGCCGAGAACGGGCTGGCACTCCACGTGTTCACCTCCATCCAGCGGTCGGGCCCGACCAACATGATCAACACCGCCGTGGCCGTGAACGCCGCGCACAAGATGCGCTTCGCCCAGGATCTCGCGCTGTTCAACCTCGACCTGTCCGAAGCCGAGGAGGAATTCGACGGCGAGGCACACAAAGAGGTGTGGCAGGCAGCACCGGAGTGGCAGCCGACCCGCGAGGTGGTCGAACGGTTGACGGCGGTCGGTGACTGGTGCGAGCTGCTGTTCGCCACCAACATCGTCTTCGAGCAGCTCGTCGGATCGCTCTTCCGCTCGGAGCTGGTCATGCAGGTCGCCGCGCGCAACGGCGACTACATCACCCCGACCATCGTCGGCACCGGTGAGCACGACTACGACCGCGACCTGGCCTACACACGCAGCCTCTTCCGAATCCTCACGCGCGACGAGCAGTTCGGCGACGAGAACAAGGAGCTGTTCGGCCAGTGGCTCGCCGTGTGGGTCCCCCGGTGTCTCGACGCAGCCCGTGCGTTGCAACCGATCTGGTCGCAGCCGGCGGACAAGTCGATCACGTTCGCCACCAGCCTGGACGCGGCAACCGCCAAGTTCACCGACCTGCTGACATCCATCGATGTCGCCATCCCCGAGGAGTTGAGCAAGTGACCATGCAATTCGGCGCGGAGACCGAGTTCTCCAACATGTGCGGCGTGACCCTGATGAACACCCCGATCGGCCGGGTCGTCGCCGACGTCATGGGAGCGAAAGACGGGGTCGAACTGACCGAATACCCGTCCATGATCCGCGTGGACGGGGTCAACCGGCTCGAGTTCGACTACGACGAGCTGACCGACGCACTCGGCCAGGACTTCGACGGATCGATCTTCGAGGAGATCAGCTCCACCCACTACGGACGGATGGTGCACCTCGACGACCGGACCTTCCTGTTCGCCAGTCCGGAGGACGCCGCCGAGTACATCGGGTTCGACCTCACTGCCCAGGGCTGACGCTCGAACCCGAGCCCACCAGGCATGCGTCGTGGCCGCCGGCGGCCCGTTCCCGGCGGCCACGACGTACACCAACCCCGCACCACCCCTCCCACCACCGAGAACACCTCCCCGCCCATCACATCCGAGACAACCCGGCCCCGCCCGCCGAGACCACAGCCCACGATCGTCAGGAGCACACGATGTACGAGAAGAACGGCGACAAGTATTTCATCGTCGACGCCCACGTCCACCTCTGGGACGGACGCGAGTCCAATCAGAAGAACATCCACGGCAAGCAGTTCATCGATTGCTTCTACGACTATCACCGCAACCTCAGCCCCGAGGACAAGGTGTGGGACTACGACACGTACACCTATTACGGCCCGGACCGCCTGATGCGAGACCTCTTCGAGGAGGGGCCGGCCGACCACGCCATCTTCCAGGCCACCATCCTGAAGGACTTCTACGTCAACGGTTTCGCCCAGGTCGACGACTCGCTCAAGCTGTGCGAGGACAATCCCGGCCTGCTGACCTACAACCACGCCTACGATCCCCGCCACGGCGAGGCCGGTCTCGAGCAGCTGCGGCGCGACGCCGAGACGATGAACCTCAGGGGCGTCAAGCTCTACACGGCCGAATGGTTCGGCGACTCACGCGGATACAAGCTCGACGACGCCTGGTCGCGGCGCTATCTCGAGGAGTGCATCAAACTCGGCATCAAGAACGTCCACATCCACAAGGGCCCCACCATCCGGCCGCTGGACCGTGACGCCTTCGACGTCGCCGATGTCGACAAGGTGGCCACCGACTACCTCGACCTGAACTTCGTCATCGAGCACGTCGGCCTGCCCCGGCTCGAGGATTTCTGCTGGATCGCAACCCAGGAGTCCAACGTGTTCGGCGGTCTGGCCGTGGCGATCCCGTTCATCCACACGCGGCCGCGATACTTCGCGCAGATCATCGGCGAGCTCCTGTACTGGATCGGCGAGGACAAGATCCTCTTCGCCAGCGACTACGCGCTGTGGACACCGCAGTGGCTGGTCGAGAAGTTCGTCGACTTCCAGATCCCCGAGGACATGACCGAGTACGCACCGATCACGATCGAGCAGAAGAAGAAGATCCTCGGCCTGAACGCGGCCGCGCTGTACCCGCACATCGAGGTGCCCGAGGAGCTGCGGTTGCCGACCAGCGCAGCCGATCCGGATGCCGAGGTGGCGGCCGGGGCGAAGGACGTGGTGAACGCATGACCGCCCTGGACGATCGGCCGGCACTCGGCGTCGACCGGGCGAGCCGCCTCGAGCGCGACGTACTCGCTGCGCTGGACACGGTCCTCGATCCCGAACTCGACGAGCCGATCACCGATCTCGCCTTCGTCCGGTCGATCCTCCTCGAGGACGCCGGGGTGACGGTCCATCTGCGACTTCCCACCTCGTTCTGCTCGCCGAACTTCGCCTACCTCATGGGTTCGGACGCCCTCGATGCGCTCGAGGACATCGACGGGATCGGTCAGGTCCGCGTGTTGCTCGACGATCATCACGACAGCGACAAGATCAACACCGGACTCGACGCGCACGCGGGCTACAAGAGCACGTTCGGGGTGGAGGCACTCGAGAGCCTCGACGAGCTCCGACTCACGTTCCGGCGCAAAGCACACACCGCCGCGATGGAGCGCTGCGTCGCGGCCGAGCTCACCGCCGGACGCGTGCTCGTGTCCGAGGTCGACCGCCTCGCCCTGCGGGACCTCCCGCGCGGCCACCGCAAGTCGGCGCTGCTACGACGGCGGATGGAGTTGGGGCTCAGCGTGTGCCCCAACAGCCTCGTCGTCGTCGACGAGGAGGGCCGCCCGTTGCCGGCCGAACAGGTGCCGATGCGCCTGCGCTTCGCGCGCTCGGTGCGCATCTCGATGGAGGGGAACAGCCACTTCTGCCGCGGCCTGCTCGCCACCCGTTACGCCGACGACACGGCCTGCGACGGCCGGAGCGGACCCGTCATCACCGACCTCCGGACCACCCGCGACGCCATCACCCGAACGGAACAGGAGTAGACCATGCGCGCAGTCCAGGTCGTGGGTTACCACGACAAGTTGCAACTCAACGAGATTCCCGCACCGGAGGTGACCGGTCCCTTCGACGTCATCGTGAAGATCGGGGGCGCCGGCGTGTGCCGCACCGACCTGCACATCCTCGAGGGCCAGTGGGAGGAGAAATCCGGTGTGGCGCTGCCGTACACGATCGGCCACGAGAACGCGGGTTGGGTCGACGCGGTCGGGGACGCGGTCACGAACGTGGCCGTCGGCGACAAGGTGATCCTGCATCCGCTCATCACTTGCGGTCTCTGCCGGGCGTGCCGGTTCGGCGACGACGTCCACTGCGAGAACAGCCAGTTCCCGGGCATCGACACCAACGGCGGATATGCCGAATTCCTGAAAACCACCGCCCGCAGCGTCGTGCGGATCGACGATTCCCTGGAACCCGCCGACGTCGCCGCACTCGCCGACGCGGGACTCACCGCGTATCACGCCGCCGCCAAGGTCGCGCGCATGACGCGTCCCGGGGACACCTGCGTGGTGATCGGCGCCGGAGGACTGGGGCACATCGGGATTCAGGTTCTCGCGGCCATCTCGGCGGTCCGGCTCATCGTGGTGGACCGTAATCCGGACGCCGTCGAACTCGCCCAGCAGATCGGGGCCGACATCGGGATCGTCGCCGACGGTTCACATGTCGAGAAGGTTCTCGAGCTGACCGGTGGGCACGGCGCCGAGGCAGTGCTCGACTTCGTCGGCGAGGGCGGGGCCACCGCCGAGGGTACCGCGATGCTGCGGCGCGCGGGCAGCTTCTTCGTCGTCGGATACGGGGAGAACATCAACGTGCCGACCATCGACGTGATCTCCACGGAGATCAACTACATCGGCAACCTCGTCGGGTCGTACAACGACCTCGGGGAACTGATGGACCTCGCCGCGCGGGGAAAGGTGAAGCTGCACACCAGCACCTACGCCCTCGACGACTTCCAGCAGGCGCTCGACGACCTCGACGCCGGCCGGGTCCGCGGGCGGGCGATCCTCGTGCCCTGAGGTCGCCGACCCTTCGAGGCTCGTCGCTTGCGCTCCTCGCACCTCAGGGAGCAGAGAAGGCAGCCCGCTTGCGCTCCTCGCACCTCAGGGAGCAGAGAAGGCAGCCCGCTTGCGCTCCTCAGGGAGTAAGGACGGCGACCCCCCTGCTCCCTGAGGAGCGAGCTTGCGAGCCAACCCCCGCTCCCTGAGGAGCGAGCTTGCGAGCGTCACGAAGGGTCTTGGCGAGACGAGTTGCGAAGACCCTTCGTGACGCGCCCTCCGCAAGCTCCGGGCGCTCCTCAGGGAGCAGGGGGTTGGCCGCCCTCCGCAAGCTCCGGGCGCTCCTCAGGGGGCAGGGGTGGGCCGCGCCGTCGAGGTGCGAGCAAAGGGCGAGCAGCACAACAGATTTACCGCAGTACACAGCCGAGAACACCGAACGAAAGGCAGGACGACCATGGCCAAGGAGTTGCGCTACAACGCCGAAGCGCGGCTGCGGCTCGAGCGAGGGGTCAACGCACTCGCCGACGCGGTCAAGGTGACGCTGGGACCGAAGGGACGCAACGCGGTCCTGGAGAAGCTCACCGGCCCTCCGACCATCACGAACGACGGGGTGACCATCGCCCGCGAGATCCAGTTGCGCGACCCGTTCGCCAACATGGGCGCCCAGCTCGTCAAAGAAGTGGCGATGAAGACCAACGGGGTGGTCGGCGACGGCACCACCACGGCGACCGTGCTGGCGCAAGCAATGGTCCGTGAAGGTCTACGGGCGGTCGAACAGGGCGCCAACCCGATGCGGGTGCGTCGAGGCATCGAGCGTGCCATCGCCACCGTGATCGAGTCGCTGTCCGAGCAGTCCGTCGCACTCGGCGGGCGCAGCGACCTCGAGCGGATCGCCACGCTGGCCGCCAGCGACGACGAGGTGATCGGCTCGGCGATCGCGGCGGCCGTCGAGTACGTGGGTCGTAACGGTGTCATCACCACCGAGGAGAGCGACACGCTCGGGCTGGGCGTGGACGTGGTGGACGGCATCGAGTTCGACCACGGGTACATCTCCGGCTACATGGTGACCAATCACGAACGCATGGAAGCGGTTCTCGAGAACCCGGTGGTCCTGCTGACGAACAAGAAGATCACCACCGTTCAGGAGATCATGCCCAGCATCGAGGCGGCCAAGCGTGCCGATCGACCCCTGTTGGTCCTCGCCGAGGACGTCGACGGCCCGGCCCTGCAGCTCCTCGTCGGCGGCAACATGCACAAGACGATGCAGTCGGTGGTGGTCCGGGCCCCGGGCTTCGGACATCGGCGGGTGGCCGAACTCGAGGATCTCGCCGTCGCCCTGGGCGGTCAGGTGATCGCGAAGGACACCGGGCTGGAACTGTCGGAGGTCTCCGTCGAGCAGCTCGGCAAGTGCGACCGGGTGACCATCACCGAAGATGCGACGACGATCGTCGGCGCGCGTGGCGACCAGGGTCTCGTCGACGCGCGGGTGGCGCAACTCGAGGCCCAGCATGCCCGCGCCCGCATCGACGCCGACCGCGACAGCCTCGAACTGCGGATCGCGCGGCTGACCGGCCGGGTGGCCGTGATCCGGGTCGGCGGGGTCACCAGCGTCGAACTCAAGGAGCGCATGCTCCGCGTCGAGGACGCGCTGGCAGCGACACGCGCGGCGGTCGAGGACGGCATCGTCTCCGGCGGCGGAACGGCTCTTGCGCAGGCACATCGGGCGCTCGAGTCGCTCGCCGAGGTGTCCGGTGACGAGGGCGTCGGCATCGACGTCGTGCGTCGATCGATGGCCGAGCCGCTCTTCTGGATCGCCACCAACGCCGGGTTCGACGGCGACGAGGTGGTCCGGGTCGTGAGCGGCCTGCCGCTGGGGCACGGTTTCAACGCGATGACCGGTGGCTACGGCGACATGTTCGACGAAGGTGTCATCGACCCGGCGAAGGTCACCAAGGCGGCACTGGAGAGTGCCGCGTCCATCGCCGCCCTGCTGATCACCACCGAGACGGCTGTGGTCGAAGAGGTCCTCACCCACCCGGGCGCCATCGAGGCGCCCGGCTTCGGCGACCTCGCCGAGGGCATGGTCCGACCCTCCAACATCTACTAGGCCGGCCTTCATCAGGCCGCCACCGGCCGGCCCACACCGGCCGGTGGCCATCGACCCCGGCGGGGACGTCACCGCACGACGGTGACGGGGGCCGGTCGCGATCGGAATTCGTTCTCGGCGTCGATCGCGGCCGGCCCACCGCCGAGCCGTCCCGACAGGCGGATCCCGGCGGGTCAGCACGGTCCGTTTCGTCCGGCTCGACCCACCCCCGCCACCAGCCCGTTGTTCTGTACACTGCTGATGATGTGAGACGTACATCACAGTAGGGAGTTGTCTACCCCGGTGAATCATCAGCCCTCAGCCCAGGCCCGGAATTCGATCGCTTACGTCGCGCGGGCGCGCGAACGTTTCCTCAGCGACGACGGCGTAGCCGACGACCGTTTCGGCGGCACCGTCCGCGACGCGATCTCCACCTCGTGGAGACGGTCGCGGTCGTTCAAGGTGCAGGCGGACCGACTCGAACTCCCCTTCGTCCGCGAACCGAACACGGACAGCCCGTTGATGAGCGCGGCCCGTCCGGTGCTCGACCAGCTCGCCGTCGACCTCTCGGCGGAACCGGTGAGCATCATCCTCACCTCCCCCGACGGCGTGGTCCTGTCGCGCGCCACCGGCAGCCGGGAACTCCTCGGCCAACTCGATGCCGTCTCCCTGGCTCCCGGGTACAGCTACAGCGAAGAACACGCCGGCACCAACGGGATCGGCACCGCACTCGAGACCCGGCAGGCCACACTCGTCACCGGCGCCGAGCACTACGCCGGCTGCCTCGCTCAGCTCAGCTGTGCCGGTGTCCCGATCCGAAACCCCTTCTCCGGCGGCATCGTCGGCGCACTCGATCTCACCGGATGGGTGGAGGAGGGGGGTTCACTGCTGCTCTCCCTGGCCAAGTCGGCCACCGTCCAGATCGAGCAGCAGATGCTGACGAACGCCAGCGAGCGCGAATCCCGGCTGCTCGCAGCGTATCTCGCCACCTGCCGCCGTGCGCCGCAGATGATGGTCCTGGCGCTGGCCGCCGACGTCGTGCTGATGAACCGGCGACTGCGCCAGAGCATCGATCCGCAAGACCAGGTGTCGATGCTCGAGCACGCCGTGGACCAGACCCTGGACAATTCGTCGACCCGCCGGGTCAACACCCTGCCCAGCGGACGCGCGGTCCGACTCGCGCCGGTCGTCGAGTTCTCCGACACCGACGCCGGCATCGCGGTCTTCCACGTACACCTGATGGATCCCGGTCCGGCTCCGGAACCGCGACGCCGTCCGACGGCCGCGGCGACGCTGCCCGGCATCGTCGGCCGCAGTTCGTCGTGGCGGGAGTGTTGTCATCGCATCGCCCAACATGTCGGCGCGGGCCGATGGATCGCGGTATCGGGCGAACGCGGGAGCGGCCGGGCCGCGGTGTTGCGTGCGGCCGCCGGCCAGTACCGCCGCGGCACCATCCGCGTCTTCTCCGCCGAGGACTTCTCCGACGCCGACACCCTCGACACCTTCACCGCCGAGATCGAACGCGACGACTTCGCGATCATCCTGCGCGACATCGACGAGTTCGACGACGACATGTTGTTCGACGTCGCCGACGTGCTGCAGGGTCGCGAACACGCGGGCTGGCTCGGCATCACCCTGAGCACCGTCGACACACTGCCAGCGCTCGGCGCGACGCTGCTTCCGTTCTTCTCCCACACCGTCGAGGTGCCACCCCTCCGGCACCGCATCGAAGATCTACAGGTCCTGGTGCCCGCGATCCTGCGCCAGCTCACCCGCGGCAAGGAACTGCCGGTGGCGCCGGACGCGATGCGCCAGCTCAGCAAATACACCTGGCCGGGCAACGTCGCCGAACTGCGTCAGGCCCTTCGCGACGTGGTCACCCACCACCGTTCCGGGACGATCACCGTCACGCAACTGCCCCCGACGTATCGGGCGCAGAGCCGTCACACCCTCACCCGCATCGAGGCCCTCGAACGCGACGCCATCGTGCGCAGTCTCGAGGAGAACGGCCACAACAAACTCGCCGCCGCCCACGCGCTGGGCATCTCGCGCGCGACGATCTATCGCAAGATCAAGGAATTCGGTATCGACGTCTGACCACGCCGGCCGTGTCGCCGCTCGGGACAACCCACTGGCGAAACCCGGGTCGGGGCAGGCCCTGATGCCGGGGCATGATGGACGGGCGACGGACATCCGCGTACCAGCGTCCGCCCACCTGACCGACGAGGAAGTGCGATGACCACACCCATGTCCCGGCGGGACCTCGAGTTCCTGCTCTACGAATGGCTCGATGTAGAGGCGCTGACCTCGCGGGAACGCTTCTCGGCACACTCGCGGGAGACCTTCGACGCCGTGCTCGAACTCAGCGCCGACATCGCGATGAAGTGCTTCGCACCCGCCAACAAGATCGGCGACGCCAACGAGCCCTACATCGGTGACGACGGCAAGGTCGTCCTGCCCGACGAGATCGTCGCCGGCCTCACCGAGTACCGCAAGGCCGGTCTCATCTCGGCCTCCTTCGACGACGAACTCGGCGGCATGCAACTGCCCACCGTCATCCGCCAGGCCTCCGCCGTGTGGTTCCAGGCCGCCAACGCCGCGATGTCGTCGTACAACTTCCTCACCGTCGGCAACGCGAACCTGCTGGCCGAGTACGCCACCCCCGAGCAACGCGACACCTGGGTCCGTCCCCTCGTCGAAGGCCGCTTCTCCGGCACGATGTGCCTGTCCGAGCCACAGGCCGGCTCGTCGCTGGCCGACATCACCACCAAGGCCGAACCCGCCGGCGACGGCACCTACCGCATCACCGGCACCAAGATGTGGATCTCGGGCGGAGACCACGAACTCACCGAGAACATCGTCCATCTCGTCCTGGCGAAGATCCCCGGCGGCGGCCCCGGCGTCAAGGGCATCTCGCTGTTCATCGTGCCCAAATACCTCGCCGACGGAACACGCAACGACGTCGCGCTCGTCGGCCTCAACCACAAGATGGGCAACCGCGCCACCACCAACACCCTGCTCAACTTCGGCGACGGCACCTTCCCCGCCGACTCCACCCAGACGGCTCCCGGCGCTGTGGACGATCAGCCCGCTCGCTCCGCTCCCGGCGCTGTGGACGATCAGCCCGCTCGCTCCGCTCCCGGCGCTGTGGACGATCGACCCGCTCGCTCCGCTCCCGGCGCTGTCGGCTACCTCGTCGGCGACGAACACCGCGGCCTGTCCTACATGTTCCACATGATGAACGAAGCGCGCATCGGCGTCGGATTCCTCGCCACCGCACTGGGTTACGCCGGGTACCGGGCCTCACTCGACTACGCGAAGGTGCGTACGCAGGGCCGACCCGTCGACCACAAGGATCCGTCGACCAAACCGGTCCCGATCATCGAACACGCCGACGTGCGTCGGATGCTGCTCGCCCAGAAGTCCTACGTCGAAGGCGCTCTCGCGTTCGGGTTGTACTGCAGCACCCTAGTCGACGAGGCGGCCACCACGGCCGACCCCGCCGAACGCGACCGGCTGAACCTGTTGCTCGAGGTACTCACCCCGATCGCGAAGAGCTGGCCCTCCCAGTGGTGTCTCGAGGCGAACAGCCTCGCGATCCAGGTCCACGGCGGATACGGTTACACCCGCGAATTCGACGTCGAGCAGTACTACCGGGACAACCGGCTCAACCCGATCCACGAAGGCGCCCACGGCATCCACGGCCTGGACCTGCTCGGGCGCAAGGTGATCATGCAGGGCGGGGCCGGTCTCGCCGCGCTGGCCGAGACGATCGAGGCCACCGTCGCCCGCGCACGGACTGTCGACGGACTCGACACCCTTGCCGACACGCTGCACGCGGTGGTGGACCGGCTGGTGAAGGTGACCGCGCACATCTGGTCGGCGGGCGACCCGAAGCTGTCGCTGGCCAACGCCACGATCTACCTGGAGACGGCCGGCCACATCGTGATCGCCTGGATCTGGCTCGAACAACTCCTCGCCGCCGACGGCCGGACCGGTGACTTCTACGACGGCAAACGCGCTGCGGCACAGTATTTCTTCCGGTATGAACTACCCAAGACCGGCCCACAGCTCGATCTGCTGACCGCACTCGACCGCACCACCCTCGACGTCGAACCGTCCTGGTTCTGACGCCGATTCCGACTCGACCGGCGCCCCGCGTCGGTCACCGTGCTGAGTACTCAAGGGAGACAACGATGTCCGTGATGAATCTGTTCGACACCACCGGCAAGGTGGTCATCGTGACCGGTGCCTCGTCCGGGCTGGGGGTCTCGTTCGCCCGCGGTTTCGCCGAGGCGGGCGCGGATGTCGTACTCGCCGCGCGCCGGGCGGAGAAGCTCGCCGACACCGCTGCCGCCGTCGAGGAACTCGGCCGCAAGGCGCTGGTGGTCCCCGCCGATGTCGCCGACCCCGAGCAGTGTCAGCGGGTCGTCGACGCCGCGATGGAGACCTTCGGCAAGGTCGACGTGCTCATCAACAACGCCGGCGTCGGGACCGCGTACCCGGCGACCCGCGAGACCCCCGAACAGTTCCGCGGCGTCATCGACGTCAACCTGAACGGCTCCTACTGGATGGCCCAGGCCTGCGGGCGGGTGATGCAACCGGGTAGCTCGATCATCAACATCTCGTCGATCCTCGGCATCACCACCGCCGGGCTGCCGCAGGCGGCGTACGCCGCGAGCAAGGCCGGCGTCATCGGCCTCACCCGCGACCTGGCCCAGCAATGGGGCGCGCGCAAGGGCATTCGCGTCAACGCCATCGCCCCCGGATTCTTCGAGAGCGAGATGACCGACACCTACCAACCGGGATATCTCGACTCCCAGATGCCCCGGGTACTCCTCGGCCGGACCGGACACGGCGAGGAACTCGCCGCCACCGCGATCTGGTTGTCCTCGGCCGCAGCCGGATACGTCACCGGCCAGACGCTGCCCGTCGACGGCGGCATCACCGTCACCTAGCATCGGGGAATCCACCCCTAGACTGGCGGCAATGGAGCCCTCATCTGATCCGACCGTGCCGGTGCACCCGACCCTGCGTGACCCGGTCAACAGTGTCGATCCACGCGCCAAGACCCTGTGGCGCATCGGCCCGCTCGTCCTCGGGGTCCTGGGCGTGGTCGCCGCCGTCGTGGTGGCCGTCGTCGTCGACCAGACGCGATGGATCGCGGTGCTCGCCGCGGTCGCGGTGGTCGTCGTGACCGTCGCCTGGGTCGCGGTTGTTCCGCAGTGGCGCTACCGCTTTCACCGCTGGGAGGTCAGTGACGACGCGGTGTACTCGCAATCGGGCTGGTTCGTCCGGCACCGCGTGATCATCCCGATCGCCCGGATCCAGGTGGTCGACACCGAGGCCGGGCCGATCGAACAGTTCCTCGGGCTGGCGACCCTCACCGTGACCACGGCGTCGTCGGCCGGGACGATCCACATCGCCGGTCTCGACGCGGAGGTCGCACGGACGACCGCCGCCGATCTGACCATCCGCACACAGGCTTTCACCGATGACGCGACCTGAGCCGTTCGCCGTCGACGGGCCGGAGGACTGGCACCGGTTGTCGCCGTGGATGATGGCCGTCAAACCCGTCGAGCTCCTGCCCTCACTGATCCCGGTCGTGATCGCGCTGGTCTTCGCCGGCTCGGGCGCGCCGCTGTTCACCCTGATCGCCACCGCGGTCATCGTGCCGTTCGTGACGGTGGTGCCCTGGCTGACCACGCGCTACCAGGTCACCGATGAGCACGTCCGGGTGCGCAGCGGGCTCGTCACACGCAAGGTCGCGACCGCGCGCCGGGACCGCATCCGCAGCGTCGACCTCACCGCGTCCCCGGTTCACCGCGTGCTGAAACTGCAGAAGGTCAAGATCGGCACCGGAGGGGACGACGAGTCGTCGGCGGTCGTCCTCACCGCACTCACCGTCGACAAGGCGCGGGCGCTGCACGACAATCTGATGGCCACGCGCACCCTGCGGGGACCGTCGGCGCCCGCCGGCACCGACCCCGACGACCCGACCGCCCCGGTGGCGGCCGAGGACCCCACGGTCCTGGCACGGTTCCAGACCTCGTGGCTGCGCTACTCCCCCTTCTCCGTCGCCGGGCTCGCACTGGCCGCGGGCGCCGCCGGCCTCGCCGTGCAGATCGCCAACGACGCCGGGGTTTTCGCGGAGGGGATCGGATTCGCGCGCGACGCCGTCGACTCCATCCGCGAGACCGCGATCGGACTCGTCGTGCTGGGTGCCTGTCTGCTCGTGATCGTCGTCGGCGGAATCCTGTCCGTCCTGGGGTACGTCCTGAACTACTGGAACTTCCGGCTCCTCCGCTCCCCCGACGGGACCCTGCGCACCGAACGCGGACTGCTGACCACCAACGCGATCAGCTTCGACGAACGGCGCATCCGCGGCAGTCACCTCACCGAGCCGGTCCTCATGCGCCCACTCAAAGGCGCTCGCCTGCAGGCGATCGCCACCGGCAGCACCAAGCACCCGCTACTGCTGCCACCGGCACCGATCGACGAGGCGATGCGCGTCGCCGGTCTGGTCACCGACGAACGCACCGAGCTCACCACGCCGCTCGTCGGACACGGCGTCACCGCCGGGCGGCGTCGAATCAACCGCGGATTCTCCTCCGGCGCAGTCGTGTTCGTCGCCATCGGCGTCGCGGTACTCACGCGCGCCCTGCCGGCGCCATGGCTGGCGGTGGGGGTCGTCGCCGTTCTCGGCTCGACCGCGCTCGGTGTCGTCCGCGCCCGGCACCTCGGGCATCGACTGACCTCTCGCTCGGTGGTTATCGCACCGCCGAGCGTCGCGCGGCAACGCGTCGTCGTCGACCGGGACGGTGTGATCGGCTGGGCCAGCCGTACGTCGCTCTTCCAGCGCCGGGCGGGCGTCACCACACTCATCCTCGCCACCGCAGCGGGCGCCGAGCACTACCCTCTCGTCGACGTCGACGAGGAGACCGCGGCCGGCGTCGCCCGTGATGTCTCGCCCGACTGGATCCGCCCGTTCCTCGTGCCCTGACGACACCCGTTCAGGTCAGGGTCGTTCAGGTCAGGGTCGTTCAGGTCAGGGGCAGGCCGACCGCGGCGGCGAGCAGGCCGAGCACCGCGCAGATGCCGAGGGTCCGGAGCACCGACTGCTTGAGCGGATAGATCAGGACGAAGGCGATCACGGTGATCACCACGGCCAACGGACGCAGGGTGTCGAGATGCGGGACCGCGAGGTGCAACGGCCCGGCGGTGACGACCGTGGTGTCCCGGAACAGCGTGTGCAGTGCGAAATACAGTGCGAGATTGGCGATCACGCCGACCACCGCGGCGGTGACGCCGTTCAGCGCGGACGTCAGATGCCGGTTGTTGCGGAGCTTCTCGATGAACGGCGCGCCGAGGAAGATGAACACGAAACTCGGCACGAACGTGACCCAGGTGGTCAGGAGTGCGCCGATGGTCGCCGCGACCCAGGGGTCGAGACCGCCCGGATCGCGATAGGCGCCGAGGAACGCGACGAACTGGACGACCATGATGAGAGGGCCGGGGGTCGTCTCGGCGAGTCCGAGTCCACGCACCATCTCACCCGGCGTGACCCAGCCGTAGACCTCGACCGCCTGCTGGGCGATGTAGGCCAGGACGGCGTAGGCGCCGCCGAAGGTGATGAGGGCGGTCCACGTGAAGAACGTGCCCTGCTGGGTGAACACACTGCCCGTCCCCGTGGTCGCCACGACGATGCCCATCGGGATGATCCAGGCCAGCGCACCGACACCGAGCACCAACCCGGCGCGACGCCAGCTCGGGGATGCCGTGTGGATCGCGTCGTCGGCGATGATCGGCGCGGGCCCGTCGTCGGCGACCTCCTTCTGGGCGGCGACGACACGGCGGCCGGTCAGCCAGCCCAGGACGCCGGCCACAGCGATGACTATCGGGAACGGGACAGCGAAGACCGCCAGGGCGATGAACGCAGCGACCGCGATCGCGATCTGCACCGGCCCGGTGAGCGCCCGTTTGCTCACCCGCGTGACCGCCTGGGCGACGATGGCGAGCACCGCGGGGCCGATGCCGGCGAACAGGGCCGCCACGATGGTCGTCGCGCCGAAGGCGACGTAGATCGCCGACAACCCGAGTATCGCGATCACCCCGGGCAGGACGAACAGGATGCCCGCGATCAGCCCACCGGCGGTTCCGTTGAGCAGCCAACCCACGTAGATGGCCAATTGCTGGGCTTCGGGCCCGGGCAGCAGCATGCAGTAGTTGAGGGCGTGGAGAAACCGGCGCTGGCCGATCCAGCGCCGGTCGTCGACCAGTGCCCGCTGCATCACCGCTATCTGACCCGCGGGACCCCCGAAGGTCTGCAGCGAGATCAGGAACCACGCGCGGGTCGCGGTCCGCAGCGAGACCCCCGCGGTCGGGTCGACGTGGTCACCCGACTCGACGGCCGCCGTCCCTTCGGTCTCCGGCGGACCGTCCGCACGTCTCGACGCATCCGAACTCCCGGGTCGACCGGATCTCTCCGACATCACCACTCGCACCCCTTCCACCACGCACCAACGTGCCCACGTCGCCGCGGTCGTGCGGCTCCCAGCAGATGCAACCACGAGGTCGGGTCGGCCGCGCCCACCAACCCGGCCGAGTTCGAACGCATCCGCGCCGAACTCCAGTCGGCCCGCGAAGCCGAGTACGCGGACATAGTCGACGAGGCGCAGCAGGCGGACGACCATGCCGACCCCGCGAAACAGCTCGGCGTCCTACGTCGCAGGTTCCGTGAGATCACCCGACGGGACCACTTTCCGACAGAGTCGCGCGAGACCGCCCGACAAGCACTTCGCACACTGGCCGACCGACTCCTCGAGACCGAACCGGCGAGGCCGTCGTGAGGTGGGCGACCCGGTCTTGTGGGCGATCGCAGAGATCATCCACGAAGCCGACATCGAAGACGACCGCTACGACGCTCCGGAAGCGCCGGGCCTCGATGTCGTGTTGCGCGGCCTCTCCCTCATCGGCGACGACGAACACACGCTGTCGGTCTCGGATGCGTTTTCGACGGTTTGCACGAGTACTTTCGCCAACGCACCCTCACCGGCCGCGAACCGTCGTAGGCAACCGCGGGGCGCGTCGGAGCACCCCGTGAGACGATTCGCCAAAACCGTCCGACCCACTTTGACGCTGTGGTAGACATCACAGCAGATTAGTCAACGCTGACTGTTCTCCATCGCCGCGGACAGTCGTCGACAAAGGGGTCATGGGGATGTCGGACGCCACTTCCACTTCGAACAGCAACTCGCCGAACAGCTTTCCGCGCCGGTCCATGCTGCGCGGATCGGCTGCCGCCGCAGTCCTGGCCGGTACCGCAGTGGCCCTACCGGGCGTCACGGTCCCCTCGGCGCGGGCGGTGCCCCGCTCCGGCGCCGGCCGCGGCCGCGACGTCGCGATCTTCGGCGGCGGGATGGCCGGCTTGTCCGCCGCGCACGAACTCGTCGAGCGCGGCTTCGGGGTCACGGTCTACGAGCCGTCGCGCCTCGGCGGCAAGGCCTACAGCCACGACGTCCCCGGCACCGCACGGGGTGGTCGCCTCGCACTCCCCGGCGAGCACGGTTTCCGGTTCTTCCCGGGTTGCTACCAGCACGTGCCGGACACCATGGAGCGAATCCCCGTCGGCAACAGCAACGTTCGTGACCGTCACCTCATCGACGTCGAGTCGGCGGTCATCGCCTTCGACGACGCCGGGTATGCCCCGACCACCGCTCCGGCATCGATCATGGGTTTCGTCCAGCACGCGAACGAGATCGTGACGCTGGACAACCTGCGCAACGCGTTCATGACCGGACTCAAGTTCGTCGTCGATGTGCCGCCTCCCGAACTCGCGTTCTTCGTCACCCGCGAGCTGATCATCGCGACCAGTTGCACCGAACGTCGAATCGGCCAGTGGGAGAATCAGTCCTGGATGCAGTTCGTGAAGTCCAAGGGCAAGTCACGGGCGTATCAGCGATATCTCGTGGGCGCCCTCACGCGAGCGCTTGTCGCCGCGAAACCCGACACCGCCTCGGCACGGACCATCGGCCAGATCGGACTGGCACTGGCCACGTCGGCGACCGGATTGATCAGCGGATACGACGCCGGGCTCGTGCACGGCGGCGTCGACCGAATCCTCAACCGCCCCACCAATCATGCGTGGATCGACCCGTGGGTGGCCCACCTCCGCGGTCGCGGCGTCCGCTTCGAGATGGGGACCGGCCTGGCGCGACTGAATCTGGCGCGCGGCCGGATCAGTGGAGCGCAACTCACCTCCGGCGCTCCGGTCGATGCCGATTGGTATGTCGCCGCCATGCCCATCGATCGCCTCCGTCCGTTGTTGTCGCCCGAGTTGGTCACGGCCGACCCGTCGCTGGCCGGTATCCACGCTCTCAAGGACGACTGGATGGTCGGCATCCAGTACTTCCTGTCCCGGCGCGCCGACATGCCGCCGAGCCACATCGCCGCGCTGGGTACCCCCTGGGCTCTGACCGGCCTGTTCCAGGCCCGCCCCTGGAACGTCGACTTCGCGCGCACCTACGGCGACGGGCGGGTGAAAGATTGTCTGTCCATTGACATCTCGGAGTGGGAGAAGCCAGGCATCCTCTACGGCAAACCCGCCAAACAGTGCACCCGGCAAGAGATCGCGCGGGAAGTGTGGGCCCAGATGAGCCGAGCGATGAACTCGGGGGCCCGGAAGCTCCTGCGTTCGGAGGAGATCGTCACCTGGTCCCTCGACCCCGGGATCACCTGGTCGCCGTCCATCGCCAACGCCACACCGCTCATGGTCAACACCGCCGGCTCGTACAAGAACCGGCCGAACGCCTACACGTCGATTCCGAATCTGTTCATCGGCGGCGACCATGTCCGGAGCAACATCGATCTCGCGACGATGGAGGGCGCCAACGAATCCGGCCGCCGGGTGACCAACGCGATCATCGCCGCGGCCGACAGCCCCGCCCGCGCGGCGACCGTCTTCCCGCTCTGGGAACTGCCGATGCTCGAGCCGCTCAAGCAGATCGACCGCGATCGCTACCGCGCGGGCCTCCCGCACATCCTCGACGTGTGAGGCCGCGGGTCATCCGCGCCGCGCCGAACTACGATCCTCGTGTGACCACCTCTCCCGGCGCCCCGCGCGCGCGGCAGCAACGCAGCGGGGTCACGCAGACCCGCATCCTCGATGCCGCGATCCGAGTCCTCGTCGATCGCGGATACGCCGCCGCGAGCACGGTCGCCATCCAGAACGAGGCGGGCGTGAGCCGGGGCCGGCTGTTGCACCACTACCCGTCGCGGGACGTCCTGCTGATGGCGGCCGTCGGACACCTCGCCCGCACCCGCATCGCCGAACTGCCCAGCCACGTCGAGTGGCCGGCCGATCCGGTCGAGCGCATCGCGCTGGCCACCGATGTCGGCTGGTCGACGTTCCACCAGCCGTACTTCGTCGCGTCGATGGAGTTGTGGGTCGCGGCACGGACCAATGCCAATCTGCGGACGGCCCTGCTCCCCACCGAACGCGAGATCGGCCAGACCGTCCGGCGCGCGGTCGCCGGGTTCCTCGGTCCCGAGTTGACCGCGTCGCCGCGCTACGCCGCCCTCTACCCGCTGCTCCTGACGAGCATGCGCGGTGCGGCGACCACCTACCTCATCGACCGGCGCGACCCGCTGACCGACCCGCATCTCCCGCTGTGGCGAGACCTGACGCGCACCTACCTCCTCGGTGACGCCGGGTCCGCGGACCCCAGCGCCTCGAGCAGACGGTCGACGAACGGAACCTGAGCGGGGTTGAGCCGGGTCCGCGCGAGATCGACGGAACACCATTCGGCGCGGTCGATCTCGGGGAACGCCTGCATCCGTCCCGACCGCGGCGGCCACATCAGCTCGAACGTGTTGCTGACGACCGACACGACGTCGAGGTCGCCTTCCACGGCGAACCCGATGACCCGCTTACCGCTCTTCAATCTGACCTCGCCGAGTTCGATCGGCGGGGCGTCGGGCACCGGGCTCCCGATCTCCTCGGCGTACTCACGTCGCGCGGCGGCCCACTCGTCCTCGCCCGGTTCGACGAGCCCCTTGGGCACCGACCACGACCCCGCGTCCGGTTTACGCGCCCAGATCGGACCCCCGGGGAACACGAGGAGAACTTCGACGGCAGCGGCACCGTCGGCCGACGTCGTCCGGCGATAGAGCAGGATTCCCGCGCTACGGCGGGAGGCGGTGGCCATCACGGATATATCTTGGCGGAAACGTCGCGGATACACGCTCGCGCCTTCGCGGAAACGTGCGAACCGTAGAACTGACGACCATGTCGGTTCTCGATGTCGTCAAGAACGGAAGGTCCGCCGCACATCCGGTGGACGAGATCCCGCCGTTCATCAAGCTGTTCCCGCTCGGCCTCCAGCACGTCCTGGCCATGTACGCCGGGGCCGTCGCGGTACCCCTCATCGTCGGCGGCGCGATGGTCGGCGCCGGCCAACTCGAGCAGGGTGACATCGTCCACCTGATCATGGCGGACCTGTTCGTGGCGGGCATCGCGACGATCTTGCAAGCCGTGGGGTTCTGGCGGTTCGGGGTCCGACTCCCGCTGATGCAGGGCGTCACCTTCGCCGCGGTCGGCCCGATGATCACCATCGGGACCTCGTACGGCATCACCGCCATCTACGGGTCGGTCATCGCGTGCGGGTTGTTCATGATCGCCGTCGCACCGATCGTCGGGAGACTGATCCGCTTCTTCCCGCCGCTGGTCACGGGGACGATCATCCTCATCATCGGGGTGTCGCTGATGCGGGTGGCGGCCGGCTGGTTCGGCGGCGGCACCGCCGCGGGGCCCGACTTCGGCGACCCGAAGAACATCGCCTTCGGATTCCTCACCCTGGCCGTCATCATCGGCATCGAACGATTCGCCCCCGCGGCGATCCGCCGGGTGTCGATCCTGCTCGGCCTGGCGGTCGGCACCCTGATCGCGATCCCGTTCGGCATGACGCACTGGGATCAGGTCGGCGAGTACCCGTGGGTCGGCATCCCGCAGCCGTTCCAGTTCGGCGCACCCACCTTCGAGGTCAGCGCCATCATCTCGATGATCATCGTGGGCGTCGTGATCATGACCGAGACCACCGGCGACATCGTCGCCGTCGGCGAGATCGTCGACAAGAAGATCACCCCGCGCAAGCTGGCCGACGGAATGCGCGCCGACGGCCTGGGCACCGCACTCGGCGGCGTGTTCAACACGTTCCCTTACACGGCCTTCGCGCAGAACGTCGGCCTCGTCGCGATCACCGGGGTCAAGACCCGCCACGTCGCGACCTGCGCCGGCGTGATCCTGGTGGTCCTCGGCCTGCTGCCCAAGATGGCCGCCGTCGTCGAGCGCATACCGCTGCCGGTACTCGGCGGCGCCGGCGTCGCCCTGTTCGGCATGGTCGCGGCCAGCGGCATCCGGACGCTCGCGAAGGCGAAGCTGAACAACACGAACATCCTGGTCGTCGCGATCTCGGTCGGTGTCGCCATGCTGACCGAGGCCAAGATCTACTACACCGACCGCGAACTCGGCGAGGCGCCGGTCAACGTGGTCCTGGATCTCTACGCCCAGTTCCCCGACTGGTTCCAGACCATCTTCCATTCGGGGATCTCCGCGGGTGCGCTCACCGCGATCGTGTTGAACCTCCTGCTCAACACGCGCAGCGTCTCCGCCGATCCGGTCGACTACCACAACACCGGCGACATCGCGGTGGTCGGTGCACCCGACGGATCAACCGACCTCTCCGGCGCCGACGGCGTGCGCGCCGCCGCCTTCGACCCGCGTGACGCGTTGGCGGCCGCCGACCCCGACACCCCGCCCGACACGCTTCGCTACCTGGCCGACCACGACTCGTCGCTGCACCCGTTCATCGTCACCAATCCGGCCACGCCCAAGGACCTGGCCGATCACATCAAGTGCCTCGGTGACCCGAAGGTGTTGCGGCTCTTCGACACCTGGGACGGCTACACCTCGGGCGGGTTCTCGCGGCGCGGTTCGTGACGGGCTCGGTTCGGACCGTGGTCGGTCGTCACCCGGTCTGCTGTTTGGCGTAGTTGCTGGCGCCGTAGAAGTCCACGAGCACCACGGGTTCGTCGCCGACCACCCAGGCGTCGTGGCCGGACGGCAGGGACGTGATCGATCCCGGCCCGGCGTCGAACTCGGTGCCGTCGGCCATCACGATGTGCAGGACCCCGGAGACGTGATACTGGAAATGCGGTGCCTCACACAGTTCGGTACCGGCGATCGGTTTGACGTCGACCGACCATCGCCAGCCGGGCTCCAGGGTCAGCCGGCCGATGTCCGACGTCCCAACGGTGAGTAGCTCCACCTGCCCGTGCCCGAAGGTGCGTACCTCGTCGGGTTCGGCGAAGTCTCGGTGCTCGGTCCGGTGCTCGATGCTGGTCATATTCCCTCCCGGTGATCGTGCGGTAGCCCGACCACGACAACGCTAGGCCGCTGATCTTGCGGTTGTACTGCGACGACCGCACGATCGCGCAACGGTCGGGCCGCTCCCGAATCCCGCGCACCGCGCCCGGTTCGGCCTATCGTGGAACCCATGTCCCCCAGTTCTGATCCCGAGCCGATCGACGACGACGGGCGCATCGTCGACCCCGACCTCCCGCACGAGTGGCCGCACGATTCCGCGTTCGCGTTCGGCGATTCGACGCCCATCGGCGAGACGGAACGGCTGGCCCGCGAACGGGCCGCGTACGAGGCCGCGAGCCACGGGAGCGACCTCAACCGCGGACACGCCCTGGGCGGCTCCGCCGGCACCACCGAGGGGCAGTAGATGGAGGTCGTGGCCAGCCGGGTGCTCCTGCTCTCGGCCGATCCCGAACGCCTGCAGTCGTTCTACCGCGACCGGCTCGGGCTGCCGATCCACCGCGAGTATCCGGGTGGTGTCGTGTTCTTCGCCGGCAACGGGCTCATCGAGATCTCGTCGCACATGAAGACCGACGAGCCGGCCCCGTCCAGCGATTCGGTTCTCTGGCTTCAGGTCCGGGATGCCGAGGCCGTCGCCGACGAGTTCCGCGACCGCGGCGTTCCCGTGACCCGCGAACCGCACACCGAGCCGTGGGGTCTCATCGAGATGCACGCGACCGATCCCGACGGCCGGACCCTGATCGTCGTCCAGATCCCCGCCGATCACCCGCTGCGCAAGGACACGCGATAGATCGGGAACCCACCGCCGTGGACGGCCCATCGGCGCCGGGGAACGTGAGCACCCCATGACAGACTGGACGCCATGAGTTCCTGGAACGCGCCGACGATCACCAAAGGCGGCCTGGATGCAACCGCCGGAGGCGGCCTGGATGCAACCGTGGAGTTGCCGGGTTCCAAGTCGATCACCAACCGCGCTCTCGTCCTCGCCGCCCTCGCCGAGGGGCCGTCGACCGTCCGTGGAACCCTCCGGAGCCGCGACACGAACCTGATGCTCGCCGCGCTCGAGGCCCTGGGCGCCGAGATCCGCATCGACCCCGCGAGCGAGACCACGGTCTCGATCGTGCCCGGACCCCTGCGGGGTGCCGCGATCGACTGCGGCCTCGCCGGGACCGTGATGCGGTTCCTGCCGCCGGCCGCGGCCCTGGCCACCGGGCGCGTGATCTTCGACGGCGATCCCCACGCGCGCAAACGGCCGCAGACCACCATCCTCGACGCGTTGCGCGGGCTGGGTGTCGCCGTCGACGGCGATCGATTGCCGTTCACCATCGACGCCACCGGCACCGTGCCCGGCGGCGAGGTCACCATCGACGCATCCGGGTCATCGCAATTCGTGTCGGGGCTCCTGTTGTCGGCGGCCCGGTTCGAGGCCGGCGTCGTCGTCCGGCACGTCGGCGCGGCCGTCCCGTCGACCCCGCACATCGACATGACCGTGGAGATGCTGGCGACGGCCGGCGTCGTCGTCGACACCTCCGAACCGAATGTCTGGCGCGTTGCTCCCGGGCCGATCGCGGCCGTCGACTGGACGGTCGAGCCCGACCTGTCGAACGCGGCCGCGTTCCTCGCCGCGGCAGCCGTCACCGGCGGTACCGTGCGGGTGCCGTACTGGCCCGCCGTGACCACCCAGCCCGGTGCACGGATCGCGGACGTCCTCGCCGCGATGGGTTGCGCCGTCGAGCATCTCGACGGCACGCTGTCGGTGCGCGGACCCGCGGTACTCAAGGCCGTCGACCTCGACCTCCGGGACATCGGCGAGCTCACCCCCACCATCGCCGCGCTGTGCGCGCTCGCCGACGGGGAGTCGGTACTGTCCGGGATCGCCCATCTCCGCGGCCACGAGACCGACCGGCTCGCCGCGCTCACCACGGAGATCACCCGCCTGGGTGGGACATGCGCCGAAACCGGCGACGGACTACGCATCACCGGCACCGCCGGTTCCCCGTTACGCGGGGGGACCTGGGAGTCCTACGCCGACCACCGGATGGCCACCGCCGGAGCCATCGTCGGCCTGGTGACACCCGGAGTGGTGGTCGCCGACATCGAGACGACGAGCAAGACGCTGCCTGACTTCCCGGGGATGTGGCAGCAGATGCTGGGGCGCGCATGAGCTCTCGAGGACAGGCGCGCCGTTGAGTCGCCGCGCGGCGAGCTACGACGAATCCGACGTCCGGGTCCGTCCCGGGAAGGGCACCCGACCGCGCACCAAGACGCGACCGTCCCACGACGACGCCGAGCAGGGCATGGTGGTCTCGGTCGATCGCGGTCGCTGGGGCGTGGTGCTCGACGGCGACCCGGATCGGCGCGTCGTCGCGATGCGCGCCCGCGAACTGGGTCGCACCCCGATCGTCGTCGGCGACGACGTGTCGGTGGTGGGCGACCTGTCCGGCCGGCCCGACACGCTGGCGCGCATCGTCCGGGTGGCCGATCGTCGAACGGTGTTGCGCCGCACCGCCGATGACTCCGACCCCTACGAGCGGATCGTCGTGGCGAATGCTGATGCGCTCCTCATCGTGACCGCCATGGCGGATCCACCGCCGCGCACCGGATTCGTCGAACGCGCACTGGCCGCGGCCTATGTGGGCGGCCTGTCCCCCATCCTGTGCCTGACGAAATCGGATCTCGCCGATCCCGCCGAATTCACCGCGGCCTTCGCCGATCTCGACTTGCCGGTGGTGTGCGCGGGCCGCGACGACCCGCTCGACGAGATCCTGTCGACGTTGCGCGGTCGGATCACCGCATTCATCGGCCACTCCGGGGTCGGCAAGTCCACTCTGGTCAATCGTCTCGTCCCGGACGCATATCGGGCGACCGGCGTGGTGTCGGGAGTGGGCAAGGGCCGGCACACGTCCACCCAGTCGGTGGCGTTGGCCCTGCCCGATGACGGTGGCCCGCGTGGCTGGGTCATCGACACCCCCGGCATCCGGTCGTTCGGACTCGCGCACGTCGGACCCGACGACATCGTCGCCGCCTTCGACGATCTCCACGCCGCCATCGAGGAATGTCCCCGCGGCTGTACACATCTGGGCCCACCGGCCGATCCCGAGTGCAAGCTCGACGAGCTGACCGGTCACTCGTATCGTCGCGCGATGGCCGTGCGCCACCTCTTGGTGGCGGTCAGCGGCGGCGAGGGTGACGCGGCCGAGGAGCCACGGACGGCGGAGTGACCGCGCGCGTGCTACCGCCGGCGACGCCGGGCGCGCAGCTCGCGGATCGCGGTCTTGAGGCCGGCGGCGCGGGGGGTCATCCCGGCGAAACGCTTCTCCGACGCGGTTTCCGGGGCATCGTCGGCGGTGTCGCGCAGAAACGAGTCGGGCAGGGCCAGCTTGTTGATCGTGCGCAGCGTCTGAAGATACTGCACCACAATCGATCCCGTGGTGTAGGGCAGATCGTACTTGTCGCAGAGCGCGCGTACCCGCACCGCAATCTCGGCGTACCGGTTGCTCGGCAGGTCCGGGTAGAGATGGTGTTCGATCTGGTAGCAGAGATTTCCGCTGAAGAAGGCCATCGCGGGCCCGGCGTCGAAGTTGGCCGTGCCGAGCATCTGGCGCAGGTACCACTGGCCCTGGGTCTCGTTCTCGAGCGACTCCGCGGTGAACTTCTCCGCGCCGTCCGGGAAGTGCCCACAGAAGATGACGACGTAGGCCCAAACGTTGCGGATCAGATTGGCACTGAGGTTCGCGGTCAGCGTGTGCTTGAAGTTCGGTCCCGACAGCGCGGGGAACAGGACATAGTCCTTGGCCAACTGCTTGCCGACCTTGCGCGCGAACACCTTCAGCTGCGGGATCGCGACCTCTTTGGGTTTCTTCCCCGAGATGACGTCCTTGATGGAGAGGTCGTGCAGACCGATCCCCCACTCGAACAGCGCGGCGAGCAGGATGTTGGTGACCGGCTGGAGGAGCTGCTTGGGCTTCCACGGTTCGTCCCGTGTGACCCGGAGGGTCTTGTAACCGACGTCGTGGTCCATGTCGAGGACGTTGGTGTACTTGTGATGGATGTAGTTGTGGGAGTGCTTCCAGTGCGGCGAGGCGCACACCATGTCCCATTCCCAGGTGGTCGAGTGGACCTCCGGGTCGTTCATCCAGTCCCACTGCCCGTGCATCACATTGTGCCCGAGCTCCATGTTCTCGATGATCTTCGACAGCGCGAGCGCTCCGGTGCCCAGCAGCCAGAGCGGCCGGGAACGGCTGCCCATGAGAGCCGCGCGGCCTGCGACCTCGAGAGCACGGTGCGCCAAGATGGTGCGCCGGAGATACCGGACGTCGCGCATGCCGCGGTCCGCCTCGATCTCGCGGCGGAGCGCGTCGAGCTCGGCACCGAGTGCTTCCACGTCGGCGTCGGTCAGGTGCGCGTACTCGTTGATATCAGTGATTGCCATTGCGCCTCATTATGCCCCTGTCGAGGCCACTGCCTTGGTCTCGATGTGTGCCGGCCGTCTGACCTGCGCCGATCAGGCGGCCTGCTCGTCGGAGCGGGTGGCCGACGAATCGGCGCCGATCCGGGAGCGGAGCGAGCGAGGCGCAGTCCGGTCGCGCCGCCGGGAGCGGAGCGACGCGATGGCCGAGCGGAGTCCCCGGCGCGCGCCGGTGGTCTCGTCAATCGTCGCCTGCAGACGCGCGCCTTCGGGCAGGCCCTGCTTGAAGCGGCGTTCGGAAGCGGTCTCGGGTGCGTCGTCCGCGGTCGCCGACAGGTACTTGTCCGGCAGCGAGAGCTTGGCGATGGTCCGCCACGCCTTCGCGTACTGCACCGGGAACGGACCCGAGGTGTACGGGAGGTCGTACTTGTCGCACAGCGCGCGCACACGTACCGCGATCTCGGCGTACCGGTTGCTGGGGAGATCGGGGAAGATGTGGTGCTCGATCTGGTACGACAGGTTCCCGCTCATGAAGGCCAGGGGGAATCCGGCGTCGAAGTTGGCGCTGCCGAGCATCTGGCGCAGGTACCACTCCGCCTGCGTCTCGTTGTCGATGTCCTGCTTGGTGAACTTCTCCGCGCCGTCCGGGAAGTGCCCGCAGAAGATGACTGCGTTGCTCCACACGTTGCGGATGACGTTGCCGAGCGCGGTCGCGGTCGCAGCCTTGGCATACGCGCGGCCGTAGCCGACCTTGTGCCCCGTCGCGGCACTGACCAGCGCGGGATAGGCGAGGTAGTCCTTGGCGACCTGCTTGCCGATCTTCGACAAGACCTCGTTGCGATTGCGCCGGAACTCTTCCTGGGCCTCCGGGGTCTTGCGCTTCTTGCCCAGCTCGAGGTGCTGCACGGCGACCCCGTACTGGAAGGCGAGCGCGAGAATCGTGTTGTACACGAGATTTCCGTAGTTGAACGGACGCCACCGCTGATCGCGCGTGACGCGCAGCAGTCCGTAGCCCACATCGTCGTCCATGCCCAGCACGTTCGTGTACTTGTGATGGATGTAGTTGTGGGTGTGCTTCCAGTGCGCCGACGGGTCGGTGTTGTCCCACTCCCAGGTGGTGCTGTGCACCTCCGGGTCGTTCATCCAGTCCCACTGCCCGTGCATCACGTTGTGCCCGAGCTCCATGTTCTCGACGATCTTCGCGACGCCGAGGGCGCACGCACCCGCCCACCAGGCCGACTTCCGAGTCGAACCGAACAGCAGGGCGCGGCCGGTGACCTCCAGCCCGCGCTGGAATCGGATCGTGTTGCGCAGGTACCGCGCATCCCGCTCACCACGGTCGGCTTCGATGTCGGCGCGGATCGCGTCGAGTTCGGCTCCCAGAGCGGCCACGTCGGACTCGGTCAGGTGCGCGTATTCGGGGATGTCGGAGATCGCCATACGTGTGGTTCCCTTCGCCGGTGGTCGGTCGATGGCGCGACTTCGAGGTGCGCGTGTCAACCGCTGCCTACGCCTACGTTTCCGTAACTTACGCAAGCGTAGGTTGGCGACGGCGTCGTGTCCAGTGAGTGTGACGAACCGGGACTCAACCGATCAACGGAACGGGTTCCGTGCCGGCGAGGAAGCTGCACAGTCGACGCGAGACAGTGAATGGTCGACGGGGCGGGACTAGTCAGTCCTTGCGGTCGGCCTCGTAGTCGTCGCGGAACAGCTCGAATCCCACGAGGTCCTCGAAGACGCCGTCGGACCGGGCGGCGAGTTTCTGTGTGCCGAACTCGCGGAAGCCGGCGATGCGGGCGAGCTTCTTGCTGCCCTCGTTGCTGTCGGCGGCGAAGAGGGTGAGGCGGCGGAACCCCAGCTTGTCGAAGGCGTACCGGACCGCAGCCGGAAATGCCTCGCCCAGAACGCCTTTGCCGCGGGCCTCGGGGTGCGTGTAGAAACCCGCCTCGGCGCCGGTGACCTCGTCGATGTGCAGCAGGGTGATGTCGCCCAGGTAGTCGTCGGTCTCGCGATCCGCCACCGCCCAGGTGCATGTCGTGCCCTGCGCAGCCGTCCACCACTTGCGGAGGCGTTCGGCCGCGGCGTGTTCGAGTTCCAGCGGATCGGGGCGCGCGAACAGGTACTTGCGCGACACCGGGTCGTCGAGCGTCTCCCGGATGCGCGGGTCGTCGGTCTCCGCGAGCGGCCGCAGGCGGAACCGCTCGGTCTCGAAAATGTCTGTCCGCCAATCGGTCTTGGGATGCTGAGGATCGCCTGCGTGCAGCGATCCGACCCAGGCGTCGCGGATGTGACCGCGGACCTCGATGCCGTTGGGAACCGCGGCGTCGAGACGGAATCCGCAGGAGTGGGCCACCCGCAGCGCGTCGATGTTGCCGGCGACGGTCGTCCATCGGACGACCTCTTTGTCCGCTTCGGTGAATGCGTAGTTGACGGCCAGCAGGACGGCGCGCTTCATCACGCCCCACCCGCGGGCGTCGGGGTGCAGGTCGTAGCTGAGTCGGGTGAGCGGGCCCTCGCCCTCGATGTCGACGGTGCCGACGAACCGGCCGTCGAACTCGACGGCCCACAGCATCCGGGTGCCCTTCGCCCAGCTGCGCGGCGCATAGTCGAGGGCGAAGCGTTCGGCTGCCGCACGGCTGTACGGTGCCGGGATCGGGGTCCACCGCATCATGGCCGGATCCGCCGCGAGTTCGACCATCCGGTCGAGGTCGTGGGGCTCATGCGGCCGCAGGGTGACGCCTCCGTCACTCAGGACGGGGATCTCGCTGGGGGCCGGAGCCTCAGCGGTCACTGGTGCCTTCGCCGGCGTTTCCACAGAACAGATTCCTCTCGCCACGCACGTCGTTCACCCTACCGGCTCACCGATGGGCGCGAGCCACACGAGACGAAGACGCTGCTCAGACGGCGAGGGTGCAGTCCCCCGCCGCGGCGGAAACACAGGTCTGGATGCGTTCGCCCTCGACGTGTTCGACGCCCGAACGCAGGTCGCGCACGCATCCCTTGTCGAGCATGACCACGCAGCTCTGGCAGATCCCCATCCGGCATCCGAACGGCATCATCGCGCCCGCGGCCTCCCCCGCCTCGAGCAGCGTGGTCGCGCCGTCGACGACCGCCGATTTCCCGGACCGGGAGAACGTGACCGTACCGCCCTGTGCCCCGACGACGCCGCGTTCGAGGGCGAACCGCTCGATGTGCAACTGCTCGGTCAGGTGCGCCTCCGCATAGAGGCGCTGCAGGCCGTCGAGGAACCCGGCGGGTCCGCACGCCCAGGTCTGACGTTCGCGCCAGTCGGCGCAGAGGGACGGCAGCACGTCGGGAGTGATCTGCCCGTCGGTTCGCGTGTACTGCACATGCAGGTCGACGACGCCGCTGTCCGCCAGGTCCCGGAGTTCGTCGGCGAAGAGCAGATCGGCCGGCGTGGGCGTCGAGTGCACGAGTGTGATGTCGGTGCGCTGGTCGCGGTGTCGTGCGGTGCGCAGCATCGAGATGATGGGCGTGAGTCCGCTTCCGGCGGTCACGAAGAGAACCTTCGCCGGCAACGGGTCCGGCAGCACGAACTCCCCGCGCGGTGCGGCGAGACGGACGACCGTGCCGGGCCGGAGACCGTTCACCAGGTGACTGGACAAGAAGCCCTCGGGCATCGCCTTGACCGTGATCGAGATCGTCTTGTCGTTCGCCGACGAGTCGGGGGTCGAGGTCAGCGAATAGGAACGCCACGCCCAGCGGCCCTCCATCAGGACGCCGATGCCGATGTACTGACCCGGGGCGTAGTCGAACGAGAAGCCCCAACCGGGCCGGATGCGGATCGTCGCGGTGTCCTCGGTCTCCTTGGTCACCGAGACGACCTTGCCCCGCAGCTCGCGGGCCGACCACAACGGATTCGCCAGGTGGAGATAGTCGTCGGGCAGGAGCGGCGTCGTGATCCGGGTGAGCGCGGCGCGGGCCCACTGCGAGCCGCGGCTGCGGGCCGCGACGCCGGAAACCGGTTCCTCGAACCTCTCGAGCAAACCCATCTCACTTACCGCCTTCGACGTCGGGGAACGTGTCGGAGCCACCATAACCTACGCAACCGTAGGTTAGTGGTTCGGTTCAGAGCAGCTCGAGGAGGAACGGCAGTTCCTGAGTCGCGTACCACGCGAGATCGAAGTCCTCGACGTCGCCGACCGCGAGTTCGGCATCGAGGTCACCCATGTCGGCGGCGTCGATGACCACCACGGCCGCACGGACCTTCGGCTCCGCCTCGGCGACGTCGACATGCACCGACGCGATCGCCGACACCGGGACGGGCCCGGCGATCTTGACCACCGCGTCGTCCAGGTCGGGACGCAGTGTCACGTCCTCCACGTCGGCCGCGACGACCACGCGCCGGGGCGGCAGACGCGGGGTGTCCGCGGGGTCGGTGACCGCCTCGTCGGCGACCAGTTCGGACTCGGACTCGCGGTCGCCGGCCTCCGGGGCCTCCCCGGCGAGCAGGCGCAACGACGCACGCGCGGCCTCGCGCAGCGCGACCTCGGACAGCTCCTCGTCATCCCCGGAGACGAAGGCCTCACGCAGCGCGGGCGTCAGGGCGAAACCCGTGCCGCCCAGCGGACGGAACTCGCCGTCGGTATCGAGCCGCAACAGCATCGCCAACGTCGCCGGCAGGTACACCCTCATTCGTCAACTACTCCCGTTCGGCCAGCGGTAGGGCTGGGTCAGCTCATCTGGTCAGCTCTTCGTGGGACTCGAAGACGTAGTCGGCCATCGCGGGCAGATCGGCGATGACCCCGCGGTCGGCGACGAAGGCGAAGTGCAGATGGTCACGGTACTCGACCACGCTGATCGCCAGCGCACGCTGCGACACGAGGGTGGGAATCGAGAAGACCTGGCGCACCGGTGCGCCGAGGACGAAACGGTCCGGCACCGGCGACGTGCTCATCGCCACCGGCACGTTGTAGGCACGGCTGTTCAGCGACCGGAACGCCCGAGAGCTGATCTCCGGGAACGGCACCACACCCAGTTCGGGGAAGAGCGGGCTGGGACCGAGAGTCATCCGGCGCGGCGACTGCGCATATCGGTCGGCCAGACCGGCCACCTGCGCCAGCCGAACGGCCGGATTGCTCTCCCCCACCGGCAGATCGGTGACGAAACTCGGTTTGCCGACCCCGATCCACCCGGGTTCCGGCTCGGCCGCGCGCTCGACACCCGGGTCGCGTGCCGACAGCGGCACGACGACCCGCACGGTGTCGGCGGGCACCTCGGCCGGATCGAACGACAGCATCCACCTGCGCATGACCCCGGAGATGATGGCCAGCTCGACGTCGTTGATGGTGCAACCGTGATGCTCGGCGACCTTTGCGCAGCCCCGTCGCGGCAGCGCGACGGTGGTGAAGGACCGGGTGGTGGTACCCGCGTTGTTCAACGGACTGCGTGGCGCCGAGTCGGTCAGCTGCGACACCACGTCCCCCACGCGCCGCACGGTCGTGCCGACGGCGGACCGCATCTCGGACACGATTCCGTTGCCGTGGAGCACCGTGTCCACGAGGTCGCCCGGACGCGCGAGCGCCTCGGCGAGGGCACCGGCGACGAGATGGGTGCCGCCCGGCGGCCTGCCCGGCATCCACAACTCCTCCGGCAGCAGTTCCGCTGTCTCGGTGTCGTCGCAGATGACCTCACTGATCTCCCGGCTGCCCGCATCATCGATGAGGCATCGGTGCGACTTGGTCAGGATCGCGAGTCGGCCGTCGGCGAGACCCTCGATGAGATACATCTCCCAGAGCGGTCGCGTGCGGTCGAGCGGCCGCGACATCACCCGGGCGACGAGTTCGTCGACGTCGACGGCTCCACCGGGCCGCGGCAGACCCGCGCGACGGATGTGAAAGTTGATGTCGAAGTCGGGGTCGTCGACCCAGACCGGGCGCGCGAGCCCGAGCGTCACCTCACGGACGACCTGGCGATACCGCGGGATGAGTTGGAGGCGGTTCTCGACCAGCGAGACCAGGCCCGCGTAGTCGAGCGTCGACTGCCGTGACGCTCGCCTGGCCGCGTCGGACGCTTCGGATCCGGTGTCGCCCGGTTCGGCGTTCTCCGAGGTGGCCTGCGCGGCCGCGGGATCGACGATCAGCAACGCCCCGAGGTGGGTCGTGGACCGCGAATCGTCGAGGAAGTAGTACATCGCGTCGCGGGGCGACAGACGGGTGACCACGACGCCGATCGTAGCCGCCGACGCGGATTTCCGTGGTCTGCGCTGGAGCTACCCGTCAGCCGAACTCGAGGGCCACCAGCTGCCACCGGTATTCCACTCGACCCAACGATCGCCGGCCCGGGTCCGCGGCGCCGCGGACCCGGATCGGCTTGCGCTCGATGCGGCCCGCGAACGCCCGGGTCCGCCCACCTCCCTCGTACGAGCCGAACACCTCTGCGGCGCTGGGATCGCACACCTGGACGTGCACGCGCCGCAGCACGTTCCCGGTCGACATCTGCGTCGCCGCCGGCGTCGATGCGGTCCCTGGCGTCCCGGTTCCGGTCGGCTCCGGAATCCGAAAGGCGTCGTGCCGGACGAGGGCTGCGACCTGGTCGGCGATCGCCGGCGACACGACGTCGCCGAGGTGCGCGACCGAGCGACGCCGATCGACCACCTCGAACAGCAGCCGGGACACCGCAACGGTGAAGCGGCGGGCCTCGGCCGCGGCGACCGCGGTCTTGCGCGCCGAACCGGCACCCGGAGCCGACCCCGGGAACGGCCGGATGGCCGTCGGAGTCGCGAGGCCGTGCGGTGCTGCCACCACCGGACCGGCGGGCTCGTACGGCGGCGCCGGACGAACCCGGACCCGCGGTGTCTGCTGCGACGGCCGCGATCCGTGCGGCCGCGACGTGCTCGTGGGTGCGAGTTCAGGACCCGCCAGGAGTGGACGCATGGGATTTGGACGCACGGGGCGGCGTCCCGGTTCCATCGAATCCGAGAAAAACGTCGACGGTCGGTCCCGGACATCTCCGGGACCGACCGTCGGCGGTCACTGCTGGTGGCGGCACCCGCTTGGGGCGCCGGTCAGCGGCGCTGCTTCTTGGACTTCGGCGGCTTCGGCCGGGACCCCTTGGTGGTGGCGCGGGCCGCGGCGCGGCGCTCGCGACGGCTGGCGGATTCCGCGGCGCCCGAGAGCTCCTCCTCCTCGGAGTGCACGACCGTACCGCCGCCCTCGCCCGGGCCCGAGTATGTGACCGCCGCGTCCGCCGACTGAGTCGGGGCCCGCAGGGCGGCCGGGGCCTGAGCACCAGAGTCGGCGGCCGGAGCGGGAGCGGGCACCGGTGCCGGGGCACCCGCGCCCACGGCCGCGCGCAGGTCGGCAGCACTCGGGAGCGGTTGCTCGGCCGCCGGCTGCTGTGTCTGCACCTGCGCGTTGAACAGGATACTCAGCGTCTCTTCCTTCAAGCCCTCGAGCATGCCGTGGAACATGTCGAAGCCCTCGCGCTGGTACTCGACGACCGGGTCTCGCTGGGCCATCGAACGCAGGTGGATGCCCTCGCGCAGGTAGTCCATCTCGTACAGGTGGTCGCGCCACTTGCGGTCGAGCACGCTCAGCAACACGCTCCGTTCGAGCTGTCGCATCGCGCCCTCGCCGGCGATCGCGTCGATCTGCTTCTCACGGGTGTCGTACGCGGCGCGCGCGTCGGCGACGAGCTTCTCGCGCAGCTCGTCGGCCGAGATGTCATCGCGCTCACCGTATTCGGACTCACCGACGACATCCTTCGGATCGAGCTCGATCGGGTACAGCGCACGCAGTGCGGTCCACAGCTCGTCGAGATCCCAGTCCTCGGCGTAACCCTCGGCGGTCGCACCGTCGACGTAGGCCCCGACGACGTCGTCGACCATCTGCTTGACCTGCTCGTGGTGATCCTCGCCCTCGAGGATGGTGCGGCGCTCGGCGTAGATGACCTTGCGCTGCTCGTTCATCACCTCGTCGTACTTGAGCACGTTCTTGCGCATCTCGAAGTTCTGCTGCTCGACCTGCGTCTGCGCGCTGCGGATCGCCTTGGTCACCATCTTCGCCTCGATGGGGACGTCGTCGGGCAGCCGGTTCATGATCGCCTCGAGCGCACCGCCGTTGAATCGACGCATGAGCTCGTCGGCGACCGACAGGTAGAACCGCGACTCACCCGGGTCGCCCTGGCGGCCGGAACGGCCGCGCAGCTGGTTGTCGATACGGCGTGACTCGTGGCGTTCGGTGCCCAGCACGTACAGACCGCCGGCCGCGCGGACCTCCTCGGCCTCCTTCGCGGCGTCGGTGCGGGCGACCTCGATGGCCTCGTCCCACGCGGCCTCGTACTCGTCGGGGGTCTGCACCGGGTCGAGACCGGCCTTGCGAAGCCGGGTGTCGGCGATGATGTCGGGGTTGCCGCCGAGCACGACGTCGGTACCGCGACCGGCCATGTTGGTGGCCACGGTGACCGCGCCGAGCCGACCCGCCTCGGCGATGATCTGCGCTTCCTGCTCGTGGAACTTCGCATTCAGGACGCTGTGCGGGATCTCGCGCTTCTTGAGCTGGCGGGAGAGGTATTCCGAACGCTCGACGCTGGTCGTACCGATCAGGACAGGCTGACCCGTCGCATGGCGCTCGGTGACGTCGTCGACGACCGCGGCGAACTTCGCCTCCTCGGTCTTGTAGATCAGGTCACCCTGGTCCTTGCGGATCATCGGCTTGTTGGTCGGGATCGGCAGCACCCCGAGCTTGTAGATCTGGTCGAACTCGGCGGCCTCGGTCTCGGCGGTACCGGTCATCCCGGACAGCTTCTCGTAGAGGCGGAAGTAGTTCTGCAGTGTGATCGTGGCGAGCGTCTGGTTCTCGGCCTTGATCTCGACGCCCTCTTTCGCCTCGATGGCCTGGTGCAGGCCCTCGTTGAAGCGACGCCCGTCGAGCACGCGGCCGGTGAACTCGTCGACGATCATGACGTTGCCGTTGCGGACGATGTAGTCCTTGTCGCGCTGGAACAGCTCCTTGACCTTGATCGCGTTGTTCAGGTAGCTGACCAGGGGCGAGTTGGCGGCCTCGTAGAGGTTGTCGATGCCGAGGCGGTCCTCGACGAACTCGACGCCGGCCTCGTGGACACCGACGGTCTTCTTCTTGATGTCGACCTCGTAGTGCACGTCGCGCTCGAGCAGCGGGGCGATCCGCGCGAACTCGGTGTACCACTTGCTCGACCCCTCGGCGGGGCCGGAGATGATCAACGGGGTACGGGCCTCGTCGACGAGGATCGAGTCGACCTCGTCGACGATCGCGTACGAGTGGCCGCGCTGGACGAGGTCCTCGAGCGAGTGCGCCATGTTGTCGCGCAGGTAGTCGAAGCCGAATTCGTTGTTCGTGCCGTAGGTGATGTCGGCGGCGTAGGCCTCGCGCCGCGCGGCCGAGCTCATGCCGGTGAGGATGACGGCGGTGTCGAGACCGAGGAACCGGTGCACGCGGCCCATCCACTCGGAGTCGCGCTTGGCCAGGTAGTCGTTGACGGTGACCACGTGCACGCCGTCGCCGGAGAGCGCGTTGAGGTAGGCCGGGAGCACACAGGTGAGCGTCTTGCCCTCACCGGTCTTCATCTCGGCGATGTTCCCGTAGTGCAGCGCCGCCCCGCCCATGATCTGCACGTGGAAGTGCTTCTGGTCGAGCACTCGCCACGCCGCCTCGCGGGCGACCGCGAAGGCCTCGGGCAGCAGCTCGTCGAGCGACGCCCCGTCGGCGATGCGCTCTCTGAACTCGTCTGTCTTGGCACGCAACTCGGCGTCGGTCAACGCCTCGACGTCATCGGACAGCGTCTCGACGTGCGATGCGATCGCATCGAGTCGCTTGACCATGCGGCCTTCGCCGACACGCAACAGCTTGTTCAGCACCGTGGATCGAGTCCCTCACCTGTAGAAAACACACGGAATCCGGCCCGCGCGAACGCACAGACCGGATCCCATGGTACCGAGGTGAGCTGAGCAGACCCTGATCGGATCGTCGGACATCGACCGGATGACCGCCTGCGGGGCCCGCTCGGGCGTCAGGTCAACCTGATGAGCCCGTAGTCGAAGGCGTGCCGGCGATAGACGACGGACGCCTTGTCGGTCTCCTTGTCGTGGAACAGGAAGAAGTCGTGGCCGACCAGTTCCATCTCGTAGAGCGCGTCGTCGACGGTCATCGGCACGGCCGTGTGCTCCTTCACGCGGACGATCTGACCGGGTGTGTATTCCTCCACGCCGTCGTCCCACTGTTCGGCGGAGTCGGCCGCCGTCGAGTTCGAATCACCGACGAAACCGTCCACGGAGAGCTGGTTGTCGCGGAGGGGCGGCGCACCGATCTCGGTGGCTTCGGCGACCGAGAGCGGCCGACGGTTGCCGTGATGGACACGGCGGCGGTCCTTGACGCGGCGCAGCCGGGACTCGACCTTGTCGAGCGCGTGTTCGAGGGCGGCGTAGAAGTTCTCGCCGCAGGCCTGCGCCCGGACGATCGGCCCCTTGCCCGTCGCGGTGATCTCCACCTGTTGACAGACCTTGGACTGTCTCCGGTTGCGCTCGTGGTTCAGCTCGACGTCGAATCGGTAGATGGTCGGATCGAATCGCTCGAGACGAGCGAGTTTGTCGCCGACGTAGATGCGGTAGTGGTCGGGGATCTCGACGTTGCGGCCGCTGAACACGACCTTCGCGGTGGGTTCGGCCGGCTCGTCGGCGTCCACCGTTCCCGGTGGGCGGACGAAGGCGAACTCCGGATCGTAGGAATCGTTCTCGGTTGATCGGCGGTCGGGCACGGGACCCTCCTCCACGGTCGGCCGTGGGTCGGCGGTCTTCGGTTCGCGCTGGCCTTTGCGGTGGATGACTGTGGACATTCAACTACCTCCTGAATTGTCCCGAAGCCGGTTGAATCGCCGTGATCTGTTGTCGCACTGGCGATTCGAACGGCACCGAGGATGTGTCCATGTCAGCTGACAGCTGACACTCAAAGACAGGGGCATCACCTCCCGGCAAAAGCGGTCGTGGCCGGCACACCTCGACGGCCTCCGGCAACCTGCTGTACCCCCGACCGTAGCCGCAAGTTCCGGTATCGGCCACGTTTTGCGGCGCGGCGTCGGCATGTCGGGACGAACGGGCACGAGATCCTCCCGCGAGCACCCGTGCCCCGGTTGTGCACAGCCTCGCCCACCGCCCCGCACACCTGTGCGAGGTGCACTACCGTCGGCGCGTGACGTGGCGCCGGCAGGTCTTCGAGGCGGGAACCGATCTGATGTTCCCGATGGTCTGCGGCGGGTGCGGTCGCCCAGGTACCCGGTGGTGCCGACGATGCGAGCGCGCGTTGTCCGACGCCCCGATCGCGGCCCACCCGCGGGTCGCGCCCGGCGTCCCGGTCTGGGCGCTGGGCCGGTACCGCGGTCCGCATCGGCAGGCGATCATCGCGCTCAAGGAACACGACCGTCGCGATCTCGCCCGGCCCCTCGGCACCGCTCTCGCGCTCGGTGTCCGCGTGCTGGCCCGGTGGGGTGAGCTCCCCGACGCCGAACGGATGCTGCTGATCCCGGCACCGACCCGCCGGATGACGGCGCGGCGGCGCGGCGGGGACCCCGTCACGGCGGTGGCGGCGAACGCGGCGCCCGCACTGGGCCGACGGGTACGGGTCGCACCGCTGCTGGTGACGTCGGCGACGGCACGGGACTCCGCCGGACTCGACGCCCGGGCCCGCGCCCGGAATCTACGCGGCGCCGTCCGGCTGCGCTCCGGCGCCGTCCCGGCCCCCGGGGCGAGCGCGATCCTGGTCGACGACGTGCTGACGACCGGCGCGACCGTGACCGAATCGGTGCGCGTGCTCGCCGAGACCGGCGTCGACGTCGCGGCGGTCGTCGTGCTCGCAGCTGCCTGACGGTAGCGGCTCGGATTTCAGGGCAGGACCGGGATCGCGCCCTCGATCATCGCCGGCTCGACCTCGGTCCAGTACTGGTCGGGTTGGCCGTTGCTGCTGCCGAGTCGCAGCACACCGCGCTGATCGCCCACGTAGATCGTCGAGGCGTTGGCGACCACCGCCCGCACCGGCGGTGACACGTTGCCGCTCAGCAGGCCAACCGCCGGGGTGCCGTCGATCGACAGTTGCACGACCGGCGACTCGGGTGCCTCGCGCGCGATCATCAGCGTCGTCGGCGACGCCCAGTCCACCGAGACCGCGCGGTTGCCGATGTTGTAGGCCGCGATCCGCGGGCTGGTCAGCGACACCTGGCCCTCGGTGTTGGTCGACAGCACCGCGAAGACGATCTGTCCGCCGACCACCAGTGCGGTGCGCACACCGTCCGGGGCCACCTGCATCTCGGTGATCGCGCCTCGCGCGACCGTAGGAATCGCCGAAGCCTCGACGGGCACGGTGGCGGTGCCGTCGTCGTCGCGTTGCCATTGGATCGGTTTGCCGTCGACGACGACCCACACGGTGTTCTCGTCGGAGCCGAACGACGGCCGGGTGATCGACGACCCGCCGACGATCGGTCCGACGTCGCCGCCGTAGTCGCCGATCACCAGTTCGAGCCTGCGCTCGGGTCCGGACAGACTCCGGACCGCGGCCACCCGCGCCCCGTTGTCGGAGATGGTCGCCGACCGCAGATCGCGCGCCGACCCGAGCGGCCCCTGCACCGGCACGGTCGCGGTGTCGGTCACCGCTCGCAACGCGCCGCCCGTGACGATGTTGAGCCCGACATCGGTGGTCGTCACAGAGTTCGGATCGAAGGCCCGCACGTCGGTGGTCTGCCATCCGGAGGCGCGTTCGGCGGCCAGCGGCGCGCCGTCGGCGTCGATGACGTAGGGCCCGGATATGTCGGCGCCGTCGAGCGTCCAGATGATCTGCGCCGCCAGCAGGTTGCGATCCCGCGCGGGGGCGCTCCCGATGCCGTCGAGATCCACACGCACGCCGCCCCCGGCGAGGCCGACGACCGGACCCCGCAGCGCGGCTCCGTTGGGGAAGCCGCTGTCCACTGCCGCCGCGAGGTCCGACGCGGGTCCCGCGATCAACCGGTTCACCAGCACGGTCGGGTCGGTCGCCTGTCCCGCGTAGAGCCAGCGCGGGTCGGGGACGAGCCGGCGCCCGGTGCGGTCGCTGTAGTACAGCGAGACCGGCCGGTAGGTGCTGTCGAACTGGTCCCGGTCGATCATCGTGCCGTTCGGCAGGGGCCCGTCGATGCGCCACTGGTCTCCCGAGCGGGTGAGGCTGATGCTGGTCTCGACCCGTCCCGAGGCCGGCAGCAGCTGACCGTCGGACTTGAGGGTCCCGACGTTGTCGCCGATGAGCCGCATCCGCACCGAGTCCTCGTTGCGCTGGTCGACGAAGGTGTTGATCTCGTCGACGATCAGCGCATCGCCGCGGTCGTCCCACTGCTGCGAGGCGACCGAGGTCAGGAAGGCGCGCGCCGAGCGGTGCGCCGAGTCGGGATCGACGGTGGACTTCAGGAAGGCCCGCACCAGGGCCTCGGGATCCATGTCGGCCTGGGGCACCGGGACGGCGTTGGTCGCGCCCTCCCGTTCGAACGATTTGATCGGCTGGGGAGACGAGTCGTTGGGGATCGCCCCGCACGCGGTGACCAGCAGCAGCGCCGCGATGCCGAGCGCCAGCGCCAGGACGGCGCGGCCGGACCGGGATGACCGCATCATTCGGCACCCGCTCCCGGGCCCGCGGCGCGCCCACCCGTCCTGGGCGCGGATGTGCGCTGCAGGGTGCCCACCGACTTCAGGGGCAGCGGCGAACCGAGGACCTTGTGCCCGCGCACGAGCGGCAACGTCAACCGGAAGCACGCGCCCTTGCCCGGTTCACCCCACGCCTCGAGGCGCCCCTGGTGCAGGCGGGCGTCCTCGATGCTGATGGCCAGGCCGAGGCCGGTACCGCCCGAACGCCGGAATCGCGACGGGTCGGATCGCCAGAACCGGTTGAACACCAGCTTCTCCTCCCCCGGCCGCAGTCCGATGCCCTGATCGCGCACGGTGATGGCCACCGCGTCACCATCCGAACGCATGGTGAGCGTCACCGGTTTCCGTTCGCCGTGATCGATGGCGTTGGCGAGCAGGTTCCGCAGGATGCGTTCGACGCGACGCGGATCGATCTCGGCCAGGACGGGTTCGGCCGGGAGATCGAGGACGAGCTCGGTGCCGGTCTCCTCGGCGAGGTGACCGACGGTGGCCAGGGCACCGTCGATCGGGATGGCCATGTCCATCCGCTCGGCGGCCAGTTCGGCCATGCCGGCGTCGTGACGCGAGATCTCCAGGAGCTCGTTGAGCAACGTCTCGAAGCGGTCGAGTTCCTTGTCCAGCAATTCCACCGACCGCTTGCGGACCGGGTCGAGATCCTCGCGGCCCTCGTAGAGCACGTCGGAGGCCATCCGCACGGTGGTCAGCGGTGTGCGCAGTTCGTGGCTGACGTCGGAGGTGAACTGCCGCTGCAGTCCGCCGAACTCCTCGAGATGGGTGATCTGCTTGGACAGGCTCTCGGCCATGTCGTTGAAGGACATCGCGAGCCGGGCCATGTCGTCCTCACCGCGGACCGGCATTCGCTCCTTCAGCCGGCCGTCGGCGAACCGCACCGCGATCCGCGACGCCGACCGCACCGGGATGACGACCTGACGCGACACGAGCCACGCGATCGCGGCCAGCAGACCGAGTAGCACGATGCTGCCCGTCAGCAGCGTGCCGCGGACGAGGTCGAGCGTGTTCTGTTCCGCCGTCAGCGGGAACACCAGGTACAACTCGAGGCCGGGCACCGAGGCGTTCGTGGGACTGCCGACGATCAGCGCCGGCGCCCGACCCCCCGTCCCGTCGGGGACCTGGGTGTACTGGTATGCCACCTGACCGCCGCGGACCATGTCCCGCAGGTTCGACGGCACCTCGGCCGTCGGCCCGACGCCGCTCGCGACCCCGTTGTCGGACCCGCCCGGCACCAGCAGGACGGTGTCGAAGGCACCGACGGCACCTGACGCCTGCCCGGTGTCGGCGTCCCGGTCGGTGAGCAGGGACCGCGTCTGACGCAAACGGTTCTGGACGGACATGTTGCCCGCGCCGCTCGACAGATCGCGCTCCACCGAGATGCGGGCGCGATCGATCTCCTCGGTCGCCGCCGCCAGCTTGACGTCGAGCAACCGGTCGGTGATCTGGGTGACGAGGACGAAGCCGAGAATGAGGAGAACGACGACCGACAGCACCAACGTGGACACCACGACCCGCAACTGCAGCGAGCGCCGCCAGATGTGCCCGAAGGCACGTCCGACAGCGCCGGCGGTGCGGGTGAAGCGTCCGAGAGTGCTGTTGACCCGTCGTCGAGATCGACCGATCACGGCGGGCCGGCCTTGTAGCCGACCCCCCTCACCGTCAGGACGACCTCGGGATTCTCCGGGTCGGTTTCGACCTTCGCGCGTAACCGCTGGACATGCACGTTGACGAGTCTAGTGTCCGCCGGATGCCGGTATCCCCACACCTGTTCGAGGAGGACGTCGCGGGTGAACACCTGACGGGGCTTGCGCGCGAGCGCGACCAGCAGGTCGAACTCGAGCGGGGTCAGCGAGATCGGCACGCCGTCGCGGGTGACCTTGTGCGCGGGCACATCGATCTCCACCGGGCCGATCGACAGCAGCTCGGCCGGTTCCTCGTCGGTCCGGCGCAGGCGCGCACGCACCCGGGCGACCAGCTCCTTCGGCTTGAACGGTTTGACCATGTAGTCATCGGCGCCGGATTCCAGGCCCAGCACCACATCGACGGTGTCGGACTTCGCCGTCAGCATCACGATGGGCACACCCGAATCGGCACGCAGCACACGGCAGACGTCGATGCCGTTCATGCCGGGCAGCATGAGGTCGAGAAGCACCAGATCGGGACGGATCTCCCGGACCGCGGTCAGAGCCTGTGTGCCGTCGCCCACCACGAAGGGCTCGAAACCCTCGCCGCGCAACACGATCGTCAGCATCTCGGCGAGTGCGGCGTCGTCGTCGACGACGAGGATGCGGGGTTTCATGTTGTCAATGGTGACATCACCGTGATGAAACCGTGGTGATCGACGCGCCGGGACGGACGTTCTGACCCGTTTGGATCCACCACCTAGACTCCCCCGCGTGGGTCAATTGATAGCCGTGGAAGGACTCGACGGCGCCGGCAAGAACACCTTGGTCACCGGTCTGATCGACCGATGGTCAGCGGTCGGACTCCGGGTCGCGACGTTCACCTTCCCCCGCTACGGCCGGTCGGCGACCGCCGACATCGCGGCCGAAGCGCTCCACGGTTCGCACGGTGACCTACGCGACAGCGTCTACGCGATGGCACTGCTGTTCGCGCTCGACCGGGCCGGAGCGGTCGGGGACATCCACGCCGCCACCGAAGCCCACGACATCGTGATCCTGGACCGCTATGTCGCGTCCAACGCCGCCTACAACGCCGCACGTCTGGAGCAGGGCGCCGGCGGTGAGATGGTGCGGTGGGTCGTCGACCTGGAGTTCGGCCGATTCGACATGCCGGTCCCCGATCGCCATGTCCTGCTCGGGGTGCCACCGGAGGTCGCGATGCAGCGTGCTGCGTCGCGCGCCGACCAGGACGCGGCGCGAGCCCGGGACGCCTACGAACGCGACGACGCCCTGCAGCGCCGGGTCGACGCCGTCTATCGCGAACTCGCGGGGGACGGCTGGATGTCGCCCTGGTACCTGTTCGACGGCGAGGATGTCGCGGGCCTGGCCGACGACCTCCGTACCGACCGGACAGCACCGACCGAATGACGCGTCCGATGACCTCGCGGCGCCCTTTCGATAGCCTTGAACCACCGATTCTGAAGGGCGTTTCATGACCTATCAGCCACCGCCACCAGGTGGTGGACCGCCGCCGTACGGTCCGCCGGGCCCCGGCCGGCCGGGCCCGGGTCCTCAGGGTTCGGGCCCGCCGGGTCCCGGCAGGCAGGGCCCCGGTCAACAGGGTCCCGGTCAGCAGTACGGCCCGGGTCGGCAACCAGTGCCCGGTCCGCATCGCCCGGGGGGATACGGCCCTCCGCCCGCCCCGTACGGCCGCCCCCCGTTCGCCCCGGGACAGTACGGTCCCTCCGCGTCCGGGACTCCCGGCTTCGGAGGCCCGCCCGGCCCGCCGCCGCGTGGCAACACCGGGGTGATCGTCGCCTGGGTGCTCGGCGGCGTCGCGATCGTCGCGGTGATAGCCCTGGTGCTCACGGTGGTGGTGACCAGATCGTCGTCGGACGACACCGTGGTCGCCGGTTCGTCGAGCGCGACATCGGGCCCGACCTCCGCCTCCGACGACCCGTCGCCGAGTGAGAGCGGGTCGGAGCCGGGATCGACCGACTACACCGCCCTCTCCGAGATCCGGGCGGCGTTGCTCGCCTACATCACCGCCCGCAACGAGCGCGACATCGCGCGAATGCGCGCCGCGGTGTGCACCCAGTCCCGCGACCGGATCACCGGCGTACCCCCTGCCGACGGCGGAGACATCGTTCTCGACGGCTTCCTCGACACGGTCTTCGACGGCGACGTCGCCCAGTCCGAGGTCGTGTCCCACCTCGAGAAGGGCACGGAGAGAACGGCATCGGAGAAGTCGAACGAGCGCTTCCTCAAGGAGGAGGGTTCGTGGATCTACTGCCCCGACGCCGAACCCGACATCGGAACCTGACCTCGGGGACCCGGCTTTCGAACCCCCGGTCATAGAAAAAGGAGCCCCACCGAGGTGGGGCTCCTTTTCTATGACCGGGGGTTCGATCAGTAGCGGTAGTGCTCGGGCTTGTACGGCCCCTCGACATCGACGTTGATGTACTCGGCCTGCTCCTTGGTGAGCTTGGTGAGCTTGCCGCCGAGCGCCTCCACGTGGATGCGGGCCACCTTCTCGTCGAGGTGCTTGGGCAGGCGGTAGACCTCGTTGTCGTACTCGTCGTTCTTCGTCCAGAGTTCGATCTGCGCGATGACCTGGTTCGAGAAGCTGTTGCTCATGACGAACGAGGGGTGACCGGTCGCGTTGCCGAGGTTGAGCAGACGGCCTTCGGAGAGCACGATGATCGACTTGCCGTTCTCGAAGATCCACTGGTCGACCTGCGGCTTGACGGTGATGCGCTTGGCACCCGACCGCTCGAGGCCGGCCATGTCGATCTCGTTGTCGAAGTGGCCGATGTTGCCCAGGATCGCCTGGTGCTTCATCGCCCGCATGTGCTCGAGGGTGATGATGCCTAGGTTGCCGGTCGAGGTGATGACGATGTCGGCGTTGCCGATCGCGTCCTCGACGGTGACGACGTCGAAGCCGTCCATCAGCGCCTGCAGCGCGTTGATCGGGTCGATCTCGGTGACCTGGACGCGGGCGCCCTGGCCGGCCAGCGACTCCGCGCATCCCTTGCCCACGTCGCCGTAGCCGCAGATCAGCACCTTCTTGCCGCCGATGAGGACATCGGTGCCGCGGTTGATGCCGTCGATCAGCGAGTGGCGGGTCCCGTACTTGTTGTCGAACTTCGACTTGGTGACCGAGTCGTTGACGTTGATCGCCGGGAACGCGAGGTCGCCGGCGGCGGCGAACTGGTACAGCCGCAGCACACCGGTGGTGGTCTCCTCGGTGACGCCCTGGACCGACTCGGCGATCGCGGTCCACTTGCCCTTGTCCGTCTCGAACCGGTTGCGCAGCAGTTCGAGGAACACCTTGTACTCGGCGGGGTGATCGTCCTCCGCGGGCGGGACCACGCCGGCCTTCTCGAACTCGGCGCCGCGGAGCACCAGCATCGTGGCGTCGCCACCGTCGTCAAGGATCATGTTGGCCGGTTCACCGGGCCAGGTGAGCATCTCCTCGGCCGCCCACCAGTACTCCTCCAGGGTCTCGCCCTTCCAGGCGAAGACCGGCACACCCTTCGGCTCGTCCGGCGTGCCGTTGGGCCCGACGACGATCGCCGCGGCCGCGTGATCCTGGGTGGAGAAGATGTTGCACGACGCCCATCGCACCTCGGCGCCGAGCGCGGTGAGGGTCTCGATGAGGACCGCGGTCTGCACGGTCATGTGCAGCGAGCCGGAGATACGAGCTCCCTTGAGCGGCAACACGTCCGCGTATTCGCGTCGAAGCGCCATGAGTCCGGGCATCTCGTGCTCGGCGAGCTCGATCTCCTTGCGGCCGAAGTCCGCGAGGGACAGGTCGGCCACCTTGTAGTCGATTCCGTTGCGGCTGTCGGCCTTCAGCTCGTCCTGAGCAGTCGTCACTTGATCCCCTTGTCGTTCGCGTCGGGCGCCCGTCGATGCGGGCGCGAATGCGTTCGATCCAGGCTAACCGAACGACCGGGCGGTTCCGAGGGGCAGGTGCTCCGGGGCCTCAGGTGTCGCGCGAGGGGTGGGGCCGGGCCGCGCGGTCGGCGTCCTCCCGGACCATGTCCGGATCCTCTGCCAAGTCCTCCACCTCGGGCCGACGACGGAGGAACACGATGCTCGCGACGAGCCCACCCCACACGATGGTGATCGACACGATGAGCATGACGATGGCGATACCGCTCATCGGACGGTCTCCTTCGTGGACGGGCCGGAAGTGCGGCCGGTGTCGGCCAGCGGTGGCCACGGTAGGAAGTCCGGTTGATCCCGGCCCTTCCAGGACGGCAGGGTGAGCAGCACCGCAGCCACGACGACCAGCGCGATCGTGCCCCAGCCGAAGACGCCGAGGTACCACGTCGGGTATCCCTCGTATCCCTCGTCGATGACCGACCACACCTTCTGCACCAGCATGATCGTGAGGAAGATCGGCGCCACGACCCCGACGAGCGCCAGCCAGATCTTGCCGACCTTGAACGTCGAGACGGCATTCAGGTGCTGGCGCAGCATGTCTCCGCGGCGGAGCACCCAGATGAGGATGACCGTCATCATGATCGCCGACGCGACGACGCCGACGTTGTTGGCGAACATGTCCACCGTGTCGAGGGCGATCAGGCCCGAGGTCGTGGAGAACAGGGCGATCGAGATCAGGCCACAGATGCCGGAGACGCCGACCGCCGCCTTGGTGCGGCTGATGCCCCACTTGTCCTGGAGCGCACCGGACACACCGATCATCAGCGAGATGAGCGAGGTGAAGCCCGCGATCACGAGCGAGCCGAAGAACAAGGCCCCGAAGAACGCGGCGCCCGGCATCTCCGAGATGACTGCCGGGAACGTGACGAAGGACAGGATCGGACCGGTCAGGCCCTCGAGATCCGAGACGGCCACCTGCTGCTGGTAGGCCAGGAATCCGAGCGCCGAGAACACGCCGATGCCGGCGAGGATCTCGAACGAGGAGTTGGCGAACGCGACGACCAGACCCGAGCTGGTCATGTTGGCCCTGCGTCGCTGGAACGACGCATAGGCGATCATGATGCCGAACGCGATCGACAACGAGAAGAAGATCTGGCTGTAGGCCGCGATCCACACGTCGAGGTCCTTCAGAGCGGCCCACTGCGGGGTGAAGAGGGCGTTAAGCCCGTCGGCGGCGCCGGGCAGGGTGATCGCCCGGATCACCAGACCGGTGAACCCGATGAACAGCAACGGGATGAACACGATGTTGACCTTCTCGATGCCGTTCGCGACACCGAGCGCCAGGACGGCCAGCACCGCGAGCCACACGATGACCAGGGGCAGTGCGACGCCGCCGACGATGGTCGTCGAGACACCCGGATCACCGACCTGGAGGTAGTCCTGCGTGAAGAAGGTAGCCGGGTCGTCGCCCCAGCTCTGGTTGAACGAGAAGACGAAGTAACTGGCCGCCCACGCGATGACCGCCGCGTAGTAGACGCCGATGACGAACAACAGACCGGTCTGGAACCAGCCCAGCGCCTCGACCGGCTTCTTGATGCGTCGGAACGACAGTGGTGCGGTGCCGCGGAAGCGGTGCCCGACCGCGTAGTCGAGGAACAGCACGGGAATGCCCGCGGTCAGCAGGGCGACCAGATACGGGATGAGGAACGCGCCACCGCCGCTCTCGTACGCGACGCCCGGGAAGCGCCAGATGTTGCCGAGGCCCACTGCGGAACCGATTGCGGCGAAGATGAAGCCGGAGTTCCGGGTGAACTGCTCCCGACCACCTCCGACGGTCTTGGCAGATGCCACCGCTTACCTCCTCGTCGAGATCTGCGCCCTCGGGGCACGGGTGCCGCGAGGTCTGTAGACGTCGACGCTATCGCACGAAGCGGGACTCCCGCGGGCGTTGGCAGACGGCGCGCCCGAACGCGAACGGGGACCCCGGCGCACGGCCGTGGGGTCCCCGTCCTGACGTCGGGCTACGTATCGGTCGGCGGTCAGACGAGACCGCGGAAACCCGTTCCGATCGCTGCGTCGGTGTCCTGCATGACGCGGCTGGCGTTGCTGACACCCTGCTCCAGCGCGGTCAGCGAGTCACGGGACTGGGTGAAGATCCGATCGAAGGCACCCTGCGCGTCGACGTAGGCGGCCTTGGCCTGCTGGGAGTTCCAGTTCCCGTCAAGGGCGGCGACCTGCGCCTTGAGCTGCGAGTTCAGGTCCTCGAGCCGGGTGAAGGCAGCCCGGAGGCCGCCGCTGAGATCGCCGAGAGCGGCGAAGTCGTAATTGATGGAGCCGTTCATGGTGGGTTCCTTTCGCAGAACGTGAGGTTCGGGATGCGGACCGGTGTCAGACGCTGGTGTTGAGTCCGCGCGCGGCAGCCGCGTCCTGGTCCTCGTAGCCGGCGAAGCCGTTGGTGAGCTGGGTCTTGATCTGCTCCAGCAGCTGGTTCATGGTCAGCGCGGCCTTGTTCCAGTCGGTGTGCGTGCCGTCGAACGCGACACCGGCCGAGCCCTGCCACGTGGGTGTGGCGTTTCCGGCGTGCTGGGCGATCTGGTTGATGACGGCCTTCATGTCCTCGACGAGACTGCCGACCTTGGCTGCGGTGGCCTGTCCGTCCGCGACGTTCACGGTGACGCCGGCGCCGCCGCCTGCTCCGGGCAAGTTCAGCATGAGTGCTCCTCCTGTGTAACGGCACCGTTTGGCGATGCCCCCGTTGGTATCCGTGACACAGATACCCCTGACAGTTGATTCCCGCGGCGGTCTGTTCCGCGGAATCCCCCGATGCGGATCATGGCATCCATTTCCCGTCGGGCAGGGTCTCTATCAACAGGCTGACCGCCTGTGCGATTCGATGACCCGTTCCCGGCGAGAAGGTGGTCCACACCCGACCGTCCGGGGACTTGCTGGGACTGGACACGATTCGACCCCGTTCGGTGTCGAAAATCGCGACAGCTCCAGAAGATTGAGCGAATCGTCCGTCCTCGTTCATCGAGGCGACGACCTCGGTGCGGGTCCGGCACGACGCGAACCCTGCCGAGACGACGACGGCATCGGCCGGTGCGGCGCCGAGCGCGTGCAGGGCGTCGGTCGTCTCGGTGCCGGCCCGACAACGGCCGAGCCGGTCGACGACCTCGTCGGACGGAGCCGAGAAGGCCGTGAATTCAGCCGGCTCCGCGGCGGATTCGAGAGCGTCGAACTGAGCCCGCACGACCGCGGCGAGGGCCTCGACGTCGGCGACATCGACGACCGTGACGTCGACGCGACGGCCCGTCCGCGTCACGAGTACGTGGTCGTGGCCGTTGCGCGCCACACAGATTCGGCGAACCGCGTCGTCAGTGTAGGAGCGGATCTCGATCTCACGCTGCGGTTGCGCCAGCACCCGTAGCACCGTCGACGCCCACGGTGTGGGCTCACCGTGCTCGACGAGTTCGAGCGCCGCGATCACCGCGTCGGGATCGGCCTGGGTGACGTTGGCGGAGTCATTCCCGGTGTCGGACTCCGCGGCAACGTTCCCGAGGTCGAGGACGACCGGCCAGGTCTGGACTCCGAAACGTTCGCCGAGCCGGCACAGGACTGCGGCATCGAACGTCATCCCGGCGTCGTGCACGATCGGCATCATCGGCGTTCACCCGGGTTGCCGAGCATCAGCGTCTCCGATAGGTAGCGCGGATCGACGTCGGGCATTCCGTGCCCGTCTGGCGCCGATACATAATGCGCAGCAGGACGATCCGACGTGGCCAGCTCGGCCCAGGTCGTCTGTTCCGTGGATTCGGTCGCCACCGAGGGCGGAGGGTCGGACGAGTCCAGTTCGGCGGCGTCGGCGCCGACGGTGCGGACGACCGAACCGCGGTCCGCCGTGGCGACACCCGGGGCCACCGGCGGCGGTACGCCGGGGCCGGTGCCGGGGGCCGACGCCCCCGGAGCGCCGCCGGACGTCGTGGCGGGGACCTGCGATGGTCCGCTCGCGACGATCGTCGGTGCGTACTCCAGCTTCTCGGGCGGCGGCAGGAACACTCCCCCGATGCCCGCGGGCATCGCCGCACCCAGAGGCGCGGCCGGCGCCGGGGTCGGAGGTGGCGCGGCGGCCGCGCGGGCCGCCGCCGCCCGCTCGGCGGCGAGCGCGTCACCGGACACGAGCCCCGGTGCGGGTTTCGCCGATTCCCACGGCGCGGCAACAGGTTCGGTGGCATTCTCGTACGTCTGCATCACACGGGCAGCCCGCATTCGCTGGTGCGCGACCGCACGCTCGGCATGGGCGGCCGCACCGGCGATGATCGGTGCGACCGCGGTGGCGGTGGTTGCGATCTCGTGCAGTTTCTCGACGACGTCGACCTCGGCGAGGTCGGGCATGTTCAACCGCGCGACCGTGATCGCCGCGGCCTGGGCTTCGGCGCGTGTGGCATTCTCGGCCGCCTCGGTCGCGACTTCGGCGAACCACGGGGCCAGCCGGGTCAGCTTCTCGAAAGCCGCACTGGTGTGGGCGGACTGCCAATGTGCCCCCAGGCGTGCCAGCACGGCGGCGTACTCGACACCGGCTTCCCCGACCTCCGCGGCGAGAGCGGCCCAGGCCAGGCCAGCTTCCGCCAGCGGCGCGGGCCCGGGACCGGCGCCGAGGTCGGCGGCGAGCTGTTCGGTCGGGCGGGTGTCCCAGTTGACTCCGGTGAAGCCGATCACGAGCGCCTCCCTTCGATGCCGGCGGATTGTGGATGTGTGAGCGGAATGATGTTGCTACGCAGGCGGTTCGCGCTCTGCTACAGCGCCACCCGGAAGGCGTCCGACGCCTCGGCATCGCCCTCGATGAAGCCGGCGGCCTGCGCGCGGAGTACGGCGGCGATCTTCCGCATCTCCAGAACTCCCGTCGCCGCGTCGGTTTCGAACTTCTCGGCCACCGTCGTGAAACTCTCGGCAGCTGCGGTCGAGACCTCATCGCGACCCTGCGCGGCCACGGGCAACGCCCGACCGGCGGCGGTGAGCGCGTGCTCCAGGCGATCGGCGATCCGGTCGAGGTCGCTTGCCGCCGAGACCAGTTCGGCGGGTTCGACGCGGAGTTGCGAGTTGCTCATACTTCCTCGTTTCGTTTCGGACCGGGCACGCCCAGTCGCAGTTCGATGTCCGGGCTGGGATCGGGTTCTGCGGCTTCCTCATGGCCGATGACCGCTGGCGCGACCTCGGGCGACTCACCGACCACGCGACGGCCGTTGTCCTCGGTGACGAGATAGTCGGGTACCGAGTGCTGGTCGTCCGCGGCGCCCGCGCCCCGCGCGCCCGCGGCACCCATCGGGGCACCGCCCATCGGTGCGCCACCCATCGGCATAGCGGCGGGCGCCGTCACAGGCCTGGCGGTCGTCGATGCACCGAGCGCGGGTTCGCCGAGGTTGAAGTTCGTCGGGACGGTCGGTCGAGAAGCGCCCAGCGGCGTCGCTATTCCGCCCACGCCTCCGATGCCACCGCCACCGCCTCCTCCCCCGCCACCACCACCGCCGCCCGCGCCCTTCGACTTCGGCGACAGCGCAGCCGGGACGACGGCAGGTGAACCGTGTTCGACGTTCAGCATCTTGCTGATCGGTTGCATCAGCGAGGTGGGCAGTTCGGTGGCCGTCGACATCGCCGGCGACACGACGTCGAGGATCGAACTGGCCAGCGTGAACGGCGATTGTCCCGCGCCCGCGGTGGGTGCACCGGTGACGGCGACCGGGGCACCGTTCACGGCCATCGCCGTCGTCGGGCCGAGTAGTTCGGCCCGGGTCACCGCGACCGCGGCGGTCGCCTGCGACAGTCCGACGGAGGCGAACCCGGCCGCAGCTGCGAAGCCTGCGCCGACCGCCGGTCCCATCATCATCGGTACCGCGAAGCCGGTGATCTTCGCGACCGTCGCCGCGATGATCCCCTGCACGACTGCGAGTCCCTTTGCCACGATCGCGGCCGCCGTCTTGGTATCCAACGAGATCCCCGACCCCTGCGTGGCCAGAGCCGAACTGTTCGCCCCCGCCTCGGCGGTCTTGGCGCCGGCGCTCACCGCGCCCTGCCCTGCCCACAGCTGGTCGGCGAGTTTGAGTGCGCTCTGCCCCATCGTCATCGACGTCTCGAGCACCTTGGTGAGGCTCTCGAAGATGACGGTCGGGTCGAAGCCGCCACCCGAGAGGTCACCGGTGCCGAAACCGCCCAGCAGGTCGGTCATCGGTTTGATGAACATGTCCAGGTTCGGTGGCTGCAGCGGTGGCAGTCCCGGCATCGGCGGCAACGGGGGCAGCACCGGCAGCGGAGGCAGACCCAGTCCGCCCAGGACGTCGGCGACCGTGCGGTCGAGGATCGGGCCGAGCGGGGTCGCCTCGATCATCTCCTGCACAGTCATGTGATTCAGGGCAGGCACATCCGGGATGCCCGGTAGCGGTGGAACCGTCACAGCACCGAACGGATGGCTGCGGCACTGGCGGCATCGGTGCCCTCGAACTCGGCGAGACCCGCCGCAGTCGACGCCGCGGTGGCGGCATGGACGGCCGCGAGCTGCCCCACCGACATGAGGTGACTGGCCTGCGCAGCGATGAACGCGGCGAGGAACTCCTGCCCGATGAGCCCGAAGACGGGGACCATCGCCGCGGTGTTGGCCGCGGCGTCGATCGACCCGGCGGTGCCGACGGCGGTCGCCATCGCGGCGTTCGTGGCGGCGAAGCCCTCGAGCACCTCCGGCGTCACCTTGACGTTCGTCATTCTCGAACCCCCTCGTGGGTGTCAGTCTGATGGATCGGTGTCATGTCGGCCGGGTCCGTCATTCGGCCGGACGAGCGGCCAGGATGTCGCCGAACGACTCGTTGAACTCCTCGGTCACCGCGGCGATCCGGGCGTAGACCTTCTGTGCGGCCAGCGCGGCGGTCGTCACGACCTGGTCGGCCAGCCGGCTCGCGCCGAGTTCGTTGGCGCCGTATGCGAATTCGAGGTCGATGAGCGCGCCTTTGCCGTCCACCTCGGCGGTGACCAGCCCGTCGGACGACGTCTCCCGGACCGAGATCGCGCGTAGCTTCTCCTGAAACCCGTGCAGGCCGTCGAGCTGCCGTTGCGCGCGCGCCTCGAGTTCGTCCATCCCCCAGGTCATCGCTGCAACCACGACGCGGGCGCGTCGGCTTCCTCGTCGTCGCGCCATTCGGCTCGTGCGAGATCGTCCGGGCGGGGCAACTGCATCTCCTGCACGAGGTCTCGGTCGATGCCGGCGGCGAGCAGGTTCTCGCGGAGCCGGATACCGGCGGACATCGCCGCCTGCTGACAGAGTCGGAGGATGTCGCTGGCGAGCAGAGCCGGATCCTTGTCGAGTTCGGACGCCTCGATACGAACCGCCACCGGAAGACCTTGCGCGGTGGTCCGGACGCCGAGACCGCCGGATCGGGACCGCGCGGTCACGAACTCGTGCAACACCGCCCACGGGTCGTCGGGATCACCGTCGACGAGATCCCGAGGATCGTCGGAGTAGGTCATGGAAAGCTGCACCCCCTTCACGCCGAATATGACGCAGCCGGGGCCCCTTCCGGTTCCATCGAATTTTCGTTCGACGGAACCAGACCTCCCACATACGGATCCGTGAGGAACCGCGCACCCCGCTGCGCACATGTGTTGAGTGCCTGCATAGTGCCATACTCGGTTCGGCCCCACCACACCAGAGATGCACTATGCCGAACGCGTGTCCTCGAGACGGCCCTGTGGACGTCGTCCGGACCAGGTCGAGGACCTTGGGTAGACTGCCGCAGGACGCAGCCGGGGTCGATCGACAAAACGGGGTGGATCGCTGCACGCCTCGCCGAACTCGCCGCAACGCGATCGGCGCCCGGCCGCTTGACCAGAGGATTCCCCGATGACGTACGAGAACCCGACGAGACCGGACGGAACCGGGCCCGGCAGCCCTGATGCCGACGCCCCGGCGCCGCCGCCCTGGCTGCAGTTCGCCCCGCCGACCGCCGCTCCACAACAGCCGCCGGCAGCAGCACCCGCGGCGCCCGCACCCCGGGGACCGTCCGCACGTCCGGACAGCGCATCACCGGCCCGCGAGACGATGCCCCCGCGGCCGGACTTCGAAAACCGGTCCGCGCCACCGCCCGACCATCCCGCCGCCGTCCGTCCGCCCGCCGACCATGCCGGCGCCGCCGACCGCCCCGGGCCCACGCCCGCCGGTCCGCATCCTCACGACGGGCCCGCTCCGCCGGAGTCGCGTCCCGAGATCTCACCGGCCGAGAACCCGGTCGCTCCCCCGTGGCCGCCGCAGGCCCCTCCCGTCCCGGGGCCGGACCACTTCGGACCCCACAACCTCGGACCCGGGCACGTCACCGGCCCGGCACCGTCATCCGGAATGCCGCCGCACCCCGCCTCGCCGCAGATCGTGCCGCCCGCCCCGCCGGCTCCCCAGTCCGCTCCCGCGTGGTCCGCCCAGCCGGGGATGCCACCGACTCCGGTCGCCGGCCATCAACCTCCGCCGTACGCGGGCCCCGCTCCGATGGGCCCCGGTCCCGCCCCCGCCTTTCCCGGGCAGCCGATGCAGCACGGGTACGGGCCACCGTCGGGAGGCCCCTCACTCGACGAGGTGGCCCTCATCCGAAAGGCCCGTCGCGCACCGAGTCGCGGCTGGCGTCGTGCGGTGCACACGCTGTCGGCCGGCGCGATCAATCCCGGTGAGTCGCAGGGCGACATCGAATACCAGCAGCTGCTCGAACGGGTGAACCGGCCGGTCCGGGGCGACTATCGGATCGCCGTGTTGTCGCTGAAGGGCGGAGTCGGCAAGACGACGACCACCGTCGGCCTCGGCTCGACGTTCGCCTCCCTGCGGGGCGACCGCGTGATCGCCGTCGACGCCAATCCCGACCTCGGTACGCTCGCACAGCGCATTCCGCAGCAGACCCGGTCGACCGTCCGCGACCTGCTCGCCGATGAGAACGTCTACCGCTACTCAGACGTCCGGGCCCACACGTCGCAGGCCCCGAGTCGCCTCGAAGTCCTTGCCTCCGAACGAGATCCGGCGATGGCCGAGGCGTTCAACGAGGAGGAGTACCGCGGCGTCATCACCGTGCTGCAGCGCTTCTACAACATCATCATCACCGACTGCGGCACCGGTCTGAGCCACTCGGCGATGAACGGGGTCCTCGACCTCGCGAACACGATCATCCTCGTCAGTTCCCCGGCTCTCGACGGCGCACGCAGCGCCGGCGCGACCCTGGACTGGCTGGAGGCGCACGGTTTCGGACACCTCGTCTCGCGCGCCGTGGTCGTCCTGAGTTCGTCGCGACCCGGGTCGTCGACCATCGACACCGACCAGCTGGGTCAGCACTTCCTCACGCGGTGCCGCGCCGTGCACAAGATCCCGTTCGACGACCATCTCGCCGAAGGCGCGGACGTCGACCTCGAACTGATGTCGAAGCCGACGAAGCGATCGTTCATCGAACTCGCCGCGACCATCGCCGACGATTTCTCGGGTGCCCCCGGACAACGGGAGGAGCCGTTCCTCCGCTGACCGACCCCTGATCCCGAGCGGCGGAAGGGACCTGGTGAGACGCGGGGCAGACCCTTCGTGACGCGCCCTCCGCAAGCTCCGGGCGCTCCTCAGGGAGCGGCGGTTGGTCACGCCCTCCGCAAGCTCCGGGCGCTCCTCAGGGACCGGGGGTTGGTCACGCCCTCCGCAAGCTCCGTGCGCTCCTCAGGGACCGGCGGTTCGCCTCAGGGCGTCTCGGCGCGCCGATCGCGCCGCGCGATCCGCCAGCGCCGACCGAAGTGGATGAATGTCGGTATGACGATCGTGCACACGGAGGCGATGATGAAGATCTCGATGTTGTCGCGGATGACCGGGATGTTGCCGAGGAAGTAGCCGAGCAGGATGATCCCGGCCGCCCAGGTGAAACTGCCGAGCACACTGAACAGGGTGAACGTCCGATGTGGCATGCCGCTGAAGCCGGCGACCAGCGGGGTCAGGGTGCGGACGATCCCGATGAACCGGCCGAAGAACACGGTGAGCGGCCCGAAGCGGTCGAAGTAGTGGTTCGTCTTGGCGAGATACTCGGGTCCGATGGTGCGCATCAGCTTGCCCTCGACCACCCCGCGCCCCACACGGCGGCCGATGAAGTAGCCGCACTGGTCGCCGACGATCGCCGCCAGCGGCACAGCCAGGCACAACAGCCACAGCGGTGCGAAGGGATCGGGTTGCGCAGCGAACACGCCGGCGGTGAAGAGCACCGAGTCGCCGGGAAAGATGAACCCGACCAGGATGCCGGTCTCCACGAAGATCAGCACGCAGAGTCCGATGAGGCCACCGGTGGCCACGAAGGACTCGATGTCGAAGGGGTTCATCGAATCCAACACTAGTGGCGCAGCGACCCGCCGGGGCCCGGTGACCGTCGCGACGTGGCAAAGCGTCGGCAACCATTCAGATCCCGGCAACCCAGGTCCGGCCGGCACCCCGGCACCCGACGCGCACGACGACCGGTGATGCGGTTTACTCGACGCCTAGCGGGACAACGCCCGTTGCCATCCACCGCTCCGTCGCGAGGACGCGACCGACACCGCCCGAGCGACACCGAGGGGAGAGACAGTGCCCACCAAGCACCGGGATCCGTCCCCGACCACGACGTCCGGTCCGACGCTGCGTCCGGTCTCCGACACCGACGTCCGCATCGAGTACCACACCATCCACGGCTACCGGCGCGCCTACCGGATCGCCGGCAGCGGTCCGGCGCTGCTGCTCATCCACGGCATCGGTGACAACTCGTCGACGTGGGACGAGGTCATCCCGATCCTCGCGCAGCACTACACCGTCATCGCACCCGACCTGCTCGGCCACGGGGAATCGGACAAGCCACGCGCCGACTACTCGGTGCCGGCCTTCGCCAACGGCATGCGCGACCTCCTCGTCGTCCTGGGGATCAGCAAGGTGACGGTCGTCGGCCACTCCCTGGGCGGCGGCGTCGCGATGCAGTTCTGCTATCAGTTCCCGCGCTTCGTCGAGCGCCTGGTGCTGGTCGCGGCCGGCGGGGTCACCCGCGACGTCAACCCCGCCCTGCGGTTGTTCTCGCTGCCCGTCGTCCCGCAGGTGCTGTCGGTACTCCGCGTCCCCGGCGTGATCCCTGGTCTCACGACGCTCGCGAAAGCGATCGTCGCCGCGCCGGTGCCGCCCCTGTTCCCGTCCTCGGCCACGCCCGAACATCTACTGGCCGACCACGAGGACCTCATGCGGGTCCTCGGTGGGCTCGCCGACCCCACCGCGTCGGCCGCCTTCCTCCGCACCCTGCGCGCCGTCGTCGACTGGCGCGGCCAGTCCGTCACGATGCTCGACCGCTGCTACCTCACCGAACGCCTGCCGGTCCTGCTCGTGTGGGGCGACCGGGACATCGTGATCCCCCATCACCACGGCGAACTGGCGCACTCGGCGATCCCACACTCGGAGTTCGAGACCTTCTCCGGCTCAGGACATTTCCCGTTCCACGACGACCCCGAACGGTTCTGCCGGATCGTCATCGACTTCATCGCGCGCCACGCGCCGGTGGAATTCGATCCGCTCAACTGGCGGCATCTGATGTCCGAGGGCGCCCATCCGGAGCAGTTCGTCGGCGACGACGAGACCGTCGACGAGGTGCTCGAGGCCTTCGGAGACGAGCGCAACGCCACCTGACCCGAAACACACACGCGTATGCCACCATTGCGGGATGACGTACCCGGGGAATGGCAATGACGGCACCCGTCCGTTGCCCCATCAGCCGAACGCCTACGACTCCAGTCCCGGCTTCGTGCCCGCTCCCGCCCAATTCCCGGGCCCCGGCATGGGTTACGCGCCGCCCGGGCCGTTCTTCGACGCGGGTGCCGCAGCATTACCCGAGCCGCCGCTCGTGGTCATCGGTGACATCACGTGCACCCAGCACTACGTGATCACGCCGTCGGGCACGTTCCCGCTCGCGGGTTCGCAGTGGGAGGTCACCGACATGTCCGTGTCCTCCGAACAGATGTCGCAGACGGGCCTGGTGCTGGCGCTCGTCGGGTTCTTTCTGATCTGCTTTCTGAGTCTGCTGTTCTTGCTGATGAAAGAACGGCGCACAACGGGCTTCATCCAGGTACGGGTCCGGGGCGCGGGCGGCGCGATGCACGTCACCAACATCCCCGCCACGTCGCCCTGGACGATGAGCGATGTGTCCGGTCGCGTGTACTACGCACGCGAACTGGCTACCGTCGCCTGAGCCGCCCGCACGTTCGAGATGAGCACGCCGCTCCATCCAGTCACGAGGAGGACCACCCGATGACCACACCAGACAACCCGGGCGACAAGCCCCACGACCCGTTCGTCAAGCAGCCACCGGCCGACGCCTCGCCGTCGTACGGCACCGACCCCGGCCAGCAGCCGGGGGGTTCGGAGTTCGGCACCGCGGGAACCTCGCAGCCCGGCGTCGGCAATCCCCAGTACGGCGACCAGCAGTACGGGAGCCAGCAGTACGGCGACCAGCAATACGGGAACCAGCAGTACGGGGCACCCCAGCAGTACGGCGACCAGCAGTTCGGGGGCCAGCAGGTCGGGGCACCGCAGCAGTACGGCGCACCCCAGCAGTACGGGGCTCCGCAGGGCGGGTATCCCGCGGCGCCCGGTTACGGCTACGGCGGCGCACCCGACCCCACTGCTCCCTACGGCCGTGACCCGGCCACCGGCGAGCCGCTGTCCGACAAGTCGAAGCTGGTTGCCGGCCTGCTGCAGATCTTCCTGGGCAGCCTGGGCGTCGGCCGCTTCTACATCGGCGACAACACCACCGGCGCGATCCAACTCGGCCTGACGATCCTCGGCTACATCACCGCGATCTTCTTGATCGGGTTCGTCATCATCTTCGGTGTCGCCATCTGGGCGCTCGTCGACGGCATCATGATGCTGACCGGCAGTGTTCGGGACAAGAACGGCCTCAAGCTGGGCAACTGACCGCTGCGCTCGAGGAGGCCCGGGGATCTGTCCCCGGGGCCTCCTTGTGTCACAACAACTCCGGGGTCGCCGTCGAGACGGCGGGTGGTCACCCACCACAGCAACCGGTCGACCCGCGCACGTCGCGGGTCACCGTGTTGCGTGCGGCGAGTTCGTCGTCGGCGGGATAGTCGACGCCGACCAGGCACAGACCCCGGGCCTCCGCGACTGGTACCTGGCTACTGCGTTCCCGCTCCTCGAGAAGCCCACGGCACCAGTCGATGTCGCGCCTGCCGTCGCCCACACTCGCGACCGCGCCGACCAGCGACCGCACCATCGACCAGCAGAACGCGTCCGCGCTCACCTCGCCGACGAGGACTCCTTCGGCGTCCCGAGTCCAAGAGAACCGCTGCAATTCCCGGATCGTGGTCGCACCCTCCCGCCGACGGCAGAACGCCGCGAAGTCGTTCAGGCCGAGCAACTCCGACGATGCCGCGTTCAACGCGTCGACGTCGAGCGGCCGACGCCATGTCGCGGTCGTCCGCGCGACCACCGGTTCGGCACCCCACCGTGCATCGGTCAACCGATAGCGGTAATGCCGGCGCAGCGCCGAGAACCGAGCGTCGAACTCCTCCGGGACGACGCGCACGGCCGTCACCCGGACGTCATCGGGACACATCTTCGCGAGACGCCCGACGAGCGTCGCGGGATCGCCGGCGATCGATCGGGTCTCCAGTACCGACCGCGGAACCTCGGCGTGCGCGACCTGCCCAGTGGCGTGCACACCGGCGTCGGTGCGCCCCGCCACGGTCAGACGCACCGGCACCCGCAGGACCGTCGACAACCTCGTCTCGAGTTCCTCGCACACGCTGCGCTGGCCGACCTGCCGTGCCCATCCGGCGAAGTCGGTGCCGTCGTACGAGATGTCGAAGCGGAGACGACAGAACCCGCCGGCACCGGAATCGGCGCCGACGGGTTCGGTCTGCGGTTCTCGACTCAGTCGACTACTTCTTCTCACCGTCGACGTCGGCTCCGGCTGCCTCGGCATCGGGAGCGGTCGCGGCGGTGGACTCGTCATCGACGGCCTCGGCGACAGCCTCGGCGTTGGCGACCTCGGCATCGGTGGCGTCGGCCTCGACTGCCTCCACCACGTTCGCGTCATCCGAATCGGTATCAGCGACAACCTCTTCGGTGGCGTCGAGCTTGTCCTCGGCGGCCTTCTTGGAGGCGGCGACGCGGGTCGCGCGGCTGGCCTCGCTCGACGCGGTGGACTCGCGCACCAGCTCGATCACGGCCATGGGGGCGTTGTCGCCCTTGCGCGGCAGCGTCTTGATGATGCGGGTGTAGCCACCGGGACGATCGGCGAAGAACGGGCCGATCTCGTCGAACAGCGTGTGCACGACGTCCTTGTCACGGATGTCCTTCAGCACCTCACGCCGGTTGGCCAGCTTGCCGGCCTTGGCGTGGGTGATGATCTTCTCCGCGTACGGACGCAGGCGCTTGGCCTTGGCTTCCGTGGTGGTGATGCGGCCGTGCTCGAAGAGCGAGGTGGCGAGATTCGCCAGCATCGCCTTCTGGTGGCTGGCCGACCCGCCGAGGCGGGCACCCTTGGTGGGCTTGGGCATTGTCTTCTCCTAGGAGGACCCCGCATCACTCGATGCGGAAGTCAGGGTTGGGCAGTGACAGCTACCGCCGCGTCGTAGCGACTACAGCTGCTCGGTCTCCGCGAAATCCTCACCGGAATCGGCGTCGAAGGACGCGTCTTCCGACCACGTGCCGGTGGCCGGGTCGTAACCCGCGACCTGCGACGGATCGAAGCTGGCCGGGCTGTCCTTGAGGGACAGACCGAGCGCGTGCAGCTTGACCTTGACCTCGTCGATCGACTTCTGACCGAAGTTGCGGATGTCGAGCAGATCCGACTCGGTCCGCGCAACCAGCTCGCCGACGGTGTGCACACCCTCGCGCTTGAGGCAGTTGTAGGAACGAACGGTCAGCTCGAGATCCTCGATCGGCAGGCTGAACGACGCGATGTGGTCGGCCTCGGCCGGCGACGGCCCGATCTCGATGCCCTCGGCCTCGACGTTGAGCTCCCGGGCGAGCCCGAACAGCTCCACCAGGGTCTTGCCCGCCGATGCCAGCGCGTCACGCGCACTGATCGAGTTCTTGGTCTCCACATCGAGCACCAGTCGATCGAAGTCGGTGCGCTGTTCGACACGCGTGGCCTCGACCTTGTAGGTCACCTTGAGCACCGGCGAGTAGATCGAGTCGACCGGGATGCGGCCGATCTCGGCACCCGACGCCTTGTTCTGCACGGCCGGGACGTAGCCGCGGCCCCGCTCGACGACGAGCTCGATCTCGAGCTTGCCCTTGTCGTTCAGGGTGGCGATGTGCAGATCGGGGTTGTGCACGGTGACACCGGCCGGGGGCACGATGTCGGCACCGGTGACGGTGCCCGGACCCTGCTTGCGCACGTACATGGTGACCGGCTCGTCCTCGTCCGAGCTGACCACGAGGCCCTTGAGGTTCAGGATGATGTCGGTGACATCCTCCTTGACCCCGGCCACGGTGGTGAACTCGTGGAGGACACCGTCGATGCGGATGCTGGTGATGGCTGCACCCGGGATCGAGCTGAGCAGCGTACGACGCAGCGAGTTGCCGAGGGTGTAGCCGAAGCCCGGCTCGAGCGGCTCGATGACGAACTTCGAGCGGTTCTCGGCGAGGACTTCCTCGGTGAGGGTGGGTCGCTGTGAGATGAGCATTCTGTGGATCTCTCCTTTGGCCGCCCGCTATATGACGGCCTCGAGGGGTGTACCGAACAGCTGTTGCTGTCGGGCGGGTGTTGCTCGAAGGACTACTTGGAGTAGAACTCGACGATGAGCTGCTCGGTCAGCGGGACATCGATCTGGGCACGCTCGGGCACGCTGTGCACGAGAACACGCAGGGTCGACGGCACGACCTGGAGCCAACCCGGAACCGGACGATCGCCGACGAGCTCCTTGGCGATCTGGAACGGGACGGTCTGCAGCGACTTCGGGCGGACATCGATGATGTCGTACTGGCTGACGCGGTAGCTGGGCACGTCGACCTTCACACCGTTGACGGTGAAGTGGCCGTGGCTGACCAGCTGGCGGGCCTGGCGACGGGTACGCGCGATGCCGGAGCGGTAGATCACGTTGTCGAGACGGGTCTCGAGGATCTTCAGCAGTTCGTCACCGGTCTTGCCGGTGCGACGGTTCGCCTCTTCGTAGTAGCGACGGAACTGCTTCTCCAGGACGCCATAGGTGAAGCGCGCCTTCTGCTTCTCCTGCAGCTGGAGCAGGTACTCGCTCTCCTTGATCCGCGAACGGCCGTGCTGGCCGGGCGGGTAGGGGCGACGCTCGAAGGCAGCGTCTCCACCGATCAGGTCGACGCGAAGACGACGAGACTTCTTGGTTGCGGGGCCGGTATAACGAGCCATGTTTCTCTGTTCCTCCCTTTCCCGCTAGACCCGACGCCGCTTGGGCGGACGGCAACCGTTGTGCGGCTGCGGGGTGACATCGGAAATGGTGCCGACCTCGAGGCCGGCTGCCTGCAGGGAGCGGATGGCGGTCTCGCGACCCGAACCCGGTCCCTTGACGAACACGTCGACCTTCTTGACGCCGTGCTCCTGGGCCTTGCGCGCAGCGTTCTCGGCCGCGAGCTGAGCCGCGAACGGGGTGCTCTTGCGCGAGCCCTTGAAACCGACGTGGCCCGACGATGCCCAGCTGATGATGTTGCCGCTGGGATCGCTGATCGACACGATGGTGTTGTTGAACGTCGACTTGATGTGTGCGTGGCCGTGCGGGACGTTCTTCTTATCGCGACGGCGGGTGCCCTTCTTGGGGCCTGCGCTACGTGACTTCGGAGGCATTACTTCTTCTTCCCGGCGATGGTCTTCTTCGGGCCCTTGCGAGTGCGGGCATTGGTCTTGGTGCGCTGTCCACGAACTGGCAGGCCACGACGGTGGCGCAGACCCTGGTAGCAGCCGATCTCGATCTTGCGACGGATGTCGGCCTGCACCTCGCGACGGAGGTCACCCTCGACCTTCACCGAGGCTTCGATGTACTCACGCAGCTTCGAGACGTCTGCGTCGGTGAGATCCTTCGCTCGGAGGTCAGGGCTCAGGCCCGTTCCCTCGAGGATCTCCTTGGAGGTGGTGCGCCCAACTCCGTAGATGTAGGTCAGTGCGATCTCCAGCCGCTTCTCGCGGGGGAGATCCACACCAGCAACACGTGCCATGTGGCGGATTTCCTTTTCGATTTTCAGAGGTCTGCTCCCAGTCCGTCCCGCGAGCTGGTGCCGAACCGTGTGTCCGGCCTCGTGGGCTCCGGCCTCTGATCCGGAGGTAGGCGGTGACGCGTCTGTCACCGCTGGTGTTGGGAGGTCCTTGTGTATTGAGTTGTTGATCTTCAGTTGTTCTGACTCAAGCGACCCGGAGGGTGCGCGTGATCAGCCCTGACGCTGCTTGTGACGCAGGTTCTCGCAGATCACCATGACCCGACCGTTACGACGGATCACCTTGCACTTCTCGCAGATCGGCTTGACGCTCGGCTGAACCTTCACGTCAATCTCTCCTGCTCGGCTCGCCCGCGCGCACGCCGAAACGGCCGTACACGTGGGTGTCGGTCTCCTCCCGAACGGATGTCCGGGAAGTCTGTCCCCGGCGACGCCGGGAAAGTCCTACTTGTAGCGGTACACGATTCGCCCACGAGCCAGGTCGTAGGGCGAGAGTTCCACGACGACCCGGTCCTCGGGCAGGATGCGGATGTAGTGCTGCCGCATCTTGCCGCTGATGTGGGCGAGAACCTTGTGTCCGTTCTCCAGCTCAATACGAAACATCGCATTGGGCAGGGGTTCGATCACTCGACCCTCGACCTCGATGGCCCCGTCTTTCTTCGCCATGTCCTCCGCGATCCTGGCCGTGACCACGACATACGGGCGACGTCGCGGCCCATTGGCCGGGTTGAATCAGTGTTTGTCCGTTAGGGTGTGGGCACCGGTCCGCGAGGACCTGCACCCGGTGTGCGCCGACCGGACCCACGTGCTGACACGCCGAGGCCCGGCGCGCGATGCGCACCGACGGTCCATGCTACGCGAACAGGCAGGCCAGGCCAAATGCGTGCGCGGCGTCGCAAGGAGGTCCAAGCGGATGGGGACGGTCGACGACTATCTCGACGGGCTCGACCCGGACGACCGCGCGGTCATCTCCCGGTTCTATGACGTCTCCCGCGACACGGTCCCCGGCACCGCGCAGGGCAAGGGCTACGGGATGCCGGCCCTGACGTATCGCGGTAGCCCGCTCCTGTCGGTGATGCGCACCAAGAAGCACATCGGGCTGTACCCGTTCAGCCCCGACGCGGTCGACGCCGGGCGGCCGTTCCTCGCGGGATTCGACGTCCAGAAGGGCACCGTACGTTTCCAGCCCGACGCCCCTCCGTCAGACGACGCGATCCGCGCCATGATGACGTTCCGTCGCGATCAGATCGATGGTTGAGGCGAGGGGTGCTGGCACACTGTCGCCATGCTTGCCTTCCTCGTCCGCACCGTGCTGACCGCGGTGGCCCTGTGGGTCGCGACGCTGATCGTGCCGGGCATCGACTTCGTGGGCGGTTCGACGACCGCCGAGAAGGTCGGTATCGCCCTGGTGGTCGCCGTGATCTTCGGCGTCCTGAACGCGATCATCAAGCCGATCGTGCAGATCATCGCGATCCCCTTCTACATCCTCACGCTCGGTCTGATCCACATCGTCATCAACGCATTGATGCTGGAGCTCACCGCGTGGATCACCCGCAACACCACGCACTGGGGGCTCGAGGTCGACGACTTCTTCTGGTCGGCGATCTTCGGCGCCATCGTCGTGTCGGTGGTCGGGTGGCTCCTGGCCCTGCTGATGCGCGACCCGGTCGACCGATGACGAGAACACGCGGCGCCGACACACTGCGCCCCGCACTCCGGACGACATCGGTCCTCGCGGCGCTCGCCGCCGTGGTCCTGGTGGTGGCCGGGTGCGGCAGCGACACCGGCGGGCAGCCACGGTCGGTGACCGTCGTCGGGTCGGGCCAGGTCAGCGGCACCCCGGACACCCTGCGCGCCGACATCGGCGTGGAGGCGACCGCGTCCGATGTGACGACCGCGCTGAACGAGACGAGCGCCAAGGTCACCGCGGTCACCGACGCGGTCGTCGCGGCCGGAGTGGAGCGCAAGGACGTCGCCACGCAGCAGGTGTCGGTGAACCCGCAGTATTCGAGTCCCGCACCCGGCGGTTCGAGCCAGATCAGTGGATACACCGCGACCAACACCATCCGCGTGACCATCCGCGACATCTCGACGGCGTCGACCGTGCTGAGCGCCGCCGCGACCGCCGGTGGGGACAACACGCGCATCAACAACGTCGCCTTCGCCATCGACGACGACTCGGAACTCCTCGAGAAGGCGCGCGAAGCCGCGTTCACCGACGCCCGGGGCCGCGCGCAGCAGTACGCCGGTCTCGCCGGCGACTCGCTCGGCGACGTGCTGACCATCAAGGAGAGCACCAGCGGCCAGGAACAGCCGGTCTCGCCCGGTACCTTCGAACGCGACGTGGCGGCCGCGCCCGTACCGGTCGAGCCCGGCCAGCAGGAACTCACCTTCACCGTCACGGTCACGTTCGCGCTGGACTGAACACCCCGTCCGTGCACCGCACCCGGACCTCCACACCCTGACGATGACCTCCACACCTGATCCGAAAGAACGCCCTGCCCCCTGCTCCCTGAGGAGCGCCCGGAGCTTGCGGAGGGCGCGTCACGAAGGGTCTCCGCAACCGACTCACCAGGACCCTTCGTGACGGCCTCCGCAAGCTCCGGCCTCCTCAGGGAGCAGTGATTGGGCTCGCGCCGAGCACAACGGGTTCTTTCGTAGTCCACGACGGCCGTCAGGCCGCAGATACCGAGAAGGAGGATCGATGCGCGCCGTTCTCCAGCGCGTCAGCCGAGCGAGTGTGAGCGTCGACGGTGAGGTCGTCGGCGAGCTCGACATCCCGCCCGGCGGCGCGGGTCTCGTCGCGCTCGTCGGTGTCACGCACGACGACACCACCGACCACGCGGTCCGGCTCGCCGACAAGATCTGGCGCCTGCGGATCTTCGACGGCGGGGACGGTCCCGAACGCGCTGCCGCCGACCTCGACGCCCCGATCCTGGTGATCAGCCAGTTCACGCTCTATGCCAACACCGCGAAGGGTCGGCGCCCGTCGTGGAATGCCGCCGCGCCCGGGCCCGTCGCCGAACCGCTGGTCGACGCGGTGGTCGACGCCCTCCGGGCCGCCGGCGCCACGGTGGCCACCGGCCGTTTCGGGTCGCACATGGAAGTCGGTCTCGTCAACGACGGCCCGGTCACCCTGGTGCTCGACGTCTGAGACCGCAGCCACGAACAGTCGCAGGACTACCGTGGTGCCGGTGGGACGAATCACCGCACGCCGCCGCGTCACCCGTGTCCGACGCGGCGCTGAGCCGACACAGCGCGCGGACACCTTGGCCGTCGAAGAGCCGCTCGAGATCCGGGTCGGCGGGCGCACACTCGCGGTCACCATGCGCACTCCCGGCCACGACTTCGAACTGGTCGCCGGCTACCTGGTCTCCGAAGGTGTGGTGACCACCGGCGCGGATTACTCGACGGCCCGTTACTGCGCAGGCACCGACGCACAGGGCGCCAACACCTACAACGTCATCGACGCGACGCTCGCCCCGCATGTGCCGCCACCCGGTTCCGAGCTGGTCCGCACCAACCCCGTCACGAGTGCATGCGGCATCTGCGGCAAGGACAGCATCGCCGCGGTCCACACCGCGTCGGTCCATGATCCCGCCGCCGACACCATGACCGTGGCCGCCGGGACGGTCCTGGACCTCCCCGACCGGTTGCGCGCCGAACAGAGCGTCTTCGACAAGACCGGTGGCCTGCACGCCGCCGCGCTGTTCGACGCGGATGGTCGCATGCTCGCCGTCCGGGAGGACGTCGGTCGGCACAACGCCGTGGACAAGGTGATCGGGTGGGCGGTTCTCGCCGACCGACTACCCCTGTCGGGCACCGTCCTCCAGGTCTCCGGCCGCGCGAGCTTCGAACTCGTCCAGAAAGCCGCGATGGCGGGAATCCCGATGCTGTGCGCGGTCTCCGCGCCGTCGTCACTGGCGGCCGACGCCGCCGACGATCTCGGCATCACGCTCGTCGGCTTCTCTCGCGGCGAGTCGATGGTGATCTACAGCCGTCCCGATCGGATCTCCCTGCCCGAAGCCGCGATCACCGAAGAGGTTTCGGTCCCGCGCTGAGGTCGTGACGACGCGGGTCGTCGAGGGCGACCCCGCTGATCGGATCGAACCAGTACGTCTCGTCGACCTCCGGGGTCAGCCCGATCACGTCACCGACCTCGATCGTCCGGCGATGATCGACACGGATGACGATGCGACTCCCGCGCAACCGGACGTCCGCGCTGCAGTAGACGAACTGTTCGGCCCCCAGCTCCTCGACGAGATCGACCGTTGCGGTGAGGTTCCCGGCCTGCGGTGCAGCCGACACCTGCCACGACTCGGCACGCAGACCGACGACGACGTCGCCCGCGGACGCCGACGACAGCACCGACGGCGGAACCCGGACCTCGGCGCCACCGAGGCGTACGATGCCCGCGTCCACCCGGGCGTCGATCAGACACATCTGCGGTGAGCCCATGAACGACGCCACGAACAGGTTCGCGGGCCGCGAGTAGATCTCGCGCGGACTCCCGACCTGTTGCAGCACACCGTGATCGAGCACGGCGACCCGGTGCCCCATGGTCATCGCCTCGACCTGGTCGTGGGTCACGTAGAGCGTCGTGATGCCGAGTTCCCGCTGCATGGCCGCGATCTGGGCACGCGTGCTCACCCGCAACTTGGCGTCGAGATTCGACAACGGCTCGTCCATGCAGAACACCTTGGGACGTCGCACGATGGCACGACCCATCGCGACCCGCTGTCGCTGCCCACCGGACAGCTTCGCCGGTTTGCGGTCGAGAAGCGGTGTGAGTTCCAGCATCTCGGCGACCTCACCGACCCGGGACGCGGTGTCCGCCTTGCTCATCCCGGCGTTGCGCAGCGCGAATCCCATGTTTTTGGCGACCGTCATGTTCGGGTAGAGCGCGTAGTTCTGGAAGACCATCGCCACGTCCCTGGCCTTCGGCGCCCTTCCGACGACGTCGACGTCGTCGATCAGGATCGCCCCCGACTCGACGGACTCCAGACCCGCGACCATCCGCAGACTCGTCGACTTCCCGCATCCCGACGGTCCGACGAGGACCATGAACTCGCCGTCGTCGACGGCCAGGTCGAGCGAGTCGACGGCGGGTTTCTGGCCGTCGGCGAAGCGCCGGGTCGCGCCGTCGAAGGTCACCGATGCCACGACCGGCCCCCTCGTCGCCGGCCCACGACCGGCCCCGCCACGTCGCCCGTCATGACGGGAGCTTCGGCGCGATCTGCGCCTCGTAGATCTGCGCGATCTGGCGCTGGGTGTCGGCGAGGGTCGCGGCGACATCGGCGTTCTGCAGGCCGATGCGCTCGTAACCGGTGCCGATGATCTTGTCGCCGCCGGGAACGAAGACCCGCGCGTTGTTCTGCGGTTGTGTCCGCGGAAGCTGCTCGATGGCGGTGGCGAAGTTCGGGTTCTTCTCCAAGAACGCGACCATCGACGGGTCGTCCTGCGCGGACTTGCGCACCGGCATGTAGCCGACATTCTGCGAGAAGTAGGCGGTGTTCTCGGTGTTGGTGATGAACTCGATGAACTTCAGCGCGTTGACCTTGCGCTCGTCGGACAGTTTGGCCGGGACCGCGAGACCGGCACCGCCCGTCGGGCAACCCGAGACCCCCTGCGGCGCGGGCAGGAAAGCAGTACCGAAGTCGAAGGCGGCGTTCTCCTTGATGCCCGACAGATCGCCGGTCGAGGCGATGGTCGAGGCGATGATGCCGGCGCTGAAGTCGCCGGCGATGTCGTTGGAGATCTTCGCGTACCGTTTCGTGTTGATCGAGTCGCTCAGATATTGCGCGGCCGCAACGGTCTTCGGATCGGTGAACTTCAGCTCCCAGTCGTTCGAGTAGGCGCCGCCGAATGTCCAGGTCGGCCCCTGGAAGGTCCATCCGAGGTAGTCGGTCGCGTTGCCCCAGCCGTGCGCGCGCTTGTCGCCGCCGACCACGGTCTGGATCCGCGGGCCCCAGTCGTCGAACTCGTCCCAGGTCTGCGGGCCGCGGTCGGGCAGGCCGGCCCGGCGCCACACGTCTTTGTTGTAGTAGAACAGCGGAGTCGACCGCGCGTACGGCAACGCCCACGTCTGGTTGTTCCACTTGTAGTCGCCGACCAGCGAATCGACGTAGTCGGCGGTATTCACGTTCGCACGGCCGAAGAGGTCGTCGAGGGGGCTGATCGCGCCGATGAGCGCGAAGTTGAACCACCAGACGTCGGACAGGATCATGATGTCGGGCACGGCGCCGCCGGACAGCGCGGCGTTGAACTTCTGCGCCGCCTCCTCGTAGTTCTTGCCGGCGTCGACGAGCTGCACGGTGATGCCCGGGTTGGCCGCCTGGAATCGAGAGATGAGTTCTCGTTCGACCTCGATGGATTTGCCGGGGTGATTCGACCAGAAGCTCAGCTTCGAGGCGTCGCCCGACGACGAACCGCCGTCACCCGAGGTTCCGGCGCATGCGGCCACCAGAGCACCGGCCGCGGCCGTCGCGGACGCGGCGAGGAACCCGCGCCGGGACATGTTCATCATCTGTCGTCTCCTTCGATCGTCTGTGTGTCAGTCGTTCTCGCGCGGGGGTGTTCTCGCGCCAGGTGTTCTGGCTGGTGGGGTGCCGGCCGGTCAGCCCTTGACCGCCCCGGAGGTGAGGCCTTTGATCATGTGCCGTTGCAGGGCCAGGAAGAGGACGAGCATCGGCAGCATCGCGAGCACGGTCGCCGCCATGACCGGGCCCCAGTTGGTGAGACCGTCGCTGTTCTGCAGGAGGGTCAATCCCACGGGCAGCGTGGCAACCGAGGCGTCGTCGGCCATCAGGAACGGCCACAGGTACTCGTTCCACTCGTTGACGAGGGTGATTGTCGCGAAGGCGACCATCGTCGGGATCGACAGCGGCAGCACCACTCTGGTGAGCAGGCGGAAGTGACCGGCCCCGTCCATCCGCGCCGCCTCGATGATCTCGGGCGGGATGGACAGGAAGTGGTTGCGCATCAGGAAGGTCCCGAATGCGACACCGGCGAGCGGCAGGATGATGCCGATGAAGGTGTTCCGCAGTCCCAGTTGGGCCACCAGGGCGTAGTTGGTGATGACGGTGATCTGGTTGGGCACCATGAGCGCGGCGATGATGACGACGAACACGATGTTCTTGCCAGGGAAGCGCAGGAACACCAGCCCGTACGCGCTCAGCACGCCCAGCAGGAATTTCGCCACGCCGAGGATCGAGGTCACGATGACCGAGTTGCGCAGGTAGTCCCAGAACGGTACCGACGTCGTGGCCTCGACGTAGTTCTCGGGACGCCACGTCGACGGCCACCACACGGCCGGTTGCACGTAGATCTCGGTGCGATCCTTGAACGACGCCAACAGGATCCACACCAGGGGCAGCGCAATGATCACCAGCACGACCGTCATCGCCGCGTACCCGCACGCATCCGCCAGTCGTCGGCGGGTGGCCGGCGTCATCGCCTCACCGCCGGGGCGCCGTCGCTTCTGCCCGGGACCCGCCGGCGGACGTCCGGACTCCTCTGTGTGGCCCGGCTCGGCAACCCGTCTGGACGCCGGACTCGTGGTGACGGGCCTCATCGCGCTCCCCTGTCCATGATGCGCACCTGGATCACCGTGATGGCCAGCAGGACGACGAACATGACGGTCGCGACGGTGGCGCCGTAGCCGGCACGGAAGTTGACGAAACTCTCTTCGTAGACCTGGTAGACCATCGTGGTGGTGCCATTGCCCAACGGGCCGCCCCGGGTCATCACGTTGATGATGTCGAACACCTGTAACGAGTTGAGCAGCACGGTGATCGACAGGAAGAAGGTCGTGGGCCGCAGTTGCGTCAACAGCACCTTGCGAAAGTAGGTCCACCAGCCGGCTCCGTCGATCGCGGCCGCTTCGTCCAGGTCGGTCCGTTTACCCTGCAGCGCAGCCAGATAGATGACGAAGGCGTAGCCGAGGTTCTTCCAGATGTAGGTCACCGTGATCATGAACAGTGCCCACGACGGCTGCTGGTAGAAGTCAGGTGCAGAGCCCAGTCCGAGGCGCACCATCACGTCGTTGACGAGGCCGAAACTGGGGTCGAAGACGAACTGAAAAGCGATGCCGACCGCCGCCCCGGACAGCACGAACGGAGCAAAAGCTGCCGATCGCACCAGATTTCGGCCGCGCAGTTTACGGTCGAGCAACAGTGCGAGCGCCAGGCCGATGACCATGCTGCCGACGACAGCGGCGACCGTGAAGATGACGGTGTTGGCGACGATCACCCGGGTATCGGCACGGGTGAACCATTCGAGGTAGTTGTCGATCCCGACGAACGTCGCTCCCGCCTCGGCGATGTTCCAGTCGTAGAACGACATCCGGATGTTCTCGACGAGCGGTCGATACGTGAACACGCCGAGGAGGACGAGGTTCGGCACGACGAGCAGGAGGAACAGCCCATAGCTTCGCCAGGGACGCCGCCCCGTTGCGGGCAGCACATGTTCGTCGACCGATGACACTGGCGAAGTCTCGCCGTAGGAGACGACCGGATGGTGAACTCAGGCGGCGATTCCCGTGAACGATGCCTTCACAGCCGGGGCGGGCGGGTCAGTCCCCTCGTGACGCCGCCAGCCGGACCAGCTGACCAGTCGTGGCATCCGGCAGGTACGCCCTGGAGATGGCCACACCGATACGCGGCAGGTCGGATTCGTCGCGGAACGCCAGGTAGACGGGCTCGTAGCGGGGATTGAACTTCTTCTTGAAGGTGTGCAGCGAGCGGAATCCGTAATAGGGCTCGAGCGCGGCGCCCAGCGTGTCGAGCAGTTTGTCGAGCGGCTCGGCGTCGAAGTCGCCCGTTCGCGCCAGCGGCGCTCCGGACAGCGAGATTAACTGCGCACCCTCGTCTTTGAAGGCGACTGCCGACGAGGCGATGAGATACTCGACGACCGGCCCGAACCCGTCCGTACGGCGTCGCATGATGTCGAGCGTCCATCCCGCGACGTCGCCACCCGGCGCGTACACCGGTAGCCACGAGAGCACGCCGTGCACGTTGCCCGTCGGATCCACCGCGAGTGCCACCCGGACCGCGGGGTCCATCGCCTCCTCGACACTGCCCAGGGTGAACCCCATCTCGGGAAGGCCCTTGTCCCCCACCCACTCTTCCGAGATCGCGCGCACCTGGGTCTTGACGGCGAACGACTCGTCGGCCAGCGAGACCATTCGCATCGAGATGTGCTGCTTGGTGGCCTTGTTCATCGCCGATCGCACGTGCTGCCAGGGCTTGCCCTTGAACTCCAGACCCGGCAGGTCGACGATCGTGTCCTCGGCGATCTGCACACTGAGCCATCCGCGTCCGGTGACGATCTCCGAGGTCGCCGAGCCGATCGAGAACCAGCACGGAGTCGCGCCGGCGCTCTCCGCGAGGTCGACGAAGGCGTCGACGGCGTCGGCCAACCGCTCGGGTGCGCACACCGGGTCGGCCAGGGCCACCATGGTCCCGACGTGCTTTCGGTAGGTCACGACGGACTGGTCGTCGAGATCGCCCGCAGCGCCGGTGAACTGGTAGCTGTTGCCCGGCCAGGTCGTCATCCACGACATCGTGCCGCCGCCGTGCACCCGAAGCAGTTCCTTGACGCGGCCGACCGGATCGTCGTCCGAACCGGACGCACCGACCTGACGCACGCGCCACGGCACCGCGAACGCGAACCGGCCGGGGATCAGGATGGCCAGGACCAGCACCCAGAGCAACGTGGTTCCGAGCGTCACGGCGCCCTCCGACGACACGTCGGTGAAGACCACCAGGATCACCGCCAGGAGGGTCGCGATGACGTTGAGCGCACCGAGGACGACGGCTACCCACCACGCCCACCGCTTACCCCGCCGGAGTTGATCGGCGATGAGCACGTTGACGGCGAGGCCGATGAGCATCGTGAACACCGAGTCGTCCCCGGCGTCGGTCGGCCCGAGCGGCCCGCTGCCCGGGAACAGGAACACCAGGAGGTTCGCGCCCGCGATGACCAGCAGGGCAGCGCAACCCAGCATGCGGACCTCACGCCGGGTACGCGGCACCCAACCGTGTTCGTTGGTGGCGAAGAACTTCTCCCCCACGATCAGCATGATGATCGCGGCGAGGACGTACTCGACCGAGGCGAGGGTCCCCTCGAACAGGAACGCGACCGAGACGATGGCGCCCAACAGGACCCGGACACGTAGCCGCCAGGGCGAACGCACGGTCGCCGAGGCCACCGCGACCGCCGAGACCACCAACGCCCCCACCCCGGTGGCGCGCGACTCCGCGAGTTGCTCCGCCCACCGCCACGACGTGACCTCGGAGGAAAGCAACCACAGCAGCAATACCGTCAGCAGGGATGCGATCAGGTGGCCGCCCACACCGACCAGAACGGCCCTCACGGTGCCCAATTGCCACTCGGCCCAACCCATTCCGACGACGACTGCCACCAGCGCCAGCAGGTACAGCCAGGGCCCGGGTTCGACGAACGCGGAGCTGACCGGCGTCCACCACTTGCCCTCCCGAAGGGCGGGAAGCCCGAAGGCCACCTCGTGATACCACGACTTGTCGTTCGCCCTACCCCACAGCGATCCGGTCGTCGCGCCGACGATCAGCAGGGCCGCCGCGAGGGCGACGGTGAACGGAAGCCGCCGCACGACGGTGAGCCAGGAGACGTCGGAATGCATGGTCAACGGTACGACGACACGACCCGCCGCACACGGTCATCTGGTTGATCGGTCACCCGCCAGCGTTGGAACCCACCATTCGTCGTCACGACGCCACAAGACGGGCACATCGTCGATGCGGATGGAACCGGGGTCGAGCCACCACGTCACGTCCGGGCCCCATCCGGCCAGCACCGTGGCCCCGTCCCGCTCCGGGAGTGGGATCTCGATCCCCGCACTCGTCAGATAACCGTTGACGCTCACGTGGACGGCATCGAGGTCGGCGGCGACGGCTTGCCAGTCGGGCACGAACCAGCGGCGATGCCGTCCGGTGGTGTTGTACCAGTCCCATCTCCTCGACGCGGTCACCTCGAGTGGGTAGCGGTCGACCAGCCGAGCCCAGTCCGCGGGTGCCGCGACTTCGTATACCCGCGCGGGTTCGCCGACGGACACCGTCCAGACTCGGGCCTCCTCTCCGATCGAGGTGTCTTCCTCGGCGACGAGCTGCAACGCGCCGAGGCCCGGGCGGGCACGCGTCGTCTGCACCGTCCCCGCGGCTTACGGCGTCGACCACCACTCGTCACTGAACGCGCGGTGAGGATTGCGCTCGAACTCCCGACGCGAGCGCGCCTCGCCGGCTTCGACGTGGGCCCGCCACTCATCCCACCGCACGCACTCGCTCCGGCACGGCAGGGCGGACTCCGGAAGCGCCTCGTTTCCGAACGGGTAGGCGATCACGCGCTGGAGCGCGAGATCGACCGGGTCGTCCCATCATTCACAGACCGGATGGCGGAGCAGCACCCCCGCTATCAGCTCGAGCACCGCAACGACTTCTGTTGCGGCATAGCGGATGTCCTCCTCGTCGGGAGGCTGCCAGTGCCGCGCGAAGTCCACCGCGTACCCGAGTGCACCCAGGAGCTCCGATTCATCCGCCGCCACGAGGCCTTCGACGTCGACGCTCCGAATCGCGGCCCGAACATCTGGAGATGTCCGAGGTCGCCGATACTGATCGACCCGTTCCCCGTGGCGTAACGGAATGACATGTTCGCGCAGAGGGATCGTCCGCGTCGCGTAGCGAGGATCTCTAGGGTGCGGGCCATCTCGCCGCCGGTATCGGTGCCGGATGCCGCACGCCATCGGATTGGTGCTCGCGGCTTACCAGACCGCTGAGATGATGCACTCCGCGCTGTGGCGCGAACCGCCTTACCATCTCCCACCGACAACCGTTCGCCACCCAAGAGATGACGAAACTCGTTGCACACCAACCGAATAGCCGGTAGAGTGGAAATCACATCCGATTCACCACGGGGGGGTGAGGTCGTGTTCGATTCCCAACGAGACGTCGGCACCGACGCGCCGACCCCTCGTGCGGTCGAATTGGTTGCCGATCTGCATCGCACCCTGGACAAGTTGCAGACCGTGGATCTGTCGCCGTGTACCGATGCCGAACTCGCCGAGGTGGCCGCGGAAACCGAACGCGCCATCGCGCGTCTGACCGTGGCCGGTGACCGGCAGATCGATCAGGCCGAGGCCCGCGACCTGCCCCGAAAAGCCGGGTGCCGAACACTCATGCAGTACATGACACACCGGCTACGAGTCTCGAACCCGATGCGGCGCCGTAAGCACATGGACGCCACCGCCACCCGCACCAGCCTCGGCGGCGAGGTCCTACCACCCGAACACCCCTGCCTCGCCGAAGCTTTCGCACAAGGCGCGGTCGGCGCCGCGCACGTGCAGGCCGTCCTCGACGTCCTCGACCGCATCCCGGGCACCATCGACCACGACATCAAGGTCGCCGCCGAGCGACAGATGGCCGAGATCGCCACCGACCACACACCCGCCGAGATCACCCAGCTCGGTGCGCGGCTGCTTGCCCACCTCGACCCCGACGGCACCCTGACCGACGACACCGACCAGAAACGACGCCGCGGCCTGTGGATCGGCCGACAACGCGCCGACGGCACCGCCAAAATCTCCGGCACCCTGACCCCCGCACTCGCCGCCCGGCTCACCATGATGTTCGCCGTGTGGGGCAAACCCGGACTCAACAACCCCGACGACCCCGCCTCACCGTCCGGACCGGCCGGCACCGCCGACCCCGACGCCCTGGCCTCGGCAGCCGACCGCGACGGTCGCACCCTCGCCCAAACGAATCACGACGCGCTCGACGCCGCCCTGGCCGCAGGCTTCGCCGACGGAACACTCGGCACCTCGCATCGCGGCCTGCCCGTGCAGCTGATCATCAAAGCCGACCTCGGGGACCTGATCCGAGAAGCCGGACTCGCCACCACCGCCACCGGCACTCTGCTTCCCATCCGGGACCTGATCGCGATGGCCGGTGACGTCCAGCCGTGGTTGGCGATCTTCAAAGACGCCACCGCTGTGCCGCTGCACTTCGGGCGGGGTAAACGTCTGGCCACCCGCGAACAACGACTCGTCTCCTTCGCCCGCCCCGACGGGGAAGTGTGCTCGGCACCCGGCTGCGATCAGCCCGCCACCCACATCGAGCTTCATCACGCCCACAAAGATTGGGCCAAGGGCGGACTCACCGACATCGACGACCTCGCACCCGCCTGCCCGCGCCACAACCGGATGGTCGGCGACGCACCCGGCCAGTACACCACCCGGATCGTCCGGTCCGGACCCGACGAAGGCCGCTGCCTCTGGCGACTCAACGCCGAACCCGGCGCCCCACCCAACCCCGAACACATCAACCGCCGACCCGACATACCCAAGCGGTTGCAGGCACACCTCGAACAAGTGCGGCGAGAGATCCACGGACGCACCACGTCCGGCGATCAGACACGCCCCCAGCAACAACCCGTATGGCCGATCGTCGACTACTGGCCAGCGGCCCTCCCGCCACTGCGCCCGGGCCAGACCTATACGCCGGTCGAGGCGTGTCTCGCCGAACTTCTGGTACGAAACTGACCGCGCAACAACAGGACAGCACCCAAGAACTTCAAGCCCTACAGTGCGGGATTCGTATCGGTTCCCGTTACGAATCCCGCACTGGCGTGGAGTCAGACCGGGCGCGGGGTGAGGATACGGGGTCCGTCGGCGGTCACCGCGACGGTGTGTTCCCAATGGGCGGAACGCGAACCGTCGTCGGTGACGACTGTCCAGTCGTCGTCGAGGACGGTGGTGTCCGTGGTGCCCAGCGTCAGCATCGGCTCGATGGCCAGGGTGGAGCCGATCACGAGCGTCGGCCCCTTGCCGGGTTCACCCTCGTTCGCCAGGAACGGTTCCATGTGCATCTCGCGGCCGATGCCGTGGCCGCCGTAACCGTCGACGATGCCGAAGGGCCGGCCGAACTTCTTCTCCGCGGCGCGCGTGCCGAGTTCGATGGCGTGGGAGATGTCGGTGAGGCGCGCGCCGTCGACCATGGCCGCGATGCCCGCCTCCATCGACAACCGCGTCGCCTCGGAGAGTTCCTCGTCGGCGGTGGACAGTTCCCCGACCCCGAAGGTCCAGGCCGAGTCCCCGTGCCAGCCGTCGAGGATGGCGCCACAATCGATCGACACCAGATCGCCCTCGGCGAGAACGACGTCCGCGGACGGGATGCCGTGGACGACGACGTCGTTCACCGAGCTGCAGATGGATCCGGGAAAGCCGTGGTAGCCCTTGAACGAGGGCACCGCCCCGGCCCCCCGGATCACGGATTCGGCGACCTCGTCGAGATCGAGGGTGCTGACCCCCGGTTTCGCCGCATCGCGCACCGCGACGAGCGCGGCCCCGACGACCGCTCCCGCCGCGGCCATGGCATCGAGCTCGCCCGCAGTGCGGAAGGGGACGACGCGCTTGCGCTTACGAAAACCCATGCCCTACAGCGATTCCTCGGTTGTCGGAGACTGTGCGATCAGAACCCAGCGGGGTCAGGAGACGCCGGCGCCGAGCGCGCTCAGGACGCGCTGATGGACGCCCTGGATGTCACCGACCGCGTCGATCGTCTTGACCTGGTCGCCGTAGTACGCGAGCAGCGGCGCGGTCTCCCGGGTGTAGACGTCCATCCGGTTGCGGATGACCTCTTCGGTGTCGTCGGCGCGGCCACGGGCCAGCATGCGCTCCACGACGACGTCGGTGTCGACGACGAACGAGAGCACGGCGTCGAGCGAGGCGTCGAGATTCGCCAGGATGTCGTTCAGCGCGTCGGCCTGCTCGGTCGAGCGCGGGAAACCGTCGAGGATGAAACCCTTCGACGCATCCGGCTCGCCGACGCGGGCGCGGACCATGTCCACCGTGATCTCGGACGGGACGAGGTTGCCGGCGTCGAGGTACTTCTTGGCCTCCACACCCACGGCGGTGCCCTGGGAGATGTTGGCGCGGAAGAGGTCGCCGGTCGAGATGTGGGGGATCCCGAGTGCTTCGCTCAAAAGCTCCGCCTGGGTGCCTTTACCTGCTCCGGGCGGGCCGAGAATAACAAGTCTCACTTCAGGAATCCTTCGTACTTGCGTTGCATCAACTGACTGTTGATCTGCTTCATCGTGTCCAGACCCACGCCGACCATGATCAGTACGGCCGTACCACCGAACGGCAGGTTCTGGACGTTGCCGCTGTTACCGATCTCGAGGAACAGGTTCGGGAGTACCGCGATGATACCGAGGTAGATCGAGCCCGGCAGAGTGATACGACTGAGCACATACCCGAGGTACTCGGCCGTGGGCGCTCCCGGACGGATGCCCGGGATGAATCCACCGTACTTCTTCATCTCGTCGGCGCGCTCCTCCGGATTGAACGTCACCGCCACGTAGAAGTACGTGAAGAAGATGATCATCAGGAAGTAGACGGCGATGTAGACGCCGTTGCTCGGATCGGTCAGGTACCTGGTGACGTATTCCTGCCAGGTCGACTGCGTCCCATCGGGATTGCGCGTGAGTTCGACGATCAGCTGCGGCAGATACAGCAGCGACGAGGCGAAGATCACCGGGATGACGCCGGCCTGGTTGACCTTCAGCGGCAGGTAGGTCGACGACCCGCCGTACATCTTGCGGCCCACCATGCGCTTGGCGTACTGCACCGGGATGCGGCGCTGGCCCTGTTCGATGAACACGACGCCGGCGACGATGATCAGCGCGGCGACACAGACGAGGGCGAAGACGAGTCCGCCGCGGCTGTTGAGGATGGTGCGACCTTCGGCGGGGATACGCGCGGCGATACCGGCGAAGATCAGCAGCGACATGCCGTTGCCGATGCCGCGCTCGGTGATGAGCTCACCGAACCACATGACGACACAGGCGCCGGCGGTCATGACGAGCACGATGATCGACAGACCGAAGATGCTCTGGTCGTTGAGGACTTCACCGCTCTGCGCACAGGACTGCGGAAGGAGCTGGCCACGGTCGGCGAGGGCAACGATGCCCGTCGACTGCAGGAGTGCGAGTGCCACGGCCAGGTAGCGGGTGTACTGCGTCATCTTGGCCTGGCCGGCCTGGCCCTCCTTGCGGAGTTGCTCGAAGCGCGGGATGACCACGGTCAGCAGCTGCACGATGATGGCCGCCGTGATGTACGGCATGATGCCGATCGCGAACACCGACAGCTGCAGCAGCGCGCCGCCGGAGAACAGGTTGATCAGGGAGTAGACCGAGCTCGACTCACCGGACGAGACCTCGTCGAGACACGCCTGCACGGCCTGGTAGTCGACACCCGGCGACGGGACGGTCGCTCCCAGCCGATACAGGATGATGATGCCGAGAACGAAGAGGATCTTCTTCCTCAGATCCGGCGTCCGAATGGCCGCGAAGAGGGGGGAAAGCACTAACTCCTCCTAGTAACGACCACGCGAGGTCTACGTTCCGGGTCGGTGCGACCCGACCCCCGTGTGCTCGGCAATCGACGATGATCTTTCGGGATGCGGCAGTCTTGGGCGTGTCCGGCAGGACAACCTCTGAGACTCTAACAGTCACACCGAAACGCCCCGGTCGGGCGGCAGCGATGCTGCCGCCCGACCGCGGTGTGTGTCCGTCAGAGTTCGGTGACGCTGCCACCGGCAGCGGCGATCTTCTCCTTGGCGGAGGCGGTGAACTTGTCGGCGGTGATGTCGACCTTGACCGACAGGTCACCGTCGCCGAGAACCTTCACCAGCTTGTTCTTGCGAACGGCGCCGGCCGCGACGAGCTCGTCGACGCCGATGGTGCCGCCCTGCGGGAACAGGCGGGCGATGTCGCCGACGTTGACGACCTGGTACTCGATCCGGTTGCGGTTGGTGAAGCCCTTGAGCTTCGGCAGCCGCATGTGGATCGGCATCTGGCCACCCTCGAAGCCGGCGGGCACGTTCTTGCGTGCCTTGGTGCCCTTGGTGCCGCGACCGGCGGTCTTACCCTTGGACCCCTCACCGCGACCCACGCGGGTCTTGTCGGTCTTCGACCCCGGAGCGGGGCGAAGGTGATGGAGTTTGATGGTCATGCTTGAACCTCTTCGACTGTCACGAGGTGACGAACCGCGTTGATGAGGCCGCGGTTGATCGGCGTGTCCTCGCGGGTGACGGTCTGGCGGATGCCCTTGAGTCCGAGGGTCCGCAGGCTGTCACGCTGGTTGCTCTTGGTACCGATGGTGCCCTTGACCTGAGTGATCTTCAGCTGAGCCATGATCAGACCCCCTGTCCTGCGCGAGCGCGGAGCATACCGGCCGGAGCGACATCCTCGATCGGCAGACCGCGGCGGGCCGCGACCTCTTCGGGACGCTGCAGCATCTTGAGTGCCGCGACGGTGGCGTGCACGACGTTGATGGCGTTGTCCGAGCCGAGGCTCTTGGCGAGGACGTCGTGGACGCCCGCGCACTCGAGCACGGCACGCACCGCGCCACCGGCGATCACACCGGTACCGGGGCTGGCCGGGCGGAGCATGACGACACCGGCGGCGGCCTCACCCTGGACCGGGTGGGTCACGGTGCCGGCGATCAGGGGCACGCGGAAGAAGTTCTTGCGAGCTTCCTCGACACCCTTCTGGATCGCGGCCGGGACTTCCTTGGCCTTGCCGTAGCCGACGCCGACCATGCCCTGGCCGTCGCCGACGACCACGAGAGCGGTGAACGAGAAACGACGTCCACCCTTGACCACCTTCGAGACGCGGTTGATGGTCACCACGCGCTCGAGCTGGTTGCGGTCCTGGTCGCGGCCGCCACGATCGCGACGGTCGCCGCGGCCACCGCCGCGACGGTCGTTGCCGCCGCCCTGGTTGTTCTGGTTGTTGTCGTTACCGGCGGGTCCGTTTCCGCCGTCACGCTGACGTCCGGGCATCAGAGGTTTCCTCCGGTCATGTGGGTGTAGCTGTTCGAGATGGTCATCAGAAGCTCAGGCCTCCCTCGCGGGCGGCGTCGGCGAGCGCGGCGATCCGGCCGTGGTAGTCCTTGCCGCCACGGTCGAACACGACGGCGTCGACGCCGGCAGCCTTGGCGCGGGCGGCGATGAGCTCGCCGACCTTGCGGGCCTGCGCGGACTTGTCGCCGCCGGCCGCACGCACATCGGCCTCGATCGTCGATGCCGCGGCCAGCGTCTTGCCGGCCAGGTCGTCGATCAACTGGACGTGGATGTGGCGCGAGCTGCGCTTGACCGCGAGACGCGGACGGGCCGGGGTTCCGCTGACCTTCTTGCGGAGGCGGAAGTGACGGTTGCCGGTCGCCTTGCGACGACGCGTCGAGACGTCCTTGCCGATCGGCTTGCGCACTGTCTTGGTAGCTGAATCACTCATGGCTTACTTACCCGTCTTTCCGACCTTGCGACGGATCTGCTCACCCTCGTAGCGAATGCCCTTGCCCTTGTAGGGGTCCGGACGACGCAGGCGGCGGATGACCGCCGAGATCTCGCCGACTTGCTGCTTGTCGATACCCGAGACCGAGAACTTCGTCGGGGACTCCACGGCGAACGTGATGCCCGCCGGGGCCTCGATCGGCACGGGATGGCTGTAACCGAGCGCGAACTCGAGGTCGCTGCCCTTGGCCTGCACGCGGTAACCGACACCGAAGATCTCCATCTTCTTGGTGTAGCCCTGCGTGACGCCCACGACGAGGTTGTTCACGAGCGAACGGCTCAGGCCGTGCAGCGCGCGGCTGCGCCGCTCGTCGTTGGGGCGGGTCACGACGATGGAGTTGTCCTCCTTGGCGACCGAGATGGGCTCGGAGACGGTGAGCGAGAGCTCACCCTTGGGGCCCTTCACGGTGACGTTCTGGCCGTCGATGGTGACGTCCACGCCCGCGGGGATCTCGATGGGGTTCTTTCCGATACGCGACATGTGTTGTTACCTCCCCTACCAGACGTAGGCGAGGACTTCGCCGCCCACGCCCTGGTTGGCTGCCTGGCGATCGGTGAGCAGGCCCGACGACGTGGAGATGATGGCCACGCCGAGGCCGCCCAGAACCTTGGGCAGGTTGGTGGACTTTGCATAGACCCGGAGGCCGGGCTTGGAGACGCGGCGCAGACCGGCGATGGAGCGCTCGCGACTCGGGCCGTACTTCAGGGAGACGACGAGGTTCTTCCCGACCTCCGCGTCTTCGGTGCGGTAGTCGGTGATGTAGCCCTCGCGCTTGAGGATCTCGGCGATGTTCACCTTGATCTTCGACGAGGGCAGTGTCACCTCGTCGTGGTACGCCGAGTTGGCGTTACGCAGACGCGTCAAGAAGTCTGCGATCGGGTCAGTCATGGTCATGGGTGACCGTCAACCTTTCTCGTAGCGGTTCCCATACAGCGCCGGTGGCCGGAAAAATCCCGGCGACCTGCGGTGGGCCTTCCACGAAGTGGATAGTTGTTTGGAGAAGGTTCTCGCCGCCGATGCCCTTGGCTTTTCGCCGGCACCGGAGACTATTCAGTTGTGTCCCGGACACCTGAGGTGCACAGGCAACCGGTCTAGTGTAGGGAATCCGCAGCGTAGACCCAAATCGGCACCGGTCGGCAGTGGCGATCATCAGGCACCATCGAGGGTATGGATCGACGCAAACTCCTCAAAACGGGCCTGCTCGGGGCCGGGCTGCTCGGCATCACCGGTACGTCGCTGGTGACCGGGTGCGCCACCGACGATCCGCCGACGCGGGATCGATCCGGCTCGGGTCCGACGGGCACGTCCGCGGACGCCGCGTCGGTCGAGACCGTCGCATCCGGGCTGAACGTGCCGTGGGCGCTGGCCTCCCTCGGTGACGGCGATGCCCTCGTCACCCAGCGCGACGACGCCACGGTCGTGCGGGTGTCCCCTGGGGGCGAGGTCCGGACCGTCGGCGAGTTCGCTGACGCCGCTCCGCGCGGCGAAGGCGGGTTGCAGGGCATCGCGGTGGCGCCGGGCGACGAGAGCGCAGTGTTCGTCTACTACACGACCGCCACCGACAACCGGCTGGTGCGCCTGGACTTCGACGGCGACCGGCTCACCCGTCCCCGACCGCTGATCACCGGACTCGACGCGGCCTACAACCATCACGGCGGCGCCCTCGCCTTCGGTTCGGACGGAAGCCTGTTCGTCTCGGTCGGCGATGCCGCGGTACCCGAGGTCGCCCAGGACGTCCGCGCACTAAACGGCAAGATCCTGCGGGTGGACCGGGATGGCCGTCCGTGGCCGGGCAACCCGTTCGGCAACGAGGTCCACTCGTACGGGCACCGCAACGTCGAGGGCCTGGCCTTCGACGGCGCAGGCCGGCTGTGGGCCAGTGAGTTCGGACAGAACCGTCGTGACGAGCTCAATCTGATCCGACCGGGTGGCAACTACGGGTGGCCGGAGGTCGAAGGCGATTCCGATGATCCGCGATTCGTCGCGCCGGCCGCCACCTGGACCACGCAGGAGGCGTCCCCGGCCGGGCTGGCGATCATCGGCGACCGCGCCTACATGGCCGCGCTCCGCGGCCGGCGGCTGTGGGAGATACCGCTCACGGAGTCGGCCGCCGGCGAGCCGGTGAGCAGGTACGCCGACGAGTTCGGCCGGCTGCGCGTCGTGGCCGCCGCGCCCGACGGCTCACTGTGGTTCGGCACGAGCAACACCGACGGACGCGGCCGGCCGGCCGACGGCGACGATCGTCTGCTCCGGATGCGGCTCGGCTGACCCCAGTTCGGCGCGCGGACCCGAAGCCATCCGACGGGCGCCGATCGGTTCTGTCCGGAATCGACAGTTCGATTCTCAAACCATTTCGCGGAACCATTTTCCGAAATCGTCTCATCGCCCGACTCTCATGGGTGCGAGCCCGTCATCACAGGGTGTTTTCGCAACGATTGTGTGGCCTGTTCCAGGCGGCAGGATCACCGCGTCGGTCGACAGCGGAACAACGAACTGGCCTCGATCCGCCGAACATCACCTCGTCGCCGCGCCGCGATGTCATGGTGGAACACGTGGATTCGACTCATCTGCCCGAGCTCGTCGACGAGCTCCTGTCCTCGGCCCGCGAAGCGTCGAGCCGACGGGCCTCTCATACGTTGCACGGCAAATCTTCTCGCCATCTTCGACAAACGGTGATCGCACTGGTCGCGGGCGCGGCACTGTCGGATCACGACAGTCCCACCGAGGCCACGCTGCAGGTCCTGCGCGGGCATGTCGTCCTGACCTCGGCGGACGGCGACCCGGCCGGCCGGTGGGAGGGCGCCACCGGCGACCTGGTGACCATTCCGTCGACGCGTCACGGCCTGACCGCACAAGAGGACTCGGCGATCCTGTTGACGGTTGCCACGCGTTGACCTAAGCGACCGAATTGTTTCCCGAATGACCGACGGGTGTATTTCCCACAAACGTTTTCGGCATATCTGATCGACTTTGCGATTCGGGAAGAAACAATTGCCGACCCTCCGTATGGTGTCGCTCATGGCCCGGTCAGAAGATGTACAGGGTTCTGCAGCCACCGCACTGTTGGACATCGGCAGGTTCTTCACCCGATGGGACGAGACCGACGATCGTCGTGTCGTCTTCCGGGACGGCGGTCGGGCGGGCGACGTCTTCTACCGGGATCGATGGAGCCACGACAAGATCGTGCGCTCGACACACGGCGTGAACTGCACGGGCTCCTGCTCGTGGAAGGTCTACGTCAAAGACGGGATCATCACCTGGGAGACCCAGGAGACCGACTACCCCTCGGTGGGCCCGGACCGGCCCGAGTACGAACCCCGCGGATGCCCGCGGGGCGCGGCCTTCTCCTGGTACACCTACTCCCCCACCCGGGTCCGACACCCGTACGCCCGGGGCGTGCTGGTGGAGATGTTCCGCGAGGCGAAGCGCCGGCTGGGCGATCCCGTGCTGGCGTGGGCCGACGTCGTCGGAGACCCGCTGCGCCGACGCTCCTACCAGCGCGCACGGGGCAAGGGCGGGCTCGTTCGCGTCTCCTGGGACGAGGCCGTCGAGATGGCCGCGGCAGCGCACGTCCACACGATCAAGGCCCACGGCCCGGACCGGTGCGCGGGTTTCTCCCCGATCCCGGCCATGTCGATGGTCAGCCACTGCGTCGGCACCCGGTTCATCCAGCTGATCGGCGGGGTGATGACCTCGTTCTACGATTGGTATGCCGATCTGCCGGTGGCCAGTCCCCAGGTGTTCGGCGACCAGACCGACGTCCCGGAGTCCGGGGACTGGTGGGACGCGACGTACCTGATGATGTGGGGTTCCAACGTCCCGGTGACGCGGACCCCGGACGCGCACTGGATGGCCGAGGTGCGCTACCGCGGCACCAAGGTGGTCTCGGTCAGCCCCGACTACGCCGACAACACCAAGTTCGCCGACGAATGGCTGCCCGCGCAGGCCGGCACCGACGGGGCGCTCGCGATGGCGATGGGACACGTCATCCTCACCGAGTTCTTCGTCCGGCGCTCGACCGGGTTCTTCGACGACTACGTGCGCCGCTACACCGACCTGCCGTTCCTGATCCACTTGGACGAGGAACCGGGCGGGCCGGACGGTGACTCGACCGGCACCGACGTCCCCGGAAAACTCGTCCCTGGGAAGTTCGTGACCGCCGACGAGTTGCCCGGCGCGGAACATGTTGCCTCCGAGGACGTCTGGAAGACGGTGTGCTGGGACGAGGCACGCGATGAGCCGGTGGTGCCCAACGGCTCGATGGGGTTCCGGTACGCCGACTCCGGTGCGGGGCGATGGAATCTCGATCTCGGTGGCGCGCAACCCGCGCTGACACTCATGAGCGATGCGGCCGAATTCGTCGAAGTCGCGTTCCCGGTCTTCGACGCCCCCGACGGCAGCGGCGCCGTGGTCCGCCGAGGTGTCCCCGCGCGGCGGATCGGGGGACGGCTCGTCACGACCGTCTTCGATCTGATGCTCGCGCAGTACGGCGTCACCCGGGACGGGCTCCCCGGCGAGTGGCCCACCGGTTACGACGACACATCGGCGCCGTACACACCGGCGTGGCAGGCCGAGATCACCGGCGTGCCGGCCGCGGCGGCGATTCGCGTCGCGCGCGAATTCGCCGCCAACGCCGAGGAATCCGGCGGCCGCTCGATGATCATCATGGGCGCCGGGATCTGCCAGTGGTTCCACGGCGACGCGACCTATCGGGCGATCCTGTCCCTGCTCATCCTCACCGGATGCATGGGCCGCAACGGCGGCGGTTGGGCGCACTACGTCGGGCAGGAGAAGTGTCGTCCGATCACGGGCTGGATCTCGCTGGCGAACGCGCTGGACTGGACGCGCCCGCCGCGGACCATGACCGGGACCTCGTACTGGTACATGCACACCGGGCAATGGCGCAACGACGGGTACTCGACATCCTCACTCGCATCTCCGCTGTCGCGCGGCACGATGGACCACGAGCACACCGCCGACGCCATCGCCCAGTCGGCGCGGCTCGGCTGGATGCCCTTCTATCCCCAATTCTCCACCAACCCTCTCGACGTCGCCGACGAGGCGACCGCCGCCGTGGATCGCGGTGACGCCGCCGATCCGGCGTCCTACGTCGCAGAGCGTCTGCAGAACGGCCAACTGACATCCGCCATCACCGATGTCGACGCACCCGAGAACTGGCCCCGGACACTCGTGCTGTGGCGATCCAACCTGCTCGGTTCCTCGGCGAAGGGCAACGAGTACTTCCTCCGGACCCTGCTCGGCACCCACCACAACGTGCTCGGCGCCGAGAAACCCGAGACCCCGAGGCCTGCCGAGATCCGTTGGCACGACGACATTCCGGAGGGGAAGCTCGACCTGCTGCTGTCGGCGGATTTCCGGATGACATCGACCACGCTGCTGTCGGACATCGTCCTGCCTGCTGCGACCTGGTACGAGAAGCACGACCTGTCCTCGACGGACATGCACCCGTTCGTCCACGCGTTCACACCGGCGATCGACCCGCCGTGGGAGGCGAAGTCCGACTTCGACCTGTTCCACCGGCTCGCACGCAAGCTGTCGGACCTGGCACGCACCCACCTCGGTACACGGCGCGATCTCGTCAGCGTCCCTCTGCAGCACGACACCCCCGGCGAGGTTGCACAACCGCACGGCCGGATTCTGGACTGGCGACACGACGGCGTTGTCGGACAGCCAGGCCGGAACATGCCCAACTTCACCGTGGTGGAACGGGATTACACCGCGATCGCGGACAAGCTGGCGTCCATCGGACCGCTCGCGGACACCCTCGGCTTCACCGTCAAGAACGTGACCTACCCGCTCGAGGAACAAACACGCACACTCGCCGAATCCAACGGCGTGATGCTCGGCGGCGCCGGCGACGGACGACCGGCCATCGACACCGACGAGAAACTCGCCGAGGCGATCCTGACGTTGTCGGGCACCACGAACGGCGAACTCGCGGTGGCCGGCTTCGAACAGCTGCAGCAACGCGTCGGCTTCCGCCTCGACGACCTCGCGCGCGGTTCGGAGGAGAAGCGCATCCGCTTCGCCGACACCCAGAAGGCACCCGTGCCGGTGATCACGTCGCCGGAGTGGTCCGGGTCGGAGACCGGCGGCCGCCGGTACGCACCGTTCACGGTGAACATCGAGCGGCTCAAGCCGTTTCACACGCTCACCGGACGGATGCACTTCTATCTGGACCACGACTGGATGATCGACATGGGCGAGTCGCTCCCGATCTACCGGCCGCCGCTGGACATGCACCGCCTGTTCGGCGAACCCAAGCTCGGACCCGACGGCGCCCGGGAGATCACGGTGCGGTACCTGACGCCACACTCGAAGTGGTCGATCCACTCCGAGTACCAGGACAACCTGTTCATGTTGTCGCTCTCCCGCGGCGGGCCGATCGCCTGGCTGAGTCCCCAGGACGCCGCCTCGATCGACGTCGCCGACAACGACTGGATCGAATGCACCAACGCCAACGGCGTTTTCGTGTGCCGTGCAATCGTCAGCCATCGCATGCCGGCCGGGGTCTGCTACGTCCACCACGCCCAGGAACGCACGATCGACGTCCCGAAGTCGGAGGCGACGGGCCGCCGGGGCGGCATCCACAACTCGCCGACGCGGCTGCTGGTGAAACCGACCCACCTCATCGGCGGTTACGCCCAGTTGTCCTACGCCTTCAACTATCTCGGACCGACCGGCAATCAACGCGACATGGTCTCGACCATCCGCAAACGCAGCCAGGAGGTGACGTACTGATGCGGGTCATGGCCCAGGTCGGGATGGTGATGAACCTCGACAAGTGCATCGGGTGCCACACCTGCTCGGTGACCTGCAAGCAGGCGTGGACCAATCGGTCCGGCACCGAGTACGTGTGGTTCAACAACGTCGAAACCCGTCCCGGACAGGGGTATCCGCGACGGTACGACGACCAGGAGACCTGGCAGGGCGGCTGGGTCCTCAACCGCAACGGCAGGCTGCGCCTGCGCGCCGGCGGCCGCGTGCGGAAGCTGTTGACCCTGTTCGCGAGTCCGGTCCAGCCGACCATCGAGGACTATTACGAACCCTGGACCTACGACTACCAGACCCTCATCGACGCCCCGCTCGGCGACGATTTCCCGGTCGCCCGTCCCAAGTCCCTGCTCACCGGCAAGGACACCAAGGTCACCTGGTCGGCGAACTGGGACGACAACCTCGGCGGTGCACCGGAACTCGCCGAGCGCGACCCCATCGTCGAAAAGCTCCGGCGCGAGTCCGAAGACGCGGTGAAGTTCGGCTTTGAGCAGACCTTCATGTTCTATCTGCCGCGGATCTGCGAACATTGCCTCAATCCGTCATGCATGGCGTCGTGCCCCTCCGGTGCGATCTACAAACGCAGCGAGGACGGCATCGTGCTCGTCGACCAGGACCGCTGCCGCGGCTGGCGGCAGTGCATCACGGGCTGCCCGTACAAGAAAATCTACTTCAACCACAAATCCGGCAAGGCCGAGAAATGCACGCTGTGTTACCCGCGCATCGAGGTCGGGCAGCCGACGGTGTGTTCCGAGACGTGCGTCGGCCGGCTTCGCTACCTGGGCATCTTCCTCTACGACGCCGACGCCGTGACTGCGGCCGCCTCGGTCCCCGATGATCGCGATCTGTATGAGGCGCAACTCGATCTAATGCTCGACCCCGAGGATCCGGCGGTGATCGCCGCCGCTCGACGCGACGGCATCCCGGACGACTGGCTCGAGGCCGCGCGCCGATCGCCGGTCTACGCGCTGGCGAAGAAGTACCGTGTCGCGCTCCCGCTGCACCCGGAATACCGCACGATGCCGATGGTCTGGTACGTCCCACCGCTGTCGCCGATCGTCGACCTGCTCGCCGAGCAGGGTCACGACGCCGAGGGCGCGGGAACACTGTTCGGCGCGATCGAGGCCCTTCGGATTCCGGTGGAGTACCTGGCCGAATTGTTCACCGCCGGTGACACGGTCGTCATCGACACGGTGCTGCGCCGCCTGGCCGCCATGCGCTCGTACATGCGCGACGTGACCCTGGGCCGTGAACCCGACGCCGGAATACCGGCCGCGGTGGGGATGACCGAGGAGGCGGTGTACGAGATGTACCGCCTGATGGCGATCGCGAAATATGAAGAGCGGTACGTGATCCCCACGGCTCATCTCGAACAGGCCGAGAAACTGGACGAGATGGGATGTTCGCTCGACTACGACGACGGACCCGGCATGTTCGACTCGTCGCCGTTCGGCGAGGCCAGCGGTCGTCCCGCGCCGGTGTCGGTGGAGACGTTCCATGCGCTGCGTCAGCGTCAGACCACTGACACGGCGGCCGGCGAGCACACGATGGCGGGCCGGACCAACCTGCTCAACTGGGACGGCAACGGGGCCCCGCCGGGCCTGTTCCCCGAACGCGTACCCGGATCGACTCCCGACGAGGAGGCACGATGAGGGGACCACGGTTGTTCGCACGTCGCTCGCGGGCGACCGACGAGGGCACCGTCATACGGTTGATCGCGTCCTGGTGCCTGAGCTATCCCGACGACGAGGTCCTCGGCCGCGTCGATCTGATGCGGGCCGCCCTCGCCGAGATGGATGACGCACAGACCCCACATCTGCTGCGGCAGATCACCGATCACCTCGCCGACGGCGATCCGGCAGCGCTGCGCCGCGAGTACATCGAGCTCTTCGATCTCTCGAAACGGCACACGCTCTACCTGTCGTACTGGTCCGACGGCGACACCCGGCGTCGGGGCGCGTCGCTGGGCGAGTTCAAGCAGGCCTACCGCGACAGTGGATTTCTCGTGGACCTGCGCGGTGAATTGCCCGACCATCTGCCGATCGTTCTCGAGTTCAGCGCGCGGGCCGATCCGGGCCGCGGCGTCGAGCTGCTCGAGAAGCACCGTGCAGCACTGGAATTGATCCGGTTCGCCCTGCTCGACGCGGAGTCGCCGTACGCCGGGGCGGTGGCGGCGGTGTGCGCCACCCTGCCCAGTCCCTCCCCACCCGACCGGGCCACGGCCATGGCGATGTGTGCACCCGCACCGACGGAGACCGTGGGACTGGAACCCTTCGATCCCCGCCTGCTTCCGATCAACCCGACCCGAGCGTGAGGTGACCCGTGGACATCTTCCTGTGGGGCGTGGTGCCCTACGCGACGCTCGGACTGCTCATCGGTGGAACCATCTGGCGCTATCGCTACGACAAGTTCGGGTGGACGACGCGGTCATCCGAGCTCTACGAGTCCCGCCTCCTGCGGATAGCGTCGCCGCTCTTCCACTACGGCGTGCTCGTGGTGATCATCGGCCACGCGATCGGATTGCTGATCCCGGAGTCGTGGACGGAGGCCATCGGCGTCTCGGAGACGCTGTACCACTGGGGTGCCGGGGGTTTCGGGATCCTGGCGGCAGTCGCCACCCTCGTCGGGGTCGCGATGCTGGTGTACCGCAGGCGGACCGTCGGCCCGGTGTTCATGGCCACCACGCGTAACGACAAGGCGATGTACCTGGTGCTGGTCACGGCGCTGGTGGCAGGCACCTACATCACGCTGATCGGCACGCTCGACCCGCACGCGCCCGGCGTGAACTACCGCGAGACCGTCTCGCCCTGGTTCCGTTCACTGTTCGTGTTGCAACCGGACGTCACGGCGATGGCGGCGGCGCCCTTGCGTTTCCACGTGCACATCCTGATCGGGATGCTCCTCTTCGCGATGGTCCCCTTCACCCGGCTGGTGCACATCTTCACCGCGCCGGTGCACTACCTCTTCCGTCCCTACATCGTGTACCGAAGCCGCGACCGACGTGTCGCGCCGGGTAACCAGCCCCATCGGCCGGGGTGGGCGCCCGTCGGAGTGAAGGACCGTGATCGATGAGCACCGACACCACGACGCCCGCCATCAGCTCGCGTGCGCAGACCACGAACCTCGCTCTCGCGACACTCGCGTTCACGATCAGCTTCTGGGCCTGGAACCTCATCGGTCCGCTCGGGGTCGTCTACACCGACCAACTCGACCTGAGCGCCACCCAGAAGTCGATCCTCGTCGCCATCCCGATCCTGGTCGGCTCGCTCGGGCGAATCCTGACCGGCGCACTGACCGACCGCTTCGGCGGCCGCCTCATGTTCACCGTTCTGCTGGTCGCCACCATTCCGTTCGTCCTGCTGGTCGCCGCCGCCGGACATTTCGACAGCTACGCGTTGCTGCTCGTCGCCGGCTTCTTCCTCGGCGTCGGCGGGACGACGTTCGCCGTGGGCATCCCCTTCGTGAACGCCTGGTACGACAAGTCCCGGCGCGGGTTCGCGACCGGCGTCTTCGGAGCCGGGATGGGCGGAACGGCGTTGTCGGCCTTCTTCACCCCCCGGTTCGTGTCGTGGTTCGGATACATCGCGACGCACATCATCATCGCCGTCGCGCTCGCGGTGGTCGCCGTGGTCTGTTGGTTGTTCATGCGCGACTCACCCAGGTGGGCCGCGTCCCACGACTCGGTGGTCCCCAAACTGATCGGTGCGGCCAAACTGCCGATCACCTGGCAGCTCGGTTTTCTCTACGCTGCGGCGTTCGGCGGCTTCGTCGCCTTCAGCACCTACCTGCCGACCTACCTCAAAGACGTCTACGACTTCGACCTCCAGGCGGCCGGCACGCGCACCGCCGGTTTCGCGATCGCGGCCGTCATCGCCCGGCCCGTCGGCGGTGTCCTGTCCGATCGCTTCGGACCGCGCATCATCACCGTGATCTCCTGTGGCGGTGCCGCCGTGCTCGCCGTGTGGATGATCACCAAGCCGCCCCTCGAGATACCCGCCGGTCTCGACTTCGTCCTGATGGCGGTCTGCATGGGACTCGGTTCGGGGTCGGTCTTCAGCTGGGTCGCGCAGGCCGCGCCCGCCGAGCGGGTCGGTTCGGTCACCGGGATCGTGGGTGCCCTCGGCGGGCTCGGCGGCTTCTTCCCGCCCATGGTCATGGGGGCCACCTACGACGCGACCACCCACAGCTACACGATCGGGCTCGTGCTGCTGGTCGTCTTCGCCACGTGCGCGGCCCTGTTCACCGTGTTCGGCATCCGACGCACGGCGAACACCTGACGCCCACCTCCTCGGCTGCGGCGTCGGGAGAATTGTCGGGGCCTCGTGTTCTGATGTTCGCACCCGTCGAACAAAGGAGCGATCCATGTCAGACCACGCTGCCGCGATCCGAGGTCTGCCCCGGTGGCATCCCAATCCGCTCATCCGTTCCACCATCGAGACCATCCGGCGCTGCGGCTGGCAGGTGACCTCGGTCGGCGAGGCGGACGCCGAGTTCGACGCACCGCCTGCAGATGCTCGAACCGAGTGCGGGTTCTCCTACACCTCCGGACTCTCGCTGCACTCGATCCCGGAGCTCTCGATCTACGGCGTCGATCCCCTGACCGCGACACACGTGCTGAACGAACTGGGCGCCCTACTCCACCAGGAGGACTGGCGTGATCTCGTCGCCGCGCAGTCCGACATCCCGTTGCAGACGGTCGCCGTGACCGTCCGACTCATCGAGCAACTCGACCACGACGAGCTGCTCCTGGCGAACCTGTTGTTCCCCGACCACCCGAAACTGCAGGTGGTCTGGCCCGACGACCACGGCCACCTCCCGTGGGAAGACGGCTACACCCTGCTCCCGATGCACCAGCCGGTGAAGGGGATGCCGCAACTCCTGGATCCCCCGCGCCCGCAACCACGCCTTCTCACAACCGAATCCGGGCCCGACCGAACCCGCCCGCGACGGGCACGTCGCATCTCGGGTCACTGACCTGCGGCCGGCGGCCTCCCGGCGTGTCCGGGGCGACATGTGTCCGTGTTGCCCCGGACAAACGGAGCCCGGAGATGCCACCATGGTTGGTCTGGGGGCTCGAACAGACCACGGGGGCACGTGGAAAGGCAGGTCGGCGTGGCGCACCTCCCGGTCGTGGTCGCTGCACTCGTCGCCCTCGTCCTCGCGGTCGCCTTCGTCGCCGTCATCTACCGGCGTCCGCAACGCGGTCTCCTGGTCTTGGCCGCGCTCACCCCCCTCGACGGTCTCCTCGACATCGCCCCGTTGCCCGGCGTCGCCTCGGCGTGGAAGGAGGGCGTCCTCGCGCTCACGCTGATCTGCGCGGCCAATCGCCGGGTCCGGCCCGCCGACCGGACGGACCCGCCGTTGCAGCTGCCGTGGTGGCCGGCCGCGGCCGTGCTGGTCGCGTTCGGGGTCGTGTCGGCGCTCTACGTCTACGGCCCCATCGGGCTGTACGGCGTCAAGGTCACCTTCTTCTACCTCTTCGTGGTCCTCGCGCTCTGGCTGACGCCGTTCGACGCGCTCGACCGCGACCGACTGGTCTCGATCATCATGGCGCTCGGGGTGCTCACCACCCTCGTGGGCATCGGCCAGCAGCTCCTGGGTCCGGCGCGGCTGGTCGAACTCGGCTACACCTTCGGCGAGCAGGTGCGGACGAGCGGTCCGCTGTTCCGGACGTTCAGCACGTTCAATCAGCCTTTCGGTTTCGGACTCTTCGTCATGCTGGCCCTGCTCGTCGGCGGAGCAGTGGCGCTGTCGGACACCGCCCGCCGGCGCAACCGGTTGTTCCTCGTCTACTGGCCGGTCATGGCGATAACGATGTCCACGTCGGTGGTGCGGGCGGCGATCCTCGGCCTCATCGTCGGTGTGATCTGGCTAGCGGCCCTTCGCTTCCGCCGCCTCATCGCCCCGCTGCTCGCAGTCGGGGTCGTCGCCGTCATCTCGCTGCCGTTCCTGCCGTCGAACATCACCAAGGTGTTCTTCTCGTCGAGCAGCCTGAGTCAGCGCGGCTCCGGGTGGGGTGAGATCTTCGCGAGCATCTGGGTGCACCCGCTCGGGACCGGCCTGGCGTCGAGCGGATCGGCGGCCGACGCGATGTCGGCAGCCCAGGGCGACACGACGCGGACGATCACCGCCGGCGCCGGCGGTACCGTGCAGCAGTTGTCGAAGAACTACCAGCCGGACAACTACTACGTGAAGCTGCTCATCGAACTCGGGCCGATCGGGTTGTGGTTGTTCCTGGCCCTGATCGTGACCGCGATCATCTGGTGCGTGCAGTACTCGCGCCGGATGCCCGACCCGGATGGAGCCCTCGTCCTGGGTGTCAGTGCGTCCATGGTCGCGGCGATGGTGGCCTGCCTGGTCGCCACCTACTTCGAGATCTTCCCGCTCGACTTCTACTTCTGGTTACTGTTGGGAGCTGCTGGATGCGCGACGGCACAACACGAATCACGTACGGTGCGCTTGCACTTCGTCCCGGAGGCAGCGGCGTCCAGACCTACATCCGCGAACTCCTGAGGGCACTGCCCGGCCACGTCGACGGCACCGCCCTGTCCGCAGTCGTGCAGACCGACGCGGTCGGCGAACTGCCCCCGGCGATCACCCCGGTGGAGCGTCCCGTCGCCGACGGTGTCCGACGGGCGGTGTTCGGCGTACTCCCCACCCGCTCGGGCGGCGTGTTCCACGGTCTCGACGTCGACCTACCAGTCGCCGGCCCCGCCACCACGGTCGCGACCGTGCACGACCTGTCGGTGCTCGACATGCCGTCCGCGTCGAGCCGGTTTCGCGCCGCGGGCGAATCCGTACTCGTCCGCACGACCCTCCGTCGGGCCGACGTGCTGATCGCCGTCTCCGAGTTCACCGCCGAACGAATCCGCGAGACCTGCGGACGGGATGCCCACGTCACCGAACTCGCGCCCGCCGACTGGGCCCGCCCACCCGCGCCGGCCGATGTCGAACGGGTTCGGGCGAAATACGATCTGCCGGAACGCTTCGTGATGCAGATCGGCACCGTCGAACCCCGCAAGAACGTCGAACTCGTCGCGGCGGTCGCCCGGCGCCTCGACATTCCGTGCGTGCTCGGCGGCGCGGGTTCGACGGGCCCGGGCGCCCCGTCGTCGGCGGTCGGGCTCGGTTACGTCGATGTCGGGGACCTGCCGGCGCTCTACGCCGCGGCGACCGTGACCGCCTACGCCTCGTTCTACGAGGGTTACGGCCTTCCGCCCGTCGAGGCGATGGCCTGTGGCGGTGCCGTCGTCGCGAGCGCGGTGGGCGCGCTTCCCCAGGTCGTGGGTGACGGCGCGACACTGGTGCACGGCCACGACGAGGACGACTGGGTCCGTGCCCTCGAACCCCTCGTGCGCGACGACTCGGCGCGCACCGAACTCGTCGCCGCCGGCACCTCGGTGGCGTCAGCCCTCAGCTGGGACACCACGGCCCGCCGGACGGTCGAGGCCTACCGGGCCGGCGGCATCGACATACCCGGTGCGGGGCGCCGTGAGCCCTGACGTCACCGGCCCGCTGCCGTCCGATGCGCTGGTGGATCAGCAGGCCGAAGCCGAGCTGCTGGCCCGCGCGACCGGTGCCGGGAGCGCAGCGGGCGGGCCGAACACCACCGGCGCCGGGAGCGCAGCGAGCGGGCCGAGAATCACCGGCGCCGGGAGCGTAGCGAGCGGGCCGAACACCACCGGCGCCGGGAGCGCAGCGAGCGGGCCGACGACTGCGCCGGCCGCCGAGCCCGGCGCGCACCCGGCCTCGGATGCGCGGGCCGCCACCCGTGCCACCATCGCGATGCTGACCAGTCGCGTGGTCATCGCCGCCCTCGGCTGGGCCGGGAGCGTCCTCATCGCGCGCACCCTGTCCCCGGAGGACTGGGGCACCTACTCCTTCGTGTTCGCGCTGCTCGGTCTGACCGCGATCTTCACCGACCTCGGGGTCGGCCGGGCGGTGATGGCCCGGCTCATCTCCGACGACCCCGACGACGTCGCGAAGACGTCCTCGGCGTTCATCGCCCTGCGGGTGGTGCTCGGCCTTCTCGGCTACCTGATCGCCGTCGCCTACGTGATCGTGCTGCAGTATCCCGGCGACGTGATCCGCGCGACCGCGATCGCCGGACTCGTCGTCGTGTTCGCCACGCCCGCACAGGCACTCACGGTCATCTTCCAGAGCCGGCACCGCCTCCTGCTCACCGCGATCGCCGAGAGCCTGGGCCAGGTTCTGCAGCTGGCGCTGACCATCGCCGCCGTGCTCGTAGCGCCGGCACTGCTGGTGTTCGTGCTCGCCCCGGTCGCGAACGAGATCCTGTCGCTGATCATCAAGGTCGTCGGGATCGCGCGCCGGTCGTCGGGACTGCGGCCGTCGCGGGTCGTCGAATGGTCGCGATGGAAACCGATGCTCTCCGATGCCCTTCCGCTCGCACTGGGCCTCGCCCTGACCATCGCGCTGCAGAAGGTCGACGTCCTGCTGCTGAGTCTGCTCGATTCGCTCGACGCGGTCGGCATCTACAGCATCGGGTACAAGTTCTCCGACATCATGGACACCTTCATCCTGGCCGCGATCGGACCCGTCAGCACCCTGCTGGTCGCCGCCTGGCCCGGCCAGTCGGCGGTCCTGCGCCAGCGGTGCCGGAGTGCGGCGGTGGTGTTCGCCGCGGGCGGTGCCGTGGCCGTGGCCGCCTTCTGGCCGAGCGCCGGCCCGATCATCGGACTCCTGTACGGCGACCGGTTCGTCGTCGGGGCCGACGCCGCGCGGTTGCTCGTTCTGGGCGCGGCGCTCACCGCCTTCATCGTGCTCGGCATCTTCCTGCTCGCGGCGACCGGTCGGGCGAATCGCTACCCGTGGATCGCGGTCGGCGGCCTGGCACTCAACGTGGTGCTCAACCTGATCCTGATCCCGCGGTACTCCTATGACGGGGCCGCCTTCTCCACCGTCATCACCTTCGCCCTCGCGGTGGTGGCACTGTGGGTCGTCATCGGTCGGACGCTGCCCATCACGGGTCTGCTCCCACTGGGCGCACTCACCACGTTGACCCTGTTGACGGTGGCGGCGTGCGCCATCGGGGTCTGGCTCGCGGATTCGATTCCCTGGCCGGTCGTCTCGGCCGGTACCGCACTGATCGTCGCCGGACCCGCGGTACTGCTCACCCGGGCGGTCACCACGCCGCCTGGACGACACACGAAGGTGGTCCGATGACCGATTCCGAGCACCCGTGCACGATCGTCTTCGTCGCGCACACCGGCCAGGTCTCCGGGGCGGAGAAGGTGATGCTCGATCTGATCGACGTCGCGCTCGAGCGCGGCCACCCGGTGCGGGTCGTCAGTCCCGACGGTCCCCTGGCCGGACGACTCCCGGCCCCGGTCGACCACGTGCCCATCCCGCCCCTCGGCCTGAGTGGCGAGCGCGGTGTCGCGCGCCTCGCGGGCGCCGGTCGCCTCGTGCTCGACTGGGTACGCGCCGGTCGCACCCTGCGCCGGGTGACACGTCGGTCCGACACCTCGACGATCGTCAACTCCTTGTTCGCACTCCCCGCCGCACGCGTCGCGCAACCGACGGGCCGCGTCTCCTGGCTCGTGCACGACACCCTCTCGTCGGGGCGGCAGCGCGCCGTCATCCGCGTCAGCGCACCCGTGATCCGGCGCGCCGTGGCGGTGTCGGAGGCGACGTCGGTCCCCCTCGCGGACCTCGGTCTGCCGGTCGTCGTGGCCCACAACGGAGTCACCTGGCCGGTCCCCGCCCTACCCACCCAACTCCACGACCCACCGGTCGTCGGGATGCTGGCACTGCTCACGCCCTGGAAGGGGCACGCCGTCGCGCTCGACGCGGTCGCCGGGTTGCCGGACGTCGAATTGGAGTTCGCCGGGGGCTCGTTTCCCGGGGACGCCGATCACGTTGCCGCACTGCATGCCCGGGCCGCCAGACCGGACCTCGCCGGGCGCGTCCGGTTCCTCGGCCACACCGATCTCCGCGCCGCCCTGGAGCGATGGGATGTCGTGCTCTCGGCGAGTGTGACGCCCGAGGCCGGACCGCTCTCGGTCCTCGAGGCGATGGCCTACGGCACACCGGTCATCGGCACGGATCACGGCGGCACCACCGAGTTCCTGCGGGACGGCGCCGGAGTCCTCGTCCCGCCGTCGGATCCCGCCGCGCTGACCGCGGCGATCAGCCGCGTCCTCGACGACGCCGACCTGCGCCGTTCGCTGACCGCGGAGGCGCGTCGTCGGATCGCGGACGGACACGACAAGTCGGCGACCCTACCGCGTATGCTCGACGAGTTGTTGTCCGGCTGAGGAGAAGTCCACCGTCGGCACCTGCCGCGCGCAACGCGCGTCTCGTCAGATAGGCACCATCCATGACACGGTCCCTGCACGGTCGGGCCACCCGGTCGGCCCTCGCGTACGTGTGCATCCTCGTCGCAACCCTCGCCGCCATCGTGTGGGTACGCAGCGACGCCCATTCGGCGCCGGCCGCATGCTCGCTCGCCGCCGGTGACCACAAGGTCGCGGCGTCGCCGGGTGCCTCGTTGCTCGGTGCGTCCGATGAGGACCTCAATCGGGAGCTGTCGGTCGCCCAGGACCTCGGTATGTGGGCGGTGCGACTCGACGTGGACTGGTCGGTCGTCGAACCCCGGCGCGGACAACGGAACTGGGCGCCCATCGACCGGGTGGTCAACGCCGTGGTCGCCCACGGGATGTGTCCGCTGGGGCTGGTGACCTACACACCGCTGTGGGCGGCACGCGCGTCCGACTTCCCGCGCAACAGCCACTACCGGCCCGCCGACCCCAACGTCTTCGCATCCTTTGCCGCGGCCGCGGCGCAACGGTACGCCGAATCGATCGCGGTCTGGGAGATCTGGAACGAGCCCAACCTGGCGAACTACTGGCTGCCGAGGGCGAACTCGGCCGAGTACGGCCGCCTGCTCGCTGCGTCCTACGCGGCCGTCAAACGCGCGGTCCCCGGCGTCGCGGTGATCTCCGGAGGGCTCGCACCCGGCACCGACAACGGCCGCGACATCGCACCGCTGACCTTCGTGCGCACTCTGCATCAGGGCGGATTCAACCGCTCGCTGGACGCACTCGGCGTGCATCCCTACACCTATCCGGCTCTGCCCAACGACCCCGCCGCGGCATCGTGGAGCACCGCGGCACGGATGTGGGACATGCGCGACGTGATGGTCGCCGCGGGCGACGGCGACAAGAAGATCTGGATGACCGAGTTCGGCGCACCGACCGGAACCGGCACGAACGCCGTCACCGAGGAGGTCCAGGCACAGAGCATCGCGATAGCCATCGGCGCCCAGAGCGACGCGCCCTGGCTCGGACCGCTGTTCGTGTACTCGCTGCGAGACGCCGGCACCGACCCGAACAATCTCGAGCACAACTTCGGCCTGGTGCGCCGCGACTGGTCACCGAAGCAGGCGTACTCGATGCTCGCCTCGCGGTGACCTCCGAAATCGTTTCTCGCACACGCCACGCCCGCCGGTGCCGACCACGATTGCCCGCTTCCTTCGTTATGGTGAACTGACAGCTGATCGACACTGCAATGTCCGGGGATGGTCGGGGGGCATCCGACACCACAGGAGTTAGGCGTGACCTCCAGCTTCGATGCCGCCGGGCGACGTGATGCGCCGCCCTCGGTCGACCTGTTCGGGCACTTCGGTGATCTCGTCCGTGTCGCCGTCCCCGCGATCCTGATCGGCATCCTCGTCGGCGCCTCGGTGTTCGCGCTGCGGACCGCATTGGTCCCGAAGGAGTACTCGGCCACGGTCGTCACCGAGATCACGCCGGCCGGCACGATCATTCCGGGCGACGCCTTCGTCGAACAGTTGCGTGCCCCGTTCGTGGCGCTGTCCACCGACGAGAACGTCCTGCAACAGGTGCTCACCCAGGTCGACACCGGATGGACGACAAGCGAGTTGAGCTCGCACGTCACCACGACTCCGGGAACGGCTCCCACACTGATGGACTTCACCGCCACGGCGCCGACGAGTACCCAGGCCGAAGACGTCGCCCGCGCGATGGTCACCGCCATCTCCGCCGCGTCGCTGTCCACCCATGCCCGCGACATCACCCGGCAGATCGATCAACTGCGTGCGCAGGTGACCGCCGAGCGCGTCCGCAACCGCGCACTGCCCGACCGCAGCGAGGCGAAGGTCGAATCCGATGCGACCCTCGCCGATCTCGACTCCCAGCTCACCCGGTTGCAGAACTCGTCGTCGGACACGCTCACCATCCTCGCGGCACCGTCGGCGAGCGAGGTGCCTGTCAGCCCCAAACCGGCCCAGGAGGGTGCGGTCGCCGGCATCGCCGCGACGATCATCGCGGCGGAGCTGCTCGCACTGCTCCGTGGGCGGGTCGGCCGGAAACCGAACCCGATCTGGGCCCGCCGCGCGGCGCACCGGTACGGCGCGGAGCTCACCTACGGACAGCGGGGCGAGCCGGCGCTGCCGGCGAATCTGCTGCCCGCGTTCGCGCAACGCCATCGCCGCGCCCAGGTCGCGCTGATCCTCACCGGCGACCACATCGACGCCGCTCGCGCGATCGACGACATCCGTCACCCGGAGGACGACGCGACCACCGGGCACCGTCTGCGCATCGTCCGGTTCCCTCTCACCGAGCCCTGGTGGCAGAGCGTCGATCCCGGGGACGTCGCGCTCGCGGCTGTGGTCGTCTCGTCTTCTGGACGTGATCGCAAGGCGGCCGACCGGGCGCTGTCCCAGCTCGCGACCATCGGGTCGACCCGTCATCTGATCGTGCAGCGCACGGGGAAGCAGCCTTCCGCGCCTGCCCTGTCCACCGCCGCGGACCCGGTCCCCGACAATCGTGCCGGGGGCGAAAGTGCCGGGGCCACAGCCGCATCGAGAGCCGAGGTTGCCACACCCATGACACCCCAGCCGCCGTCTGACGATCGACGAGGCGCGACACTCGATTCCGACCGGTTCCGCACCGCGCCGGGAGATGTGGGCAGCAATGCCCGGTGACCGCGTCGCCGTCGTCCACGAACGACTCACGGAGATCGCCGGGTCCGAGCACGTCGTCGAACAACTCGCCGCGACGTGGCCGACGGTCGAGGTACACGCGCCGATCTCACGGACCGAGGGGGTACCGGCCGGATTGGCCGAGCCGCCGATCACCTCGTCGCTCAATCGCGCCTACCGCCTGCTCGGCGAACGCAGCTACGCCCCGTTGCTCCCGCTGATGCCACTGGCGTTCCGGCGGATGCCGCTGCGGGATGCCGACGCGGTCGTCACCAGCCATCACGCCTTCGCCACCCAGGCGGTGCACGCGACCGACGCCCCGGTCATCGCCTACGTACACAGTCCGGCCCGCTGGGCATGGGATCCGTCGCTGCGCGCGGGCGAGGGCGGCGGGGCAGCCGGCGCCGCGATCCTGTCGGCGCTGTCGGTGGTCGCCCGGCGCTGCGAAGTCGGCGCCGCGCCCCGTCTGCACACCGTCGTCGCGAACTCCTCGGCCGTCGCCGAGCGCATCCGCGAGCACTGGGGACGTGAGTCGGTCGTCGTGCACCCGCCGGTGGACCTCGACGGCTTCACACCGGATCCCGCGGTGCCCCGTGAGGACTTCTACCTCCTCGCCGGACGACTCGTCCCCTACAAGCGACCCGACCTCGCGATCGCGGCGGCCGCCCGCGCCGACGTCCGGCTCGTGGTCGCGGGAGACGGACGGGCCATGCCGCAGTGTCGCGAGCTCGCCGGGCCGAAGACGACGTTCCTCGGCCGCGTCCCCCACGACACCCTGCTGAACCTGCATCGCAGCGCCCGCGCGGTCCTGATGCCCGGGATCGAGGACTTCGGCATCGTGCCCGTCGAGGCGATGGCCACCGGCACGCCCGTCATCGCGCTCGGTGAAGGCGGCGCCCTCGACACCGTCGTACCCGGGTCGACCGGTCTGCTGATCGAACCGGGGACCGACGACGAGATCGTCGAGCGGCTGGCCGCGTCGTTGCGCGACTTCGCCGTCGACGACTACGACCGATCCGAGATCCGCGCCTGGGCCGAGCGCTTCCGGCGCGAACGGTTCCGCGACGAGATGCGCGAGGTCGTCGATGCCGCGCTCTGACAACGCCGCAACCGCCGGGGCGCAGCGTGCCTCCGTCCTCGACCGTGCACTGGCCACGTCCCGCACGATCTCGGTGACCGGCCCGATGACGGCCCCGGATCTCGACCTCATCCGGGCTCGCCTGACCCGGGCGTGGACACCGACGTCGAGACTGAGTCTCGTCCCCGATCCGGCGTCGGCGAGCTGGGCCCACGACGTGGCGACCCTGCCGCGGGTCGTCGAGCGGCCCGACCTCGCCGACCTGCCGATCGGCGACATCATGACGCGCCTGCGGAACCGTCCCGAGCCGCTGCCCCGACTCGAGGTGCTCGTGTGTGGTCAGTGGCTGGTCATCGACCACACCCACGGCATGGGCGACGGCCGCCTCGGCATCGAGCAGATCGCCGGTCTGGCCAGCCACCACGAGTTCCCGATGGCCGAGCGGTTCGAACGCTCGCTGCCGCCGGACGCCGCCTGGCACGCGTTGCGTCGTCACGTCCTGCGACACCCCAGACGTCTGCGCGACATCATGCGCCTGCGCGCTGCGAACGTCTCGCCGCCGACCCACGGACCCACGCGCGTCATCGAGGACTGGCATGCCACCCGCTGCGCCGTCACCGCCGCGATGCGCCCAGGGCAGACCGACGAACTCAAGCGTGCGATCGCCGACACCGGTGTCCGGATGTCCTCGGCGGCGGTGACCGTCGCACTGTGGCGCGCCGCCCTGTCCGCGCAAGGTGTCTCGCTCGACGAGCGCACGCAGATCCTCTTCGACTGCCGCCGCTATCTCGACGCCGGGCACGCCGAGGACCACGGCAACTTCGCCGTGGGCATACCCCTGCGCTTCCCACGCGACGCGACGCCGATGGAGATCGGGGACCGCATCCGAGCGGTCGCCGAATCCGGTTGGCCCGCAGCCGTTCTGGCTGCGGGAGAACTCCGGGCGCGCCTGCGTCGATCGTCACCCGAGGAGCCGCCCGTCCCGCGCCGGGTCGAGGTGCCCGACCGGTTACGACTGTCGGTCAGCGACCTCGGGCGGATCGGGATCTTCGGTGATCTGCCGTGGGATCTGGCGGCGGCCTCGCATCACCTGTTCGCCTATGTCGAGCCCGATGGCCCGGATGCGGCGAGCATGCTCGTCAGCGAGATCGACGGTTCGCGCAGTTTCACCGCGACGTTCTGCAGCGATTTCGTCGGTCGCCCGGTCATCGAGGCGGCTCTCGACCACCTCTGCGAAGATCCGGTGTCCCTGCTGGATCGGCTGCTCGCGCGCTCATGAGGACGGTGTCGCGGCGCGTCGGGCGCCCGCCTGCGACCGTGCTCGTGGCCGTCCTGCTCGTCACAGCACTGCTGACCGCCGCATGTTCGGCCTCCGCCGGCCCGGCGTCTGACGACGCGTCGCAGAGCTTTTCGGCACCGCCGGGGGCGTCGGCCGGCGATCTGGTGGGATCACCCACTCCCACCGACGCCTACATCTCGCTGCGGCGCATCGTCGACCGCACCGTGCGGTTCCGCTACCTGTCCACCGACCCGGTCAGCGGTGAGCTGGTCCCCGTCTCGGCCGCCGTGTTCGTGCCGCGCGGCCGGACACCGGCGGGCGGATGGCAGATCCTGGCGGTCGGACACCCGACGACCGGCATCGCGGGCAACTGCGCCCCGTCGCTGTACGGCAACCTGCTGGGCACCGTCGGGCTCATCGCGTCGCTGCTCGAGCAGGGATTCGTCGTCGTACAGACCGACTATCGAGGACTCGGCACACCAGGACCCCACCGGTATCTCGACCCGGCGCCCGCCGCGAACGACATCATCGACTCGGTGCGTGCGACGCGGATGATCGTCGACGGCACCAGCGATCAGTGGTGGGGCTTCGGGGTGTCGCAGGGCGGGCACGCGGTGTTCCACGCCAACGAGATCGCGGCGACCTACGGTCGCGGTCTACGACTGCGCGGGACGGTGAGCATGAGTCCCGCGCTCGACGTCGCGCCGCTGGCCGATGCGATGGATGCCGGCACCCTCACCCCGGAGCAGATCGCGTTTCTCCCGCTGGTCCTGACGGGATTGAAGGCGATCCATCCCGAACTCGTCATCGACGACTACGTGCACGGACCGCTGCGCGAGGCGTTCGGCGTGCTCCTGGAGTGCAACGACGCCGCGATGGTCCAGAAGCAGGCCATCGCCGAGGAGGTACGACCGGAGGACTATCACCCGGTCGACGACGCGGCCACCGACCGACTCCGGACGTGGCTGCGCGAGGTGAGTCTGCCCCAGGGGCGGGCTTCGGCCCCGATGCTCGTCGCCTACAGCGACGCCGACGACGTCATCCCGGCCCCGTGGACCGCGGGAGCCATCGATCGGGGATGCCGGCTGGGCGATGCGATCACCGCGATCGAGGTCCGCGGTCAGCCGCACGGCATACTCGACATCGGCTCCGCGGCGACCGACTGGGTCCGGGCCGTGCGGTCAGGACAGCGTCCGCCGAACACCTGCGCGTGAGCTGTGTGCCGACCGGGTCGACCCGGGCAGCGAGAGGAGTGACGATGAGTTCGAACACCGAGGACGGTGCCAACACCGCGAACCCCGTCGACGACCCCACTCCGGATGGCGAGGCGACCACGGACCCCGCCCAGCTCGCCGCACTCTTCGACACGTCACCCGAGGCCGGCGTACACGCCGTCCTCGAAGCGGTGCGCGGGCGCAACCCCGACATGGCCCGGTCGCTCCGCGCGATCCTGTCCGATCCGGAGCGGATGCGCGCGCTGAAGGACAGCGGCCTGCTCGACGACCCGCCGACCCACAGCCTCGACGAGACGATCCGGCTCACGATCGATGCCGTGGGCGTCCCGCACGTCGCCGTCAACCTCATCACACCGGACGAGCAGGCGACCGCCGCAATCGCCTTCCGGTCCGGGAGTCCCGACGGTCCCAGCACCCGGTCGCTGGTCAACTCCCTCTGCGTCCTCCCGGTGGTCAGCGGTTCACCCCTCATCATCGACGACATCGCCGACCACGCGCTCCTCGCCGACCACCCGACCGCCGTCAGCGGGGAGGTGACCGCCTACCTCGGCCTCCCGCTCGCCGACGACGACGGACATGTCATCGGCACGTTCTGCGCCTGGGACTCGGAGGCGCATCACTGGTCCACCGCGGAGGTCCAGCTCATGTCCGATCTCTCGATCCTGGTCCAGGAGCTCATCTTCGGGCGTTGACACGGGCGCGTGCCCTCGTGACCTGGCGGTGAGCATTCGGTACCCAACACGTGGCCGGTAGGCGCACGCGGGACCGCCGCGTACACCTACAATCGTCGGGACGGGGGGCTGTTCTTTCGGATGGAGTGGACTTGTCGACCCGTGTATCGCAGGCCGAGTTCCCGCAGACCACGAGGCGCACCCCGGTGTACTCGTCGCCCAACGGTCGGCGCACCTTTCACGAGCTGATCCGCGACGATCCCCTGAGCACGATCGTGACCGTGTCGATCGACGTGTTGTCCGCGACGATCGCGGTGGCCGCCGGGATCTGGTGGGTGAGGAGTGGCAGCGGCGCGAACCCGCCGTTGTGGACACTCGCCACCTTCGTGCCGATCCTCGTGATCGTCTTCTCCTTGCGCGGGGTCTACCGTCGGGGGCTCAATCGCCGGTTCCTCGACGAGGTCGGCCGGGTCATGACCGGATGCACGATCACCGCGATGATCCTGCTGTGCTCCCTGCTCCTCTCCTACTCCGACGACAGACCCGGCGCCGCGGTCACCAAGGTGTGGGTGTCGGCGCTGTTCTGGGTTCCGTTCGGTCGTCTCATCCGCGACATCATCCAGCGGAGCCTGCGCAAGAACGGTCATCTGCTGTCCCCCACGCTGATCATCGGCGACGGGCCGATCACCGCACAGGTGGTCGGCCGCATGGTGGCCGCGCCGGAGCACGGCCTCCGGCCGGTCGGCATCCTGGCCGCCGGCGCGCCACCCCGCGCCGATCGGGACGAGGGACCCACCAACGAGATCGCGCAGCTCGGCGGGGTGGACGAACTCGACGACGCGATCCGGGCGACGAAGGCCGAGGTCCTGGTCGTGGCCTTCGCGGTCACCAATGTCGAAAGGCTCACCGCCGCCGTCCGTATCGCCCACCGGCATGGGGTGAAGGTGTGGATCGTGCCGCGCATGTTCGACGTCGTCGGACGCCGCAGCCGGGTCGACCACATCGGCGGGCTGCCCCTGATGTCGGTCCCGCACACCAACCCGCGGGGGTGGCAGTTCCGAACCAAGCACATCGGGGACCGGGTGGCCGGGGCCCTGATCCTGGCGGCGATCTCACCGCTGTTCCTCACGCTCATGCTGCTGGTGCGGTTGAGTTCGCCCGGGCCGATCTTCTTCGCCCAGCCGCGAGTGGGTCGCGACGCGCGGGTGTTCAACTGCCTGAAGTTCCGCTCGATGCGGCCCGAGGACCCCGCCGCGGAGAAGTTCCGGCCGACCGAGGGCAGCGCACCCGGCGGCGTCGAGGGCGTCGACCGCCGCACCAGGATCGGCAAGATCATGCGCTCGACGTCGATGGACGAACTACCCCAGCTGCTCAACGTGATCCGCGGGGACATGAGTCTCGTGGGTCCACGCCCGGAGCGTCCCGAGTACGTCTCGCTGTTCGAGGTGCAGATCCGGCGATACGGCGAACGCCACCGGGTGAAGGCCGGGGTCACCGGCTGGGCGCAGGTGCACGGCCTGCGCGGTCAGACTTCCATCGCCGACCGCGCCGAGTGGGACAACTACTACATCGAGAACTGGTCACTCTGGCTCGACGTCAAGATCCTGCTCCTGACCGTGCTCGCGGTGCTCAAACGGGCGGAGTAGCCGCGGCCACCCACCCGCGTCGTCACATCGTCGGACGTCGGGTGTCGTACGCGGGGCGATACGGCACCCGTCCCCGTTCGTCGCGGATGGTGACGATCAACGTGCGGGCGACGACGACGAGCAGGATGATGCCGCTGACGATCGCGAGGAGCAGTGCGGTCATGACGACCTCCTGACGCCGGAACATGGTGTGCCGGCATTCAATCGCCGATCACGACCTGGTGGTAGATGCCAACCGCGCATCCGTGGACTCAATTGCCCGCCCATGGTGACGCGACTCCGCCGGTCGGCGCCACTGATTTTCTCCGGCCGGCCGGTGCCGGGGTCCGGCGACGGCATCGCCGACGGACAGCATCATCCGGCACACCGCCGAGAAGTCCGGTGCGGCAACGACACGCAGTCCTCGACGGTCGGTACCTCTCACGCCGGGCGCGTCAACGCGTCCGGCGCCCCCGGGCGATCAAGTGATGTCCATACGTCCCGCAACACGTCGACGCCGGCGGCGAGGTCGTCGGCATCCTCGGTGAACGGAACGCGGATGTAGCGTTCGTGCGCCCCGTCGACGCCGAACTTCGGTCCGGCGCTGATCCGCACACCTCGGTTCAGGGCGGCGGCCGCGAGCGCGGAACTCAGCGGCGCCCCGAGTCCGACCCACATCGCCAACCCACCGTTCACGTCGGGAATCTCCCACTCCGGCAGATGTTTTCGCAGAAGTTCGGTGAGCGTGTCCCGGCCGGTACGAAGCTGCGCGGAACGAACGGCGAGCAGGTCGTCGTAACCGGCCAAGACCTCGGCGGCGATCCGCTGGTCGATGATCGGCGAACCGAGGTCACCGGCGGGTCGCCGTCGGACGATCCGGTCGACGATGTCCTCGTCGGCACGAATCCATCCCACCCGCAATCCACTCCACACCGTCTTGCCCAGCGATCCGATCGTCACCACCGGCACCGAGGACCTCACCGGCGCATGCGCGGCGAACGGGAAATGGTCCGTCCGACGATCGATGTCGAGCTCGGCAGTCGTCTCGTCGACGAGCAGCGCGGTCCCGGCCCGGCGCGCCGCGTCGGCGAGCCGCTCTCGGTGGGCGGACGGCATCGAGGCACCCGTCGGGTTCTGGAAATCCGGTATGCAATAGGCCATCTCGGGTCGCAACCGGCTGAGGACCTCGAGGAAGTGGTCCATGTCCCAGCCGGCCGCGGTGACCGGCGTCGACACGAGCCGTCCGCCGGCCTCGGCGATCGCCTCGTAGGCGTGCGGATAGGTCGGGGTCTCGACGACCACCCGGTCGGCTCGTCGGAGCAGGGTCCGCGCGACGAGTGCGATGGCGTGCTGCCCACCGAGGGTCACCACGATCTGCGCCGGGGTCGTGGGCAGTCCGCGGTCGGTGTATCGCTCGGCGATTCGTCGGCGTAGCAGCGGATCGCCGACCAGGTCGAGTCCGGGCCTGCGCAGCAGGTCGGGCACGTTACCCGTGACCCGCTCGATGATCGCCTCGAGACCGGGCACCGGTTCGGGAACGGCGTGCGCGAAGTCGATCTCGGCAACCGCGCCCGGCCCCCTCCGCGGGAGCATCGCGACGGAGCCGGATCCCCGGACGCTGACCAGATAGCCGGCCGCGCGCAGCGCTCCGTACGCCGACACCACCGTGGTCCGACTCCGCCCGAGCGCATCGGCGAAAATTCGCTCGGCGGGCAACCGCGTGTATGTCGCGATCCGGCCGTCGTCGATGAGGAGTCGGATGCGGGCGGCGAGGGCCGCGTAGGCCGCGTCGCCGCTCTCCCACTCACCGAGCAGCGTGACGAGTTGCTTCACCCCGAGGTTCGAGCGAGCCACCGGCCGGCCGATGGCTCGCGGTGCACCCACAGAATCCTCCTCACCGGCCGACAGGGTCGAACGACGCCCTGCGGCCGTCGCCGTCCAGTCAAACGCAGTGCCCGCGGGCACCACAAGGTCCAATCCGCGGTCGGTGGACTGCCGTCGAGCGGTGGTGGCGGTCCGCAGATCACCCGTGACCACCGGGCGGCTGTCGGGTTCGGGCGATATCGTCGGCGTCGATGAACATCCGCCCGTCAGCTCTCGACGCGGCCGTGCGTCCCGGGCACGTGCTCCGTGTCGATGACGTCGACGGCCTCGCCCTGGCCGACCTCGTCGACTCGGTCTCGGCTGACCTACCGGTGTTCCTGGACCATCGCGGACCCGGCGATCGCACCGCCCGGGAGGTCGTCCGGGAGGTCCTCGATGCGCTCGAGGACATCGTCGTCGCCCTTTTCCCGGTCTGGCTCCCGGGCCATGAGCCGGGCCGGCCGGTCGACGCCGACGACGCCGAGGCCACGGCGCGCCTGCTGTGCCGGGACGCCGGCTTCCCCTCGCCCGCCGTCATCCATCTGGCCCGTGCGGCCGCCGGCGCGGGACGTCCCGGCCCCGGCCCCGCCGACGACGCCCGGGCGGCCGCGCTGACGTTTCTCTTACGACGGGGATACGGACGTGGTTCCGTGGTCCTGGCTGTGCGCGCCGACACCACATTGGGCGAGCGGGCCCAGCACGCGGCCGCCGCCGCGTACGAATGGCTGGCCGACCACGCCGACCTCACCGTGTGGCTCATCGCCGACGCCCTGCCCGCGGTCACGAGGGTGCCGGCCATCCGGATCGGAGTACCCGCGGGGCGGCGATTCCCGCCGCCCGGTCCGGTGGAGGCGCTGCCCGATCCGTCGTCGGCCTCGGCGAGGCCCGTCCTCGTCGCCTCGCGTCCGTCGGGGAGACCGGCACCGCACAGCGAGGCCGAGCAAACCCTCGAACGCGCCCTCGCGCGTGCACCGTGGGCTCGCGACCGACAGTGGAACCGGAGTCCGCGCGACCTCGATCCGCTCCACCCCGCGGTGATCGTCGACCTGCTGTGGCCGAGTGAACGCGTCGTCGTGGAGGTCGACGGCGCGGATCATCGCGGCCCGGTAAAGTACGCGCGAGATCGACGTCGCGACAACATGCTTCAGCGTGCCGGGTACCTCGTTCTGCGTTACACGAACGACCACGTTCTCGACGACACGTCCCTTGTCGTCGCTGAGCTGGCCGCCGTGATCGCCGAGCGCTCCCGACCACCGGCACCGTCCCGACCGACGCCCGCCCGACCCCCTTCGACCCGCGAGGAGCATCCGTGGACCACGCCCAGCTGACGCCGATCCAGAGTGCGGCGCTGTTCGTCCTGCTGGCCGAGTCCCGAGAGCTCTCCAACCCAGAGTTGAAGGAGTTCGGTGCCGCGCTGGACAAGCCTGCTCGCAACCATCTCAACGCCCTCGGCCTCGTCGACTCTCGACTCGGCGCGCGCCGCGCGTACTTCCACACCCTGACCGACCGCGGGTGGGCCTGGTGCGCGGCCGAACTGACATCCGAGCCACCGAAGAGGTCGACCGCACCGACGAAGGCCATGTACGCGGTCCTCGCCGGCCTCGCCCGGTACCTCGACGACGAGGACCTCCGTCTCCACGAGGTGTTCGGCCGTCCCCGACGCCCCACCCACGAGGAGCCCGGGACCCCGATCGCAACGGCTACGTCCGACCCGGCGTCGTCCACCGTCGATCCCCGGGACCAGATCGCGGCCGCCTACCGCGCCCGGGCCGTCACGGCGGGCGACTTCGTCCTCGTCACCGATCTGCGCGCCGACCTGCCCGGGATGAGCGACGAGGTCTTCGACGCCACGATGGTGGAGTTCCAGCGCGCACCCGGGGTCAGCCTCATCCCGCAGGAAGACCAGGCGTTGCTGACTCCGGCCGACCGGGCGGCCGCGGTGACGGTGGGCACGCAACCGTGCCATCTGTTCGCGATCGAGGAGAGCTGATCCGATGGACGCCGACGGCCGTCACGCACTGGAATCGATCCGCCTCAACTGGGCCGACACCCCCGACGACGTGTGGGGCACCGCCGACCCCTTCCACGTCGGGGGCCTGCACGAGGACACCATCGTCGACATCATCCGTTCCTTCGACGACGCCCGTCGTTCGCCGTCGGGGAGTCCGATCGGGGTCACGGTGCGCGGCCCGGCCGGATCCGGCAAGACCCATCTCCTCGGCCGGGTCCGGCATCGTGTCCAAGAGGAGGGCGGGTACTTCTTCCTCGTCAAGCTGCTCGACGCCACCGACTTCTGGCGTTCGGTGCTCGTGGCGATCATCGAGGATCTCGGCCGACCGACGCCCCGCCACCGCTCGCAGCTGAATCAGCTCCTCCACCGCCTCGCGATCGACGCCGGGGTCGCGGACGGGACACGTGACGCCGTGACCGGCGGCGCGCCGCTGACACCCGCCGCCCTCGATGACTTCGTCCACGGCGTCTACACCCGCCACTCTCGGCACCGGCGCCGGTCACAGCACATCCTGCGTGCGCTCGTACTGCTGGAGTCCGACGACTTCGCGGCCAAAGACCTCGGCGAGGCGTTTCTGCACCTGGACATCGACGACGCGGAGGAACTCGCCGCCTGGGGAATCCGCAATGCCCGTCTCGGTTATCAGGAAATCGTCGAGAACATCTCGCGGATCATCGCATTCGACGATGCGGCGGTTCTCGCGATCGACCAGATCGACACCCTGATCGAGGCCGGCAAGACCGCCGAGCCGGGCGAGGAATCACAGGTGGAGAAACTGGCGCACGGCCTGATGTCGGTGCGCGACACCATGAGTCGAACCACATGTGTGGTCTCCTCGATCACCGCCGCATGGGAGTACCTCGCCGGACACGTCATGCGATCAGCGGTCGACCGGTTCCGGTTGCCACCCACCCTGCAACGACCCGCGAGTGCGGACTTCGGCCGGCTCCTGCTCGCCCGGCGTTTCGCGCCGGGTTTCGCCGGCGTCGGATTCACGCCGCCCCATCCCACCTGGCCGGTCACCGACACCGCACTGACGGCGGCCACCGATTACACCCCGCGCGAGCTGATGGTGACCGTGGACCGCCAGATCGCCGCGATGCTCCGCAGCGACACGTTCGCCGAGATCACCGACCTCTCCGGCGCCACATCCAAGACCTCCGCCGGCCAGGGCACACTCGCCCTGATCACCCAATCCCGCACCACGACAGACGTTCCTGACACGGGAGCGTCCGCTCGGGGGCGCTCGTCGTCTGCGGGGTCGTCGTCTGCGGGATCGTCGTCTGCAGGGTCGTCGTCAACCGACTCGTCGTCGACGACCACCTCGGACAATCCCGCGTTCGCGAAGCTCGACCAGCGGTACGCGGAATTGATCCGGCGTGCCGACCCGCTACCCGCGTTGGTACCCGACACCGAGGACCGGATCGTCCCCTCGCTGCTCCATGCCGGATTGGCGACGTGGATCCAGGCACTGTCCCGCGACGCCGACCGCTGGCAGCTCGATGCCCGGCCGGGACCGAAGAGTCCGCTGCACGGGCGGATCCGGCAACTCGTCGACCCGAACCGGGACATCGAGCAGTCCTGGAGCTTCCGTGCCATCGCGGCATCGAACGCGCGTGCGGTCCAGACGCGCCTGTCGAGCGCGACGACGACCTCCGGTTTCACCCTCGGCGACATCGAACGCACCCTGGTGATCCTGCGGCGAGATCCCTGGCCGACGGGGCCCAAGACCCGGCAGATGGTCGAGGAACTGCACGATCGGGGCGGGCGGGTCGTCGCCTGGACCGAACAGGACATCAAACGGCTGAGCGCGCTGGCACAACTGCGGGCCGAACGGCCCTCGCATCTCCGGGAGTGGATCTCCGACCGCAACCCGGCTGCCGAGATCGCCTTTCTCACCGACATCCTGGGCCCCGCACTCGAGGCGCCGGCGCCACGCGTGCAGTCAACGGATTCCGCGGCAACCACTTCGGACACGCCTGCCAAACGCCACGAGCCCGGCACCGCGGACGAACGCTCGACCACGACGCCACCCCGCGAGCCGACGACGGACGAGTTCCGGTCGACCGACCCTCGGTCGGGGACGTCGGGGTCCGACACCGCCGAATCGTCGTCGCGAACCACCCCCGCCAGCGAACAGTCGATCACCCTCGGGCGAAGTGTGGCCACCGGCGAGGCGGTGACCGTCTCGCTGCTCGCCCTGCGCAAGCATGTGGCGCTGTTCGCCGGATCCGGTTCGGGGAAGACGGTGTTGATTCGGCGCATCGTCGAAGAGGCTGCCTTGCAGGGAGTTTCGTCGATCATCCTCGACGTGAACAACGACCTCGCACGCCTGGGGACACCGTGGCCGGACGCCGACCCGCGTCCGTGGACGCCCGACGACCGCGAGCGCGCCAAGCGCTACCTGCACGACACCGAGGTCGCGGTCTTCACCCCGGGTCGGGCATCGGGGCGGCCATTGAGTTTCCAGCCGCTACCCGACTTCAGCACGGTGGTCGGCAACCCCGACGAGTTCCGTGCCGCGGTCGACTCCGCCGTCGGCGCCCTGATCCCGCATGCCCGGGCCATCGGGACCAGCGCGAAAGCCTATCGGCAGCAAGCAGTCCTGCAGCAGTCCATGGAGGCCTTCGGACGACGCGGCGGCGGCGCCCTGCAGGCTTACGTCGGACTGCTGACCGAACTGCCCGACGACGCGAGCACCCTCGCCGACGCCCCGAAGCTCGCCGCCGAACTCGCGGAGAACCTCAAGGCCTCGATGGCGATCGATCCCGTCTTCGGGGGTGACGCCGCCCCGGCCGACCCCGGGTACCTGCTCACTCCCTCACCGGGTTTCCGGGCCCGGGTGTCGGTCGTGAACCTCGCCGGCCTCGGCACCGACGACCGGCGGGCCGGTTTCGTCAATCAGCTCCAGATGGCCCTGTTCGCCTGGATCAAGAAGAATCCGGCCGCCGACCGGCCACTCGGCGGACTGCTCGTCATGGACGAGGCGCAGAACTTCGCCCCGTCCGTCCGGATGACCGCGGCGTCGAAGAGCACGAGCGCATTGGCGTCGCAGGCTCGCAAGTACGGCCTCGGGCTCATCTTCGCGACCCAGTCGCCCACCGGCATCGACAACAAGATCTCGGCCAACTCCTCGACCCAGATCTTCGGACTGCTCAATCATCCGACGCAGATCGAACGCGCCAAGGAACTCGCCGCCAACAAGGGCAGCAGGATTCCCGACATCGGCAAGCTCCCGGCGGGGACGTTCTACATCGCGAGCGAGGGCGGGCGGTTCGCCAAGGCCGAGACGCCGCTCTGTCTCACCTACCACCCGGCGAGTCCGCCGACCGAGGACGAGGTCATCGAGCTGGCGCGCTCCACGACACCGCGTCCACGGTGACGGCCGGGCCCGACTTCGCCGACGACCGAAGACGATGGTTGGCACAATGGACACCGTGCTCACGCTGACCGCCGGAGAGAACCGTCCGCTGCCGTCGACGGCCGTGACCGTCTCGGTGCGCTCGGCATCTCCGGTCAACACCTCGGCGATCCTGCTCACCGATGCCGGTCGCGTCCGCTCCGACGCGGACCTCATCTTCTACAACCAGCCCAGCGGCCCCGGCGTCGGATACCGTTCTGCCGGCTCGGCCGACATCATCTCGGTCGACACCGCCGCCCTCCCTCGGGAGATCGCGACGGTCGTCGTCGCGGCGAGCCTCGACGGGACCGGGCCCACGAGTTTCGCGACCGCCGGCGCCCTCAGCGCGACGCTGACCGGCGGCGGTACGGAACTCGTCTTCAGCCCCTCCGGTCTCACCAGCGAGGCGGCCGTCGTGTGCCTCGAGATCTACCGGCGCAACGACGTCTGGAAGGTCCGTGCCGTCGGCCAGGGATACGCCGCCGGTCTCGCGGGCCTCGCCACCGCCTTCGGCATCGAGGTCGACGACGAGCCCGCGACGCCGCCTCCTGGTCGGCCTCCGCGAGTCACCGATCCGCAGCCCTGGCCGCCGGCCGCGTCGACGCCAACCGCGCCGCCGTCGACACCCGAACCACCAGCCCCGCAATGGAATACATCGTCCGCACCGCCGCCTTCGCCCCGGCCCCCGGTCACCGCCCAACCACAGGGAGTTCCCATGCACAGCGATCTGTTCGCGCCGTCCCACGCCGAGGTCACCGGGCAGGGCATCCAGAAGCAGGGCAGCAAGATGTGCCGGGTCGGCCTCGCCGGTGAGGTCATGGCCCGCACCGGCTCGATGGTGGCCTACCAGGGCAACCTGAAGTTCGAGGCGCTCGGCTCGGGCGGCCTCGGACGGATGATGCGTCAGGCGATGACCGGCGAGGGCGTTCCGCTGATGAAGGTCACCGGACAGGGCGACCTGTTCCTCGCCGATGCGGCGTCGGACGTGCACCTCATCGACCTCGACGGTTCCGACGGCCTCACCATCAACGGCGCCAACGTCCTCGCCTTCGACTCCTCGCTGTCCTACGACATCGCCCGTGTGCAGGGTGCCGGCGCGATGAGCAACGCCGGACTGTTCAACTGCGTCTTCACCGGGCGCGGCCGGATCGCCATCACCACCGACGGCACCCCGGTCGTCCTCAACGTCGACGCCGCGACCTATGCCGACCCCCAGGCCGCGGTCGCGTGGTCGTCGAGCCTGCGCACCTCGGTGAAGTCCAACGACTCGTTCAACCTCGGCACCCTGATGGGACGCAGCACCGGCGAGCGGTTCACCCTCGAGTTCTCCGGCCGCGGGTTCGTCGTCGTGCAGCCGTCCGAACTCCCGCCCGGCGGGTTCGTCGGCGGGACCGGTGGCGGCGGGTCGGCCGGGTCAGGGGCCGGCGGCGTGTTGGGTGGCATCCTCGGGCGCTGACGAGGCGGAACTCGGACGTCGCCCGAATCTGTCGGTGCCGACTGCTCTACTACGCTCCACCTTCGAACAACAGGAGCGAGCATGACCCACCACTTCTCCGATCTGCGGGGTCTGCCCCGCTGGCACCCCGACCCGCTGGTACGCGAGACGCTCGACCGCATCCGGCGCTACGGTTGGGCGGTGACGGCCGTCAGTGACGAGTGCACGTGTCACTCTCCCGAATGCGAAGCACCTGACTGCTCTTTCGCGTACACCACCGGCCTGCGCTTACACGACCTCCCCGAGTTGGCGGTGTACGGACTGGATGCAAGAACGAGTGCATCGGTTCTCAACGAGCTGGGCAGCGTGTTTCACACCTATGACTGGCACTCGATCGTGTCGAATTCGGTTCCCATACAACTGGATTCGCTTGAGGTTCCGGTCACCGTCATCGAACTGGTGGACAAATCCGATCTCATCGTCACCAACGTCCTCTACCCCGACGCTCCGGTCTTGCAGGCGGTGTGGCCTGACGATCTGGGCAGCTATCCGTGGGAAGAGGGTTACACCCTTGCACCGGAACACCAATTCGTGATGGGCGTGCACGACCCGCGAGCGACCGGTGGCGACAGTCCGCGCGTCATCTACCCGCACCCCGGAATGAACCGGGCCCAGCGGCGCAAGGCGGCCCGACGCCGACGCCGACGCTGAGCAGGCGAGCGGCCAGGTGATCAGCCTGAGTTGCGGGGGCCTCAACCGTTCGGTTCTTGTCGGTGCCCCCGGATACAGTGATTTCTACAGGCCACAGATGAAAGACGCATATCGGCAGACGGTTACGCCGGTGTCGAACCAACGATGACGAGAAGCCCTGCCTCCAGTTCCGTCCTGTGATGTGGAAGGTCCGTCATGCCAACAACACTCGCCACCATGCTGCGCCCAGAGACCGACAGTGTCGAACACTCCGGCGGTGAGGGTTATCTCGCCGTGTTGACTGCGATTCGCGAGGCGCTGTGGGATCTGCCCCCTGGCGGCGCGGAGCCGACCGGCCGTCAAGCGAGCACCGCGATGTCTCTGCTGATCGAACTGCGCTCCATCCTGGACCATCACGCCGCCGTCGGAGCTGCCACCCTCGACCGTCTCGGTGTGGCCCGACAGTCGACCGGCAAGACGTCCGCCCTGCTGATCACAATGGGCGCAGCACCCGCAATCGCGCACCGCTGGTTGCGGATCGGCAACGCACACGCATGGCTCTCTCGGTTGCCCGGTTACACTGCCGACGGCGCGATCCCCGGGGAACACGCCGATGCCGTCGTGAACGGCATAGTTCATGTCGCGCGTCGAGCACCCGAGGGTGTCTGCGCCGAGGAACGAGCAGAGGTCGAGCAGACCCTTATCGCGCAGGCGATGTCCGGCGCCACCCCTGCCGAAATCGCCCAGAAGGCGCGCGAACTGGGCAACGAGTATGCGGTCGAGTCCGGCGGCCTGCATGCTGGCGAGGACCGCACCATCAACGAGTTCACCGTCTCCCCGACCGGGGAAGGCCGGGTCCGCGTACGCGGCGATCTCGACACAGTCATCGGCGAAAAGCTGACCGCGGCAATCGAATCTCTGAACACTCCGAGGCCTGAGCCCGACGGCACCGACGACTCACGGACCACCGGGGCCCGCAACGCGGATGCTCTGGAACTCATCCTCGATGCCGCGGCGGTGGCCGACATCACCCTTGCAACCCCACCAAAGACCCACGTCAGCGTGCTCCTGCCGGCGGCTGCTCCCGACAAGGCCAGCCTGTTGTGGCTGGGTTCGATCAGCCCCACCACCGCGTCCTTGCTTGCGTGCGACTCCTCTGTCACCGACGTGGTCATCGACGGCGACACCGTCCCCCTGGAGATGGGCACTTCCAGACGACTGTTCCCGACGCATCTGCGTAGAGCGATCATCATCCGCGACCGGTGCTGCATCAAATGCGGTGCGCCTGCGGGCCGCACCCACGTCCACCACATCCAGTTCTGGAGCAACGGCGGTTCCACCGACATCGACAACGGGTGCTTGCTCTGCCCGTCCTGCCACGCCCACATCCATGCCGGCCAGTGGGAGATCATCATGGGGCGCGACCGCCACCCGTGGCTGGTCCCACCCGCATCGATCGATCCGATCCGAACGCCATTGCCGGCATACAACCGCCGCACCATGACTCTCGATGACCGGGCCGCAGCCTGATCCACCTCGGTGGTCGATGACCGACTCGTATCGGCGAACGGCCGGAGAGCCCGAGCGCCTGATACTTCTGAAGGCGAATCCGTCGAGAGACGACGCCCCGCGTAGCACCTTTTCGCACCGATCCGTCGGAGCGCGCATGCCCTTTGAGAACTTCATAGTGTTCACGCCCGACCTGTGGTGCGGGTGAACTGCGTAAGGCCCCACCTCCCTGGTGGGGGGTGGGGCCTTACAGCGCGACTGTCAGGCCAGTGCGAAGTCACCAGCTCGACTTCTGGCACACCGGCAAGTCGACGTCGCAATTGGGTGGCATCCGTGGGCGCTGAGCCCCAACGGGATCTCGTAACGAGAAACGCTGCCATAGTTCGCTTTTCGCCATGCAGTCCGGCGGGCGGGTAACGTCGACGTCATGCCCGAAGCAAGTGCGACCGTCCTCGTCCGACAACCCCTCACCACGGTGTGGGAGTACTGCCTCATCCCGGAGCACGTCGCGGCGCTGACGCCCGGCGTGATCGGCGTCGAGACCGTCACCGACGGGCCGGTCTCGGTCGGGACCGTCTGGCGCGGCCAGATGAAGGGGCTCGGCCGCGCCGTCGACTGGACCGGCGAGTTCACGCGGGTGGATGCGCACACCGCCACCGAGTTCTCCTCCACGGAGTCACCGCTCGAGTTCGCCATCTCGGCCACGTTCGCGGAGGTTGGTCGCGGCGTCGAACTCACCTACCGCATCCGCAACGCCGGCGTCGGCGGGGCGGTCGGGAAGCTTACCGACGCGCTGGCGATCCGCGCGTATCAGCGGTCGCTCGCCGCGAACGCGAAGAAGCTGCCGCGCCTGGTCGACGAATGGGCCGCCACCCGCTGACGACGACGCGGTCCGAGGAGTGCGATGTCGGCATCAGCCACGAGCGATCGATCTCCGACGGAGAAATCCATGAGGACGACGGTCATGAAAGTCTTTGTTAGACATACGAATCGGGGACAATTCGGACGTAGCCTTCGCGGCCGACGGGGAGTACTCTGACCGGCGGATGCATCTCGTTCGGACCGTGCACCACCCGCCCCGAGACGGTGTGCGGCGTGGCTCCGGCCTGCCGACCCACAATCGTTCGCACACAAAGGGTTCCGTCATGCCCGAATCCAGCGCATCCGTCACAGTCCAGCAACCACTCGACATCGTCTGGGAGTACATGTCCGCTCCCGAACACACCACCGCCTACCTACCGGGAACCGTCGAGGTCACTCCGCTGTCCGATGGGCCACTCGCCGTCGGCTCACAGTGGAAGGGTAAGACGGCCGTCCTCGGTCGGACGGTGGACTGGCGGGGAGAGTTCACCCGCGTCGACACCTGTAAGGAGACGGAGTTCCAGACCGTCGAAGCGCCGTTCCCGTTCACCACGCACATCTCTTTGGAGGAGACCTCCGACGGCGTCCGGGTGACGTGTCGGATCACGTCCTCGACCGGTTTCGGCGGGGTGTTCGGCAAGATGGCCGATCCCATCGTCAACCGCATCTATCAGCGTTCGCTCACCGCGTCGATCGAGAGCGTCCCCGACCTCATCGAGGAGTGGCTCGCTCAGCAGTGACACGACAACGGCCCCACCTCGCCGAAGCGAGATGGGGCCGCTGGGGAATCGGTAGCACGAATGCGCTCCATGAGCGCATTCCTGCTACGAAATCCGTCGGGTGAAAATCACCAGCTGGACTTCTGCACGCCCGGCAGCTCGCCGGCGTGCGCCATGTCGCGCAGGCAGATACGGCACAGGCCGAACTTGCGGAACACCGAGTGCGGGCGGCCGCACTTGTTGCACCGGGTGTAGGCCCGCACGGCGAACTTGGGCTTCTTGTTGGCCTTGTTGACCAGAGCCTTCTTTGCCATGTCAGTTGTCCTTAACGTTGTTGTCCTTGAACGGGAAGCCCAGGGCACGCAGCAGCGCCCGGCCTTCGTCGTCCGTGGTGGCCGACGTCACGACGGTGATGTCCATACCGCGGGGCCGGTCGATGTTGTCGATGTTGATCTCGTGGAACATCGACTGCTCGTTCAGGCCGAACGTGTAGTTGCCGTTGCCGTCGAACTGACGGTCCGACAGGCCGCGGAAGTCGCGGATACGCGGGAGGGCGATGGACACGAGACGGTCCAGGAACTCCCACATGCGGTCGCCACGGAGGGTGACGCGCGCACCGATCGGCATGCCCTCGCGCAGCTTGAACTGTGCGATGGACTTGCGAGCGCGACGGATCTCCGGCTTCTGGCCGGTGATCTTGGCCAGATCCTCGACAGCGCCGTTGATCAGCTTCGCGTCACGGGCGGCGTCGCCGACGCCCATGTTCACGACAACCTTCACGACGCCCGGGATCAGCATCACGTTGGGGTATTCGAACTCTTTGTTCAGCGTGTCCTTGATCTCCTCGCGGTAGCGAGTCTTCAGGCGCGGCTGGATCTTGGGTTCAGTAGAGGTCATGTCAGATGTCCTTCCCGCTCTTGCGCGAGATCCGGACCTTCTTGCCCGTTTCCTCGTCGACGCGGTAGCCGACGCGAGTCGGGTTGCCGTCGGAGTCCACGACCATCACGTTCGAGACGTGGATCGAGGCTTCCTGGGTCACGATGCCGCCGGAGGAGGCACCGCGCTCGTTGGCCGACGCGGCGGTGTGCTTCTTGATTCGGTTGACGCCCTCGACGAGGACACGCTGGGTCTTCGGGAAGGCCTGGATGACCTTGCCCTTGGCACCCTTGTCCTTGCCCGAGATGACGATCACGGTGTCACCCTTGTGGACCTTCATGTCAGATCACCTCCGGTGCCAGCGACACGATCTTCATGAACTTCTTCTCACGCAGCTCGCGGCCGACCGGGCCGAAGATGCGGGTGCCGCGGGGGTCGCTCTCACCCTTGAGGATGACGGCGGCGTTCTCGTCGAAGCGGATGTAGCTTCCGTCCGCACGACGGCGCTCCTTGGTGGTGCGCACGATGACGGCCTTGACGACCTCACCCTTCTTGACGTTGCCGCCCGGGATGGCGTCCTTGACAGTGGCGACGATGACGTCGCCAATGCCGGCGTAGCGCCGCGAGGAACCGCCGAGCACGCGGATGCACAAGATCTCCTTGGCACCGGTGTTGTCGGCGACTCGCAGGCGGGATTCCTGCTGAATCACTCGTTAGTCTCCTTGACCTGGCTTCTTATGTACGGCGGATTTCCGACCCGACGCACACGGTCCGTTGCCATCGAACACACGCCTGCCTGGGGTTTTGACCAGGTTGTGACACCTGAGCGGTCCGCCCCAGTGGGTTCGTGAGCCGACTCGCGACACAGCGGTGCCGCAGGCAACCCCACAAGTGTAGGGGAATGCCCAGGTCCGGGCCAAATCGATGGCCCCGGCGACCGCGCGGGGTTTCGGAGGACGCCGGGCCGGGAAAGTTTTTCGCGCACTGACCCATCTGGGGTGCACCGCCACGCGAAGCACCCATGAGACGAGATCGACCAGACACAAGCCCGTCCGGCGAGCAATCAGTGCGAGCCGGAAGGGAGCGAAACACCGGGGGCGTGTCAGCGCCGGGGGTAACTCTCGGCTGCCGATCGTGAGCCGAACGATCACCATGCTCCCCGGCTCCGCAGTTCAGTCCGACAACCGCGGGCCTGACGGCGAGTCCTCGACTCCGGGCCACCCGCCCCGAGTTCGTGGACCCGAGTTCGAATCCCCACGCTCGATCCGGGTTCGACGCTGCCGTGCGGGCGCATTCACAGGGGAGGCACGCGTGACCACAGACGACGCGGTCCGGAACACCGTTGCTACCGACATCGACGCCGGCCTGACGATCCCGATGACCGCCGCACAACGCGGCATCTTCTACGCTCAGCAACTCGAGCCGGACGTGCCGATGACCATCGACGCGTACGTCGAGTTCCGCGGCGACACATCGGGTCCGCAGGCCGAGCACGGTGACGACCCCCTCGTCGACGTCGATCCGGACATCATGCAACGTGCGGTCACCCTGACCGAGCGGGAGACCGAAGCCCCACTGCTGCGGTTGATCCCGACCGACGACGGCGAACCGATGATGGTGCTCGACCGGTCGCAGGGAGTGGTACTCGGGCGACAGGACTTCTCCGACGCCGACGACCCGCGCGCGGCAGCGCTGGCCTGGATCGACCGCCGGCGAAGCGCGAGTTCGGACGTGTTCGAAGACCGCATCCTCGAGACCCACCTGCTCAAGATCGGTCCCGGGCACTCGATCTGGTACTGCCACGGTCACCACATCGGCTTCGACGGCTACGCGGCCATGTACATGATGTTGCGGGTCGCCTCGCACTACACCGCGATCGTGAACGGGACCCCGCCCCCGATCGCGGACACCGCGTCGATGGTCGACATCGCGGAGTTCGACCGTGAGTACCGCGCCTCCGCGAAGTTCGTCGAGGATCGCGAACACTGGGCGTCGCATCTGGCCGACATGCCCGAGATGACCACTCTCACCAGCCTTTCGGCCTCGGCGGCGCCGTTGTCGGACGTACGGTCGGCAGTGCTGGACGACACGCTCGTCGCGCGCATCCGCGATCTCGGCCGCACCCAGCGGGTCCGGCCCGCCTCGGTCATCACCGCCGCCGTCGCCGCCTACGTCGCGCGCTACACCGATCGCGACGAGGCGATGCTGAGCCTGCCGGTCGCCGCCCGCGATCGCGATGTCCTCCGTACCTCGGCGGGCCTGACCTCGAACGTCGTCCCGCTGCGCATCGCGCTCGACGACGACACCGCCACCCTGGCCGATCTGTTGAAGTCGGCCAATTCAGAGATCAAGGTCGCCGTCCGGCATCAGAAGTTCCGGCATGAGGACATCACCTCTCAGATCCTCGGTGCGGCCGGTGCGCGACGAGGATTCTTCGGACCGCTCGTCAACGTCATGCTCTTCTTCCAGCACATCGACTTCGGTCCGCTCAAGGGGGAATTGCACGTCCTGTCCACGGGCCCCATCGAGGACCTGTCGGTGAACGTCTACGACAGCCTCGACGGCGGGATGACCCTCGACCTCGAGGCGAACCCCAACATCTACCCGGCCGAGGAGATCACCACCCACCACCGGCGCCTGGTCGACTTCGTCACCGCCTTCGTCGGCGCGCCGGTCGAGACCAAGGTGTCGGACCTGCACGTTCTCACCTATGCCGAACGAGCCGAACTCCCCGAGCGCATGACCGGGGAGCAGGTCGAGCACGGCGACACCACCCTCGTCGACCTGCTCGACGACGCGGCCCGGGCCCACCCCGACGAGACCGCGATCACCGACGCACAGGACGGACACTCGCTCACCCACCGCGAGTTCGACTGCGCCGCAACACAGATCGCATCCGCGCTCGCGCGTCGCGGGATCGGCCCCGAGAGCGTCGTCGGCGTTCAGCTGCCCCGCAGCACCGACCAGGTCGTGTCGTTGCACGGCGTCGTCCGGGCCGGTGCCGCGTTCCTGCCGATCGATCCGGCCGAACCGGCCGACCGGCTCGGTCACATCCTCGAGGTGGCCGCCCCCGACCTCGTCATCACCGAGTCGGTGCTCGCCGAACTGCGCGCCGACGACGATTCCGACGTAGCCGCACCGACGCCCCCGAGCCCCGACACGGCCGCCTATGTGCTGTTCACCTCCGGTTCCACCGGCAAGCCGAAGGGCGTGGTCATCACCCACCGCGCCATCGTCAACCGCCTCGCGTGGATGCAGGCCCGCTACGAGCTCGCACCGGACGACCGGGTGCTGCAGAAGACCCCGTCCACCTTCGACGTGTCGGTCTGGGAGTTCTTCTGGCCGTTCACCACCGGCGCGGCACTGGTCGTACCGACTGCCGACGGTCATCGCGACCCCTGGTATCTGCGTGACGTGATCGCCGAACACCGCGTCACGACACTGCATTTCGTGCCCTCGATGCTCGCCGCCTTCACCGCGGCACTCGACGCCGACGATGCATCGGAGCTGACGAGCCTACGCCGCATCTTCACCAGCGGTGAGGCTCTGACTCCCGCGACGGTCGGTGCCGCCGCGTCGCTGACGTCCGCTCCGATCCACAACCTCTACGGCCCCACCGAGGCCGCGATCGACGTCACCCACCACGACCACTGTCGCGCCGACGTCCCGGTGATCCCGATCGGCTCCCCGGTGTGGAACACCGGTGTCCACGTGCTCGACCACCGCCTGCGGCCGCAACCGCCCGGCGCGATCGGCGAACTCTATCTCGGCGGCGTCCAGCTGGCCCGGGGCTATCGCAGCCGCGCGGACCTGACGGCATCGCGGTTCGTCGCCTCGCCCGCGGCGCCGGGCGAACGGCTCTACCGCACCGGCGATCTCGTCCGTCTGAACGCCGCCGGCGAGCTGGAATACCTCGGTCGCACCGACTCACAGGTCAAGATCCGCGGCCAGCGGGTCGAACTCGGCGAGATCGAGTCGACCCTCAGCCGGCTGGACGGCGTGACCGCCGCGGGCGTGGTCATCCGGGATGATCTGGTCGCCGGTGAGCCCACGATCGTCGGTTACGTCACCGGCACCGGACTCACCGACAAGGACCTGCGAGCCGAACTCCGAACCGCGCTACCGGATCACATGATCCCCACCGCGATCATGGTCCTCGACTCGCTGCCCACCACCGCCAACGGCAAGCTCGACCGCCGTGCGCTGCCTCGGCCCGACCTGCGGACCCACCGCGAGTTCGTCCGGGCCCGCACCGCGCTCGAACGCTTCGTCGTGGCGACCGTCGCCGATGTGCTCGACCTGCACGACGACACGTCCGACGAGGTGGCGAACGAGGCCCACGCCACGGCTCCGGCGTCGATTTCTCTAAGCGACAACTTCTTCGAGATCGGCGGGACGTCACTTTCAGCGACACGGATGGCCTCGCGGCTGTCCCGCGCCACCGGCCATCGGATCGGGATCCGTACGGTGTTCGACGCCGACGACCTCGCCGGCCTCGTCGCGGCCCTGTCCGACCTGGGCGTCGACACCGATGAGCCGGCCGTCGGCTCCGCCTCGGTCCCCTCCGACGACACCGCCGGGCGGACCGTCTCCGGAGCCGTGCCGCTGTCCCCGGCCCAGCATCGGCTGTGGCTCGCGACACGGCTGGACTCCGCGTCCTCGGCGACCTACAACATGCCGTTCACCGTCCGCTTCGTCGGCGCACTCGACACCGACGCACTCCGGACGGCCCTGGTCGACGTCGTCCGGCGACACGAGCCGCTGCGCAGCGTCGTCACCGAGATCGACGGTGTGGCGTGCATCTCCGCGATCGACCCGGACGCGGTCGACGTCGACCTGCCGGTCCTCGCGACCGGTGACGTCGCCCAGTGCGCGGACCGCGACTTCGCCTCGCTCCCCTTCGATCTGGCCGCCGAGATCCCCGTCCGTGCGCGCCTCGTCCGAACCGCCGACGACGATCATCGACTCACGATGGTCATCCATCACATCGCGGCCGACGGCTGGTCGCTGGCCCCCCTCGCCGGCGACCTGGCCACGGCCTACCGCGCCCGCCGCGACGGCATCGAGCCCGAATGGACGCAGCTGCCGGTCTCCTACTCGCAGACCAGCGCCGCACGTCACGCATGGCTCGACGAGAGTCCGCATGCCGCAGCCGAACTCGAGTTCTGGCGGGACACCCTCGACGGGGCGCCGAGCGAGACCGAGCTGCCCCTGGACCGTCCCCGAAGCCGGGATTCAGAGGTGACCGGCCGGTCCGGATCGTCGGTGACCTCTACCATCGGCCCCGACACCTACGGCGCGATCCGGACCATCGCTACCGAGGCCGACGCCACGGTCTTCATGGTGCTCCACGCCTCGGTGGCGGTCCTGCTCCGTTCCCTCGCGCAGTCCTCGGACGTCATCATCGGCACACCGGTGTCCGGACGCGGCGACGCCGACCTCGACGATCTCGTGGGCATGTTCGTCAACACGCTGGCGTTGCGCACCGTCGTCGACAAGGACCTGCCGTTCGCCGACCTGGTGGCAAGTGTCCGGGAAACCGATCTGAACGCGTTCGACAACGCCTACATGCCGTTCGACCGGCTGGTGACCGAACTGAACCCGGCCCGTTCGGGCAATGTCCACCCGTACTTCCAGGTGTCGATGGCCCTGGAGGACCGTTCCGCCATCCGGCTCGACTTCGCCGGGCTCTCGGCGACCGCATCCCGCGTGGACACCGGTCGCACCACCTTCGATCTGCAGTTCACGTTCACCGAGGTGCGCGGGGCGACCGGCGAGCCCGCCGGCCTCACCCTCGAGATCGGTTACGCCACCGCTCTCTTCGACCGGGACACGGTGGCCGGACTCGGTTCGCGCCTGGTCCGCATGCTGGAGGCGGCGACCGCGGACCCGAGCGCCCCGATCGGCGACCTGCCGGTGCTCGACCTGCACGAGCGTCTCGATCTCGTCCCGGCAGTCGGCGAAGGCCGCCGTCCGGTCGAACACCTCACCCGGCTGCTGTCGGCGGCCGCGGAGTCCTCGCCACACCGCGTCGCGGTCACCGACGGCACCCGGTCGCTGACCTACCGCGAACTCGACGCGGCGTCGAACCAGCTGGCGCGGGCGCTCATCGACGGTGGCGCCGGGCCTGAAAACCATGTGGCCGTGGCACTTCCGCGCAGTGTCGAGTGGATTGTCGCGATGTGGGCGATCGCCCGCACCGGAGCCGCCTGGCTCCCGGTCGATCCCGCGTATCCGTCCGGCCGCATCGAACACATGCTGACCGACTCGGGCGCACGACTGCTCGTCACCGATCGGTCGTCCGATCCCGGCGCCGGGCCCGCTCTGAGCACAGTCGTCCTCGACGACCCCGCGATCCGCGAATGGGTCGAAGCCGAATCAACGGAGCCCATCGCGGACTCGGAGCGACGAGGCGTCCTCGACGTCGACCAGCCCGCCTACCTGATCTACACATCGGGGACCACCGGCACGCCCAAGGGCGTCGTCGTCAGCCACCGCGGACTCGCCGACTTCGGCGCGCAACAGGTCACGCAGTACGGGATCACGCCCACCAGTCGGACGATGCACATGGCGTCGCCGAGTTTCGATGCGTCGGTACTCGAGATCCTGATGGCGATCTCCGCCGGGTCGACCATGCACATCGTGCCGCCGGGGATCGTCGGCGGCACCGAACTCGCCGAGCTGATGCGCGATGCGCGGATCACGCACGCGTTCCTGACCCCGTCGGTGCTGACGACCATGTCCCCGGACGACGTCCCCGATCTCGAGGCACTCGTCATCGGCGGCGAGCACCCGAACTCCGAGGTGGTCCGCACCTGGTCGACCGGCCCGAAGCTGTTCAACGCGTACGGTCCCACCGAGACCACCGTGGTGGCCGCGGTGTCGCCGCCGATCAGTCCCGACTACACGACGCTGACCATCGGCCGGCCCATCCGCGGCATCTCCGCGCTGGTCCTGGACGAGCGCCTGCGTCCGGTCGCCCCCGGCGCGATCGGCGAGTTGTACATCGCCGGTGAGCATCTCGCCCGCGGGTACCACGGCGTCCGACCGCTGACATCCAAACGCTTCATCGCCAACCCCTATGGCGATCCCGGCGAGCGCATGTACCGAACCGGCGACCTCGTCCGGTGGACCTCCGATCACGAACTCGAGTTCCGCGGGCGGGCCGACCATCAGACCAAGATCCGCGGGCATCGCATCGAACTCGGTGAGATCGACGCCGCCCTGGTCGCCGACGAGTCGGTGCGGGCGGCGGTCACCACCACGCACGGCGAGGGCGACCGCGCCCATCTCGTGTCCTACGTGACCGTGACCGCGGGCGCCCACGGGCAGGCCGCTGCGGTGCGAGACCGATTGGCACAGCGCCTGCCGCGGCACATGATCCCGTCGACGATCATCGAGCTCGACGAGATCCCCACGACCCCGATCGGCAAGGTCGACCTCCGGGCACTGCCCGCGCCGGAGCCGGGATCGGTGGACGGCGACGTGGCGTTCGTCGCGCCGCGCAACCCCCTGGAGCAGGCAGTCGCCGATCTGATCGCCGAGCGTCTCGAGCTGGAGCCGGGCACCATCGGCCGCGATCATGACTTCTTCGATCTCGGCGGCAACTCGTTGCTGGCGACCCAGATCGTCGGCGCACTCGAGAGTCTCACCGGGCGACGAATCCCCGTCCGCGAGGTCTTCGACCACTCGACCGTCGCCGGCATCGCCCGGCTCGGCGGCGCCGACGAGGGTGACACCGCCCTCGTCGAGGCGCGGACGCTCGCCGACCTCCGGCACGATCCGGACAGCCCGGCGCGACCGGGACCCGCGCAGCAGCAGCTCTGGTTCCTCAACCAGCTCGCGGGCGGTGCCGAGGCCGATCCGGGTCTAGCCGACTCCGACAACGGTTCGTCGACAGCCGATTACGCCATCGCCTTCGCGCTGGATCTGCGTGGCGATCTCGACGTGGACGCCCTCTCCGGCGCGCTCCGATACGCCGTCGACCGCCACGAGATGCTGCGCACCGTCTATCCCGAGCACGACGGGCGCCCCGACCTGGACGTACGTCCCACCGACGAGGTGCAGACCGAACTCACCGTCGTCGAGACGACTTCGGCGGAGTGGCCGGCCCAGGCGCAGGCGCTGGCGCGTCGTCCGTTCGACCTGACCGTCGACGTACCGCTGCGCGTCGCGCTGCACCGGATCGACAGTGACACCGCGCATCACAAGCTGACCCTCGTCATCCACCACATCGCGGCCGACGGTTGGTCGATGGTGCCGCTGCACCGCGACATCACCACCGCCTACGCCGAACTGCGGACGGCGGCCGAGAACGGTACCGAAGCCGCGGTCACCGCCGCTCCGCCGGCCCTGGACTATCGCGACTACCTGCGCTGGCAGGCCGATCACCTCGAGACCCGGACCGATCTGGCCGACCGGTGGCGACAGGACCTGGACGGGATCGATGTCGGTCCGATCCTCGTGCCCGACGCGCCGAGCGGGTCCGCCCGCACCGCGGGCGTGGTCGAGGTCGACTTCGACGCCGAACTGCGCAGCCGCCTGTCCGCACTGGGCGGCGGCCGGGCGACCGAATTCATGTGCGTGCATGCGGTGTTCGCCGCGCTGCTGCATCGGCTGAACGCCGACCCGGAGGTTCATGTCGCCGGTTCGGCGTCGGACATCGTGATCGGCACCCCCGTCGCCGGACGCGCCGATCCCCGGCTCGCCGACATCGTCGGCATGTTCGTGAACTCGGTCGTCCTCCGGACCCCGGTCGACGGGAGCCAGGGGTTCGCGGCCCTGCTCGACTCCGTCCGCAGCCGCGACCTGGACGCGCTGGCGGGCGCCGACATGCCGTTCGAGCAGATCGTCTCGATGCTCAATCCGCCTCGCACGGACCGGCATCCGATATTCCAGATCGCGCTGGCGTTCGACGCCGGGGTCTCTGACACCCTCGAACCGGACCACACCAGGGTTGATCTGCCCGGCCTGCAGGTCGTCGCCGAGGAGATCGAGACCGCGGCCGCCCGGTTCGACCTCGAACTGCGAATCCGCAATGGGCGCGCGCGGTTCACTTATGCGACCGATGTCCACACGCGCGAGCGCGTCAGCGAACTGGCCCGGATGTTCGTCGATCTCGCACGCGCGGTCGCCGCGGATCCGTCGACACCTCTCGACGACCTGGCCGTGACGGCCGATCTCGTGGACACCGCCGGGACCGCCGATCTCGCGGACTCCGCCGATCCAGCTGTGCGCGACCACCGCTCGATCGAGCCGCGGCATCTCGCCGACATTCTCGCCGACACCGTCATCGACCATTCCGATCGCGTGGCGGTCGAGGACGGAGACCGCACGCTGACCTACGCCGAGATCGATCGGATCTCCACGCGCTGGGCACTCACCCTGCGCGATCTCGGGGTCGGCACCGAGGACGTGGTCGCGATCGCCGTCGATCGCAGCCTGGAGTCGGTGGTCGCCACGTGGGCCGTGACGAAGGCGGGCGCGGCCGCGCTGCCGGTCGACATGCGTTACCCGGCCGAGCGGATCGCCCACATGATCGCCGATTCGGGCGCCATCCTGGGCATCAGCAGCTCCGACCACCGTCGCGATGTGCCGCACGACATCTGGTGGCTGACCCCGGAGGATCTGAGTACCGGCGAGCGCGCAGGCTTCCGGCCCCCGGCCCGGCACCCGGACTCGATCGCCTACATCGTCTACACCTCCGGCTCCACCGGAAAACCGAAGGGCGTGAGCGTGTCCCATCGCGGCCTGGCCGCGTTCGCCCAGACCCAGCGGGAGCGGTACGAGGTCGGCCCCGGCGATCGCACCCTGCTGTTCGCCTCCCCCTCGTTCGACGCATCGATGCTGGAGTTCCTCCTCGCCGTCGAGTCCGGCGCGACGATGGTGGTGGCACCGACGACGATCTACGGTGGCGACGAACTCGTCGAGTTCCTCGACGAGCGCAAGGTGACCCACGCGTTCATCACGCCGTCGGCGCTCGCCGCCGCGGCACCCCATCCGCTCCCGCACCTGCGGACCCTCGGTGTGGGCGGCGAGGCCAGCACCCCGGAACTGGTGGCGCGCTGGGGAACCGGCCGTCGCTACATCAACTCCTACGGGCCGACCGAGACGACCATCGTCGCGACGATGTCGGCGCCGCTGCACCCGGGTGAGCCGATCACCATCGGCACGCCGGTCCACGAGTGCACCGCACTCGTCCTCGACCACCGGTTGCGGCGACTGCCCGACCACGTCCCCGGCGAGCTCTACCTCAGCGGGCCGGGAGTGGCACGGGGCTACCTGGGGCGCCGCAGTCTGACCGCCGGCCGGTTCGTGGCCTCCCCCGACGGAAACGGCGCCGTCATGTACCGCACCGGTGACATCGTGCACCGCGACGCCGACGGCGCGCTGACCTACCACGGTCGCAGTGACAACCAGGTGAAGGTCCGCGGTTTCCGCATCGAACTCGACGAGGTGAGTGCGGCACTGGCGGCCGTGGACGGAATCGACTTCGCCACCACCGTCGTCCGCGGCGAGAGCGCATCGGCCACCCTGGTCGGTTACGTGACGCGGTCGGGCGGGGCGGCCGGCACTGCAGACGCCCCGGAAACATTGGACAGCGCAAAGGTGTTGGAGTCGGTCCGCAGCCGCCTGCCGCGCCACATGGTCCCGTCCGCGATCGTCGTGCTGGACGAGATCCCGCTGACCGGCAACGGCAAGCTCGACCATCGGGCACTGCCGGAGCCGTCGGCGAGCAGCATGTCGTCCGTCGGTCGCGCACCGCGCGGTGATGCCGAGACCGCACTGGTCGGCATCGTCGCCGACGTGCTCGGCCTCGCCCGCGAGGAGATCGGAGCCACCGACGACTTCTTCCTGCTGGGTGGCACCTCGCTGCAGGCGACCACCCTGGTCAGTCGGATCAACCGGGTGTCGGCCGACGGTCGCCTCCGCGTCCGGGACGTCTTCGACCACCCGACCGCCGAAGCCCTCGCGGACCTGATCAGCCTGCCGGCCGACTGGGTACCGACCGCGGAGTCCGACGAGTCGTCGGGTCGCCCGGTCCGACGGGAGACATTCCCGCTCGCGCCGGTCCAGCGCCGCCTGTGGTCGCTGGCGGCGGCCGACCCCGGGTCGACCGAGTACCTGATGCCCTTCGTCCTGCGACTGACCGGGGACATCGATCTCGAGGCCCTCCGCGGCGCACTCACCGATGTCGTCGCCCGGCACACCAGCCTGCGGACGGTCTTCGAGGCGGTCGACGGGACACCGACGGGCCGGGTGCTCGACGATCCCGCGGCCGTCGTCGGCCCGCTCACCCCCGTCGTCCCCGCGGACCCCGACGCGCTGATGAGCGAGATCGCGCGCCTCGCATCGACGCCCATCGACCCGACCACCGAGGCGCCGCTGCGTGCCACGGTCGTCGCGGACCCCGGTGTGCGTGGCGAGACCGCCACGCACACCCTCTTGCTCGTCGTCCATCACATCGCCGCCGACGGCGCGTCGTTGCCGACCCTCGTCGGCGACCTGGCGCAGGCCTACCGAGAACGACGCGCCGGCCGCGCCGAGACCTGGGATGCGGCCGCTCTCGACTATCGCGACCACGCCGTCGAGAGTGCGACGGCGCCCGCGGCGACCGACGAGCTGGGATTCTGGACCGAACACCTCGCGGGTGCGCCCGCCGAGAGCACGGTCGAACCGGTCGGCGGCGGCAGACGCGGTTCCGGTGCCCGGTCGGTGAGTCTGCCGCTCCCGGCATACACCCGGGCGGGACTGACCGCCTTCGCCCGCGAACAGTCGACGACGCCGTTCTCCGTCCTGCACACCGCACTGGCGATCCTGCTGCACCGTCTGGGCGTCGGCGATGACCTGGTCATCGGCAGTCCGGTCGACAACCGCACCGGTATGACCGGCGTCGACCGCGACTACAGCGGTGTGGTCGGCATGTTCGTCAACATGGTGCCGCTGCGCAGTCACCTGCGCAGCGCGGAGACCGTCGCCGCACTGGTCCGCCGGACCCGCGACACCGACATCGACGCCCTCGATCACCGCGGGGTGCCCTTCGACGACATCGTGACCGCGCTCAATCCCGAACGCGCGCACGGTCGACACCCGCTCTTCCAGGTGGCGTTGTCGGTGCACGACTTCGCCGGGGGCGCGCCGACCCCGGTGGGCGGTGCGGATTCCCTCGCCGGGACCGCCGTTCCGATGGACGACGACCTGATGGCCGAGGTGGCCGAATTCGAGTCCCTCGCCGCCAAGTTCGACCTGCAATTCACCGTCACCGGCCTGGGCGCGACCGACTCCGACACCGACGCCGCGGTCCAGATCACCTACGACGCGGCGCGATACGGCCACGACGACGCCCAGATGCTGGGAACGCGGCTCATGCGCGTGTTGCGCGGCATGCTCGGCGACCCCGGACGCGCGATCGGCGACATCCGCATCACCGACCCCCTCGAGGTGGCCGAGCGCACCCCCGCTCTCGGACCGCGCGGCAACGCACCGACGACGCTGGACGTGCTGATCGCCGATGCGGTGCGGCGGCACCCCGACGGGCTCGCCGCGATCGGGCAGCCCACCGCGGACGGCGAGGGCCCCGAGACGCTCACCTACGCCGAACTCGACGCCCGCTCGAACCGGCTGGCCCGGGTCCTCCTGGGCCGCGGGGTGGGGGCCTACTCGCGCTCGGACGACGAGCCGGGGACCGAGGGTCCCGACGTCCGGTCGTCCCGCGAACCGGTGGTCGCGATGGCGATCAGCCGTTCCATCGACTCCCTGGTGGCGATCTGGGCGATCGTGAAGGCCGGCGCCGCATACGTTCCCATCGACCCCGAGTATCCCGCCGACCGCATCGCGCACATGCTCGACGACAGCGGCGCGCAGCTGGTCGTGACGACCTCGTCGTCGTGGGAACGCATCGCGGAGAGCTCGGCCGGGAGCGAGGTACCGACCCTCGTCCTGGACGCCGCGTCGACCCGGACCCGCATGAAGCACTCCTCGCCGGCGCCGATCACCGACGCCGAGCGGGCGTCGACGATCCGCCCGGATCAGTTGGCCTACATCATCTACACGTCGGGATCGACCGGTAAGCCCAAGGGCGTCCTGGTCCCGCACAGCGGGTTGCGCGCGGTGCACGACGAACTCGCGGAACGGATGACCCCCGGACCCACGTCCCGCGTGTTGCACTTCGCCTCACCGAGTTTCGACGCCTCCGTGCTGGAGATGCTGCTCGCGCTGGCCGGTTCGTCGGCACTGACCATCGTCGAACCCCACGTCTACGGCGGCACTGCGCTCAGCGACGTGATCAGGGCGCGCCAGGCGACGCATGCGTTCATCACCCCCGCCGCGGTCGCCAGCATGGACCCCGCCGCCGTGCCGTCACTGCGCGCACTCGCGGTCGGTGGCGAGGCCTACGGAACCGACCTCGTGCGGCGCTGGTCGCCCGGTCGCACGATGATCAACGTCTACGGACCCACCGAGACGACGATCATCACGACCGGCAGCCGGTCGCTGACCCCGAACACGCCGCTGACGATCGGCACGCCGAACAACGGCGTCGGCGCGCTCGTCCTCGACGATCGGCTGCATCCGGTGCCGCCCGGCGTCACCGGCGACCTGTACCTGACCGGCGTGCAGCTCACGCGCGGCTATCACCGTCGGCCCGGCCTCACCGCGGTCCGGTTCGTCCCGGCTCCGATGGTCACCGGGCCCCGGTTCGCCGGCCAACGGATGTACCGCACCGGCGACCTGGTCCGCTGGACCGGCGACGGGCAGCTCCTCTACGTCGGCCGCAGCGATTCCCAGGTGCAGGTCCGCGGATTCCGCATCGAACTGGGTGAGATCGACGACGCGCTCGCCGCCGAACCCGACGTCGACTTCGCCGTGACACTCGTCAACGGCACCGGGGCCCAGGCGATCCTGCGCAGCTACGTGACAGCGACGCGCGGGCACGAACCCGATCCCGCCGACCTGCGGCGCCGGGTGGGACGACGGCTGCCGCGGCACATGGTGCCGGTGTCCGTCTCCGTGCTCGAGAACATTCCGCTGACCCCCACCGGCAAACTCGACCGCGCGGCGCTGCCGACCCCGGCCGTCTCCGCCTCGGGCCGAGCGCCGGCCCCCGGGACCGAGACGACCATCGCCCGCGTCTTCGCGGAGGTGCTCGAGGTCGACCTCGATGCCATCGGTGCCGACGACGGATTCTTCGACCTGGGTGGCAACTCCCTGATGGCCACCGCCGTGACCGGCAAGCTGAGCGAGCTCACCGGACAGCACCTGGCGGCGCAGTCGCTGTTCGGGGCCCCGAGTCCCGCCGAACTCGCCGAGCTGCTCGACGGAGGGGCGCACTCCGACGGGGACACCGGACCGTCGGCCTCCGGTCTCGACACCCTCCTGCCGTTGCGCCGCACCAGCAGCGACGCCGGAAGCGATGCTCCCGCACCGCTCTTCGTGGTCCACCCGGCGATCGGACTGTCCTGGAGCTTCACCTCCCTGCTGCCCCACCTGCCTGCCGACCGCGCGGTCTACGGCCTACAGCACCCGGCGTTCGCCGGTGATCCGTGCCCGCAGACGATCGCCGACCTCGCCCAGGTGTACGTGGCAAAGCTGCGCACGGTGTCACCGGAGGGGCCGTACCACCTGCTCGGGTGGTCGCTGGGCGGGTTGATCGCCCACGAGATGGCCGTGCAACTCCAGGAGGCCGGCGAAACCGTCGAGCAACTCGTCGTGCTCGACAGTTACGTCGTCGCCGAACGGCCCGACCTCGACACCGAGGCGTCGATCGCAGAACTCATGCGCGAGTTCGGACTCGACGTCCCCGACGGTGGCGAGGAGGGCACCGAGCCCTCGGTCGCGGACGCGTTCCGCGTCATCTCCGCGGCGGGCGGCGCGCTCGGCGGCTTGTCCGAGGAGACGCTCACGACCGTGCACGAGGTGTTCCGCCACGCGTCCCCACTCGCCCGGAACTGGCGACCCCGGGTCTTCGACGGCGACCTCACCTTCGTCACCGCGACCGTGGACGCGCACGACGGCCCGCCGGCGGTCGCCGACTGGCGCAGCAAGGTCACCGGTCGCGTCGTCGAGGTCCAGGCGACCAGCACCCACGCACGCATGTTGCTGCCGGAGAACGTCTCCGAGTGGCTGACCGCAATCGAATCAGGCCCGATCGAATCAGACCCGGGCACACCGGGAATCGCAGCACAGGAGGAGGAATCATGATGAACCCGTTCGACGACACCGAGGGGACCTTCCGCGTCCTCGTCAATCACGAGAACCAGCATTCCTTGTGGCCGGACTTCGCCCCCGTCCCCGACGGTTGGACCGTCGTGTTCGGTCCGTCGGCTCACGACGAGTGCCTCGAGTACGTCGAGGAGAACTGGCGAGACATGCGGCCCGCCAGCCTGATCCGCGCGATGGAACGTTCGCAGAACAGTGAAAGGGAGGTCACACATGGGGCGGCACAGTATGGCTGACACCACGTCGGCCGAAACCACTCCGGGGACCACGGCGTCGCCGTCCGGTCCGGTCACGACTCCCGGCGAGACGTCCACCGATGGCGTCTCCCCCGCCCGCAACGCCCTCGAGCTGCGCGGCCTGCGAAAGACGTTCCGCACCGGGCTGTTCGGCCGGGGTCGCCGCGTCCATGCCCTCAACGGCCTGGACCTGACCGTGCCCGCCGGCACCGTGCACGCGCTGCTCGGCCCCAACGGAGCCGGCAAGACCACCACCGTCCGCGCGGTGGCGACGCTGATGAAGCCCGACGAGGGCAGCGTCGTGGTCGACGGTGTCGACGCGCTCGCCGAGCCCGGCGCAGCCCGCAAGATCATCGGCGTGTCCGGGCAGTACGCCGCCGTCGACGGTAACCTGACCGGTTTCGAGAACCTGCGGATGGTCGGTCAGCTGTACGGCCTCTCCCGGGGCGAGGCCTCGGCACGGGCGCGCGAACTGATCGCCGACCTCGCCCTGCAGGACGCCGCGGACCGCCCGATGCGTACCTACTCCGGCGGCATGCGCCGGCGGCTCGATCTCGCCGGCGCCCTGATCAACCGACCGTCCCTGGTCATCCTCGACGAACCGACGACCGGGCTGGATCCCCGTGGGCGACGCCAGATGTGGGAGGTCATCACCGAACAGGTCGCGAACGGCGCGACGGTCCTGCTCACGACGCAGTACCTGGAAGAGGCCGACGCCCTGGCCGACGAGATCACCGTCATCGACCACGGGACGATCCGAGCCCAGGGCAGTGCCGCCGACCTCAAGGCCTCCACCGGTGCGTCGATCCTCACCATCGAGGTGCGTTCGGACGGGACCGCTCACGACGAGCTGGTCGCCACGACCCTCGCCGAGGTCGGACTCGGCATGCCCGAACGACTCGACGAGTCGGATCGCCCCGACCCGGCACACACCGACAACTCACGGTGGTCCCTGCCGGTCAGCGACGGGAGCCGCAGCGCGGTCGCCGCCGTCCGGGCGCTCGACGCCGTCGGAATCGTCGTCGTCGACGCCACCGTCGCGACGCCGACCCTCGACGATGTGTTCCTGGCCCTCACGGAGCGGGACACGCCGGACAACGATGGCGGCAGTGACCACGGCGAAACATCGGCCACGGCCGATGCCGAGACCACCGTCATCCCGACGGTGGCCGACGCCGATCCCGATCTCTCCCACGCCCCGACGACCCGAACGGATCGACTCCATGCTCACTGACACCGCAGTGCTGGTCGAGCGAAACCTGCTCACCGTCAAGCGAATTCCCACCCTGCTGATCAGTGCCACCATCCAGCCGCTGATGTTCGTGTTCCTGTTCGCCTACGTCTTCGGCGCGACCTTCGGCGGGGGTTCCTACCGGGAATTCCTGATGGCCGGCATCTTCACGCAGACCGTCGTCTTCAACGCGGCCTTCACCACGGTCGGCCTGGCCAACGACACCTCCGACGGCATCGTCGACCGGCTGCGGTCGCTACCGATGTCCCGGTTGGGCGTCATCAGCGGCCGTGTCACCTCGGACATGCTCCTGGGCGTCGTCGGCCTCGCGGTGATGGTCGCGTGCGGGCTCGCCATCGGCTGGCGGGTCCAGGGCAGTGCCGGCGACGCCGCCCTCGCCTTCGGCATCATCGGACTGTTCGCGCTCGCCATGGCGTGGGTGGGTGCGGTGACCGGTCTCGCCGCGCCGAATGTCGAAGCCGCACAGAGCATCGGGTTCTTGTGGATGTTCCCGGTCACGTTCCTGTCGAGCGCGTTCATCTCCGCCCAGAGCCTGCCGGGTCCGCTGCGCGCGATCGCCGAGTGGAATCCGGTGACGGCAGTGGCGACCGCGTCCCGGCAGCTCTTCGGCAACGAGGCACCGCCGACCTTCCCCGAGGCCACCGGATGGGTCGCCGACCACGCGGTCGGATACTCGGTGGGATCGGCACTGGTCATACTGGCGGTGTGCATACCCGCCTCGCTCATCCTGTACCGCCGCGCCGCCAACCGGTGATCTGCAGGTCAGTGATCCATGGATTCGCGATCGGTAGCCCCGGGATCGACGATCACCCGAGAAATCCCTACGTCTTCGTTACCGTGGAACCGTGACACCGGACGATGGCAGCGCGGCCACCGACGCGCACCACGGACGCGGGGGCGAAGCACAGATGCTGCGGGAGTTGCTGGCCGCAGCCGCGACAGGCGATCGGACCGCGTTCTCCACGCTGTACGACCGCACGAGTTCACGGATCTACGGACTCGCGTTCCGCGTCGTGCGGGACCGTCAGTACGCGGAGGAGATCGTCCAGGAGGCGTACCTGCAGTACTGGCAGAAGGCCGGCGAGTACCAGCCCGGGCGCGGTTCGGTCATCACATGGATGATGACCATCGCCCACCGGCGGGCCGTCGACCGCGTCCGATCCGAGGAGCTGCAGCAACAGCGCATGTCGCAGTACGGCGCGGTCTCGGTGGAGACACCGCGGAACATACCGCTCGAGGTCGTTGTGCAGACCGACGAGGCGCGTACGCTACGAACATGTCTCGGCACGCTCACGGAACTGCAACGGAGCTGCATCGAGATGTCGTATTTCGGGGGCCTGACCTATCCCGAGGTCGCCCGGCACACCGATACCCCCTTGCCCACCATCAAATCTCGGATTCGAGATGGCCTGCGTCGGTTGAGAACCTGCCTGAGGACGCACGAGGACGCCTGATCCCACAATGACCACATCCGATACGACCGGGGACCGCGGGGCCACCTGGCTCGACGACCACGTCGAATTGTTCGCCGTCGGCGCGCTGACCCCCGACGAGACCAGACGCGTCGAGTCAGAACTCGCCGCACTTCCACCCCACGAGCGGGCGGAACACGACGCCCAGATCGCCGACATCCAGGCGGCCATGGCGGGTTTCGCGACGACCTATGCGCTCGACGCACCGCCCGAACTCCGGGACCGGGTGCTGCAGCACGTCTTCGAGGGTGCGGCGCTGACCCCGGAGGCCTACGTACCCTCGGGCATCGATCCGGGCCCGCAGAACCCGGCCGCCGCGGTCGATCCCGTCCCGCCGGTCGCACCCGCGGGAACGGGCCGATCCGGCGAGAGCGACCTCACGCCGCCGCCGCCGCCGGTCGAATTGCGGCCCCGCGACTCGCGCCACGGACAGCATCGATCGGGTGGAACCGCGCGGCGCCCGGCACGCGCAACGGCGATCCTGGCGGCCGCGGCGGTGACCGTGGCCGTGGCGCTGGGGGCAGGCGTGCTCATCGGTCGCACCACCGCCCCCGAGTCGTCCACCTCGTCGACGGCGCTCAGCGACTCCCAGCGTGAGGTGCTCGGGGTACTCACGGCCGCGGACGCGTCCGTGAGCGTCGCGCCATTGGCCGACGACCGGGGCACCATCGCGGTGGTGACGTCCGAATCGGCCGACCAGGCGGTCGCGCTCCTGCGGGACCTGCGCACGCCCATCCCGGCCGACAGCACGTATCAGTTGTGGCTGGTGGGCGGTGCACCGCAGCCGGTGCCGGCCGGGCTGATCCCCGGAGACGACACCGCCCCGGTGGTGGTGGACGACGTGCGCGGGTCGAGCGTGCTCGCGGTCACCATCGAACCGGCCGGCGGTTCGCCGCAGCCGACGACACCGATCCTCGCCCAGGTCGCCCTCTAGGCCGGCGAGAATTCGATCCTTCGGGTGACAGCCCTGGCGATCTCCGCTCGTATCGTTCTTCTGTGTGCGGGCGATCCATAGACTGTGGGGCCGGCACGTCGGCGCGTCCGATCCGACGGGATCTCGAGAACGAGTAGGTGCGATGTGAACGGAATCGGTCGTCGGGAACAGCGGCAGCGACATCTCGGCGGGTGGCGAGTCCTCGCCGGGTTGCTGACGGTGGGTGCGGTCATCGCGGGCCTCGCGACCGCTCCCGGGGCGCCGGCGGCCGCCACCCCGTCGTCCCCCGACGGTTCCCGCGTCGTCGACTCCTACACCGATGACCCGCAGCAGGTGACGCTGCTCGTCCACTCCGCCTCGATGAACCGCACGGTCCCGGTCACGGTGCTCACGCCACGGGATCGGACCCGGCCGGCACCCACCCTGTACCTACTCAACGGCGCCGGTGGCGGGGAGGACTCCGCGACCTGGGACGCACGGACCACCTACAAGCGGTACTTCGCCGACCGGCACGCCTACGTCGTCACCCCGATCGGTGGCGCCTACTCGTACTACACCGACTGGCAGCGCGACGATCCCGCTCTCGGGCGCAACAAATGGCAGACCTTCCTCACGAAAGAACTGCCGCCCCTCGTCAGCGACGAATTCGACACCACCGGCGTCAACGCGATCGCGGGGATCTCGATGGCGGGGACATCGGTGCTCAACCTCGCCATCGCCGCCCCCGGGTTGTACCGATCCGTCGCCGCCTTCAGCGGGTGCGCTCGGACCAGCGACCCGGCCGGCCAGCAGTACATCCGATTGGTCGTCGAGGACCGCGGTCAGGCAGACATGACCAACATGTGGGGCCCGCTCGACGGTCCCGGCTGGCGAGCCAACGATCCGTACCTGAACGCGGCGAAACTGCGCGGCAGCAAGGTCTACATGACGACCGGGACGGGAGCACCGGGTGTCCACGAGCAGCTGACCGACCCGAGTATCGCGGGCGACGGTTTCACGCTGGCGAACCAGGCGATCGTGGGCGGCGGGATCGAGGTCGCCATCGACATCTGCACGCGCCAGATGGTCGAGCGTATGCGTGCGCTCGACCTCCCGGTCCAGGTGAACTTCCGCCCGACCGGCACCCACTCATGGGGTTACTGGCAGGACGACCTGTACCAGACCTGGCCGCGTATCGAACGCGACCTGCGCTGAGCGCTCAGTATTCGAGGGCCAGGCCTCACCACTGGTCGAGACCGGTGTAACCGTCCTGGAGTGCTCGCGCGAAAAGGTGGGTTTTCGTCGGCGCACTTCGCCCGACCGCGGTGTACTTCGCCCGGATGCGCGCAAGGTGCGTGCTCACCGTGGACGCCGAGATGAAGAGTCGTGCGGCGGCATCTTCTTTGGACTCGGCGGCTAGCCAGGCGAGCAGAACCTCGACCTCCCGGTCCGACAGACTCGGACGTGTCACTGCCGCTGAGCGCTCGACGGGAACCAGGTAATCAACCGGCTTGGAACGTTGCCGTGGCACGACTCCGTGCCGCGGTGCGGCCGCCGTCCTGGCTCGGAAGATATCTGAAGTGACCGTCATTGTTCCCATCCCCTGTTCAGACCGGCGCTATCTCGTGTGTCCCCGACGCCCCAAATCAATCTGTTCCAACGTTAAGACGGCGTAGTAACTGTCGGTAGACCCAGAAATGGGGACTCGACTCCCGCTGCCATGCCGTCAGCCATGTTTCGTTCGCCCCCAGGCCCCGTCAGGTGTTGACCGTCCCTCGTGCCGGTACCGCTGCGGCACCGGGAGCCATCCGTCTTCGACGGCACGCTTGAAGAGATCCACCTTGGTGCGCGTCGGCCGCCCGGCGTCCGCATATTTCTGGCGAATTCGCTTGAGGTACTCGTTGACCGTCTCCGCGGAGACCCCGAGAGCAGCCCCGACTCGGGCCGACGTCTCGCCGGACGCGTACAGCGCCAACACTTTCTGCAACTGAGGCGACAGGTCGACAGTCGCCAGTTCGGGGTCGCCGTCTATGGCGGCAGCCCATTCTGTGGTGAGGACCGCCCGGCCGTCGGCGGCCGCCCGGATGGCGTCGATGATGACCGACTCGTCCGCCGACTTGAGCACCACGCCGAGCGCTCCGGCGCGCGCCGCCGATCTCAACAGCGCCGGATGCTCTCCAGAGGTGTACACGACGGTGGCCACTCCGGCCGCCGACAATGCGTTGACGTTCTCGCGAGGCGTGGTTCCGTCGTCGAGACGGAGGTCCAGCAGGACCACGTCGAGCTGCATGACACTGAGCACGCCGGCAACCGTCGTCGCCGAGCAGACCAACGAGATGTCCGAAACTGGGTCCAACACTCGTTCGATTCCCCAGATCGGGGACCGATGGTCGTCGACCATTCCAACCCGGATCGCTGCATGACCCTCCGACGAATCCTCGTCGATCAAGGTCGTCTGCTCGTCGTTCACCAACACCCCCACGAGGCACATGCGAGACTCTCAGCCTTTACTCAGCTTCACGTTACTGAAACCTCGACCAAAGCTACGTGCCGAGTCGGACATATCACCCGTCGGAGCGCGAAACTGCATCAACTGGTCCCGATCTGACAGCTGGCGTGTCCACATTCTTGGGGACACCACCCGGATGGGTCCCGCCGGGAGCGAAGGCATGCAAGACTAGAACATGTTCTAAAAAGGGTGATCGTGCCGGCGCCAGCCGGCGACAAACCGACCAGCCCCCCCCCGACCAGACCCGACCCGACACGCAGGAGCAGAACAGGTGAGCGCACCTTCGACGCACGATGTACTCGGCACCCCGGTGACCATGCCGGTCGAGATCCGGCACGCACGGTGCTTCGTCGCCGGTTTCACCGCCGACACCCGGGCCGTGGCACGGGCCATCGACGCCGAATCGGCACAGCCCGGGACGCTTCGCCCGTTGCGCATCCGACCGGGTCGCACCATGTGCATGCTCGTGTTCGTCGACTACGTCGACGGCGACCTCGGACCGTACAACGAGTTCGGCGTGTGCTTCCTCGTCGAGGATCCGACCACCCCACCCGCCTCACCGATCCGGGCATTGCGCTCCCTGCTGAAGGGGGACGCGCGTGCGCTGGTGCACCGGCTCCCCGTCGACGGCGACTTCACCCTGGCCGCCGGGCGCGGCATCTGGGGATTCCCGAAGACACTCGCCGAGTTCGAGGTCGATCACTCCTCCGCCACCAGACGCGGCCGCCTCGTGTCCGACGGCGCACTCGTCGCCGACCTGAGTGTGAAGCCGGGGCTCAAGGTCCCGGACTCCACCGCCGACACCGTGTTGCACGCCTATTCGCAGCTGGACGGGATCACGCGGATGACACCGTGGCGGCTCACCTCGACCACCGGGACCCGCACCCGCATCGGCGGCGCGCGCCTGACCCTCGGCGACCACCCCATCGCCGACGAACTCCGATCCCTGCAGTTGGGGCGGCACGCCCTGATGTCGAGCTCGGTCGATCGGATCACGATGCGTTTCGAGAACCCCACGCTGGTCTGACCGCGATCTCCGCCGGGTTCGCGGACGTCCGTGCCGCGGTCGCGGACAATGGTTCCATGAGCAATCTCGAGACGGACCCGGTCGAGGTCGAGTGCCATGCCGATGCCGGCGTCGCCGCAGGTTCGGGCCTCCTCCACATGGACGTCCTGACCGCGCGCGACGTACCGCTCGGCGGCCCACGCGCGATGACGGTGCACCGGACCCTCCCGCAGCGGTCACGTTCGCTGATCGGAGCCTGGTGCTTCATCGACCACTACGGCCCCGATGACGTCGCGAGCAGCGGCGGGATGGACGTGCCACCACACCCGCACACCGGACTCCAGACGGTCAGCTGGCTGTTCACCGGCGAGGTCGAGCACCGCGACACGATGGGCAACCACGCGATGGTCCGCCCCGGCGAGATCAACCTCATGACCGCCGGGCACGGCATCGCGCACACCGAGGTCTCGACACTCGACACCACCACCCTGCACGGGGTGCAGCTGTGGGTCGCGTTGCCGGCCGAGAACGCCGACACCGCACGCGACTTCGCACACCACCGGCCCGATGCTCTCGACCTCGGCGGGGTCACCGCCAGGGTCTTTCTCGGCGAACTGTTCGGCACCCGCTCGCCGGTGCACACGTTCACGCCGCTGACCGGCGCCCAGCTCGACTTCGCACCCGGCGCCGCCATCGACATCGACGTCGACCCCGAACACGAACACGGCGTTCTCGTCGACACCGGCACCGTCGAGGTCGCCGGCGCCGACGCCGCACCGCTGGCCCGCACCGAGCTGGGCTACATCGGCTTGGGCGCAAAGCGGATCACGCTCACCAACGTCGCCGAGACCGACGCCCGGGTGATCTTCCTCGGCGGCGCACCGCTGGCGGAGGACATCGTCATGTGGTGGAACTTCATCGGGCGCACACACGACGACATCGTCGGCTTCCGGGACCAGTGGGAGGCGCGCAGCGAACGCTTCGGGCAGGTGCAGGGTTACGTCGGTTCGACGCAGCACCTGCCCGCGCCGCCGCTGCCGCACTCACGGCTGCGCGCCCGGGCCAACACCCCGGGGCGCGCCGCCCCCGAGTGAGAACGCGTCACGCCGTTCCGAGTAACCTCGCGAAGTTCGCGATCCCCGCGGCCTCGACCGCCTGCTGCCTGCCGTCGGCCACGGCCGCGCGCGGCGGTTCCCCGTCGGCGGCATTCCCCGGCCCCGTGCCACCCCTCGGTCCGAGGAGCGAGACGAGTTCGGCTGCGGCACGGCCGATCCGGTCGTTCAACGATGCGGTGTCCCCACCGGCGCCCGCCCAGTCCGCCGACGCGGCGTAGACGCCGGTCGGCAGGACGACGGCACGTAGGTAGGCGAACAACGGTCGCAGCGCGTGGTCGAGCACCATCGAGTGGCGCTGGCTGCCGCCGGTCGCCCCGATCAGCACCGGTTTGCCCGACATGGCGTCGATGTCGACGAGATCGAAGAACATCTTGAACAGTCCGCTGTACGACGCGTTGAAGATCGGGGTCGCCACGATCAGGGCATCGGCCCCCTCGACCGCGTCGAGTGCCGCGCGTGCCCGGCCCGAGGCGAAGCCGACCGTCATCGCCTGTCCCAGGTCGGCGGCGAGGTCACGCAGGTCGACGATCTCGACGTCCGCGCGGCCCGCCCCGAGTCCTTCGGTGACGGCGGCGACCATCCGGTCGACGAGCAGTCGCGTCGACGACGGTTCGGAGAGACCGGCGTTCACCGCGACGATCCGCAGGGCGGTCACGAGGACACCTCCACATCCTGATCGGCTTCCTGGCGGGCGGCGACGAGCGAGGCGTGCGTCGGCGCGTCGGGAACGTCGTCGGGACGTCCCTCCGCGAACCCGGCGCGCAGGTCCGGTAGCACCTCGCCCAGCAGGTCGAGCTGCTCCAGCACGGTCTTGAGCGGCAGTCCCGCATGATCGACGAGGAACAGCTGACGCTGGTAGTCGCCGAAGGTCTCCCGGAAGGTCAGCGTCTTGTCGACGAACTCGGCCGGGCTGCCGACGGTCAGCGGCGTCTGCGAGGTGAAGTCCTCGAGCGACGGACCGTGTCCGTACACCGGCGCGTTGTCGAAGTACGGGCGGAACTCGCGCACCGCGTCCTGCGACTTCGGCCGGATGAAGAACTGTCCGCCGAGCCCGACAACGGCCTGGTGGGCCTTGCCGTGGCCGTAGTGCTCGTACCGTTCGCGGTAGAAGTTGATCAGCCGCTGGAAGTGCTCGTTGGGCCAGAAGATGTTGTTCGCGAAGAACCCGTCCCCGTAGTAGGCCGCCTGCTCGGCGATCTCGGGACTGCGGATCGAACCGTGCCAGACGAACGGTGCCACGCCGTCGAGCGGGCGCGGCGTCGAGGTGAAGGACGTCAGCGGGGTCCGGAACTGTCCTTCCCAATCCACCACATGCTCGGTCCACAACCTATGCAGGAGGTGGTAGTTCTCGATCGCCAGCGGGATCCCCTGGCGGATGTCCTGGCCGAACCACGGATAGACCGGACCGGTGTTGCCGCGCCCGAGCATCAGGTCGACACGCCCGTCCGCCAGATGCTGCAGCATCGCGAAGTCCTCGGCGATCTTGACCGGGTCGTTGGTCGTGATCAGCGTGGTCGCGGTACTCAGTTGCAGGCGCTCGGTCTGGGCCGCGATGTAGGCCAGGGTCGTGGTGGGCGACGACGAGAAGAAGGGCTCGTTGTGGTGCTCACCGAGCGCGAACACGTCGAGCCCGATGTCCTCGGCCTTCTTGGCGATCTGCACGATCGCCTTGATCCGCTCGTGTTCTGTGGGCGTCGTGCCCGTGGTCGGGTCGGTGGTGATGTCACTGACGCTGAAGAGTCCGAACTGCATGTCGCGCCTCCTTGTGATGGTTACATCGAGCATAACCGGACCGCGGTCCGATTAATTCCGGTGGCCGGTGAGTTAGTGTTGGCTCACTGCGGAGAAGCGCCGCGGATAGACAACTGCATCGAGGAGAGTCGCATGAAGATCCGGAAGTCCGTCGCTGCCGTCACCCTCGCCGGGGCCGCTTTGTTCGTCGCCACCGGTTGTTCGGAGTCCACCGACACCGTCGACGAGGCGACGAGCGCGGTGTCCACCGCCGTCGAGTCCGCGGCGAGCCAGGTCGAGACCGCCGCCAGCGACGCGGTCGACGAGGTCACCGGGCTCAGCAATGACGACGCACAGGAAACCCTGCGCCAGGCCATCGACCCGAACACTTCCTCCGAGGAGCTCGACCAGGTCATCGACGTCACCAACCCGGCCACCAAACCGGCCGCGATGGCTTTCGCCAAGGGCGCCTCCGCCGCGGGATACACCCCCGACGCGTTCTCCGTGAAGGAGGTCACCGAGGACGGCGACAAGGCCACCGCGACCGTCGCGGTGAAGAGCCCGCATTCCTCGACGCCGGTTGACATCCAGCTCGGCTTCGTCAAGGTCGACGGCGACTGGAAGCTCAGTGGTGACGCCATTCAGCAGCTGATCAGCATGGGCAGCGGCCAGCAAGAGGGCAACTAGACCCACGGCGTACGTCGCCTCCTCGCCTACACTCGGACGGGTGCGGTTCCGACCCGGAGCCGGGCGGCGAGGAGGTGTACGTGCGTACCGATCAACCCACCCAACCGTTCGCTCCGCCGGTGACCCAGCGGCACGCGCGGTGGCCGCTCGTCAACGATCTCGACGACACCGAGTTGCCGGCTGCGGCCGAACCGACCGGCACGCGGGTCGACCTGCACGTTGCGGTACCCGCGTCGCCGAAGCTGCCGACCAAGGTCGAGCCCGCGGCAGAATCGTCACCGCGGATGGTGACGCGCGACGCGGGCCGGCTGCCGGCACGAGAGCATGCCGCACTACCACCGGTGGGCGACTTCTGGGACCTGGAGAACGCCGGACGGGCACCCCTTGCCGCTATGCCGCTGCCCGCGCGGACCTTTCCGGTGCGCTCGGCACCGTACCTGACCCGGCCCGTCGGCTGCCGTTCCGTCGCACCGGCAGCCTCGCTGGCGCTGACCACCGGGCTGATCTCCATACCCCTGACCCTCCTGCTGGGGCTGGGCGCGATCCTCGGACTGATCGCCGTCGTCGCCGGCGCGGTCGGCGTCAGGCAGGTTCGACGCGCCCCCGCGGAGCGCAAGGGCACCGGTCGCGCGATCACGGGCATCGTGACCGGCGCCGGGAGCGTGATCGTCGGCGGCCCGATCCTGTTGCTCGTCGTTCTCATCTCCTCCCTCTGAGACACACGACCGCCACGACGACAGGTCGGCCGCTCGCCGGGACGTCGCGTCGCACCGCGTTCGAGTCGAGTTGCACGACAAATCCACGCTAGATGTGTGACTGCACAAGCGCAGGTCGAGCACATCCAGGTAGCGGTCCGTACACTCCAGCGTGACTGCGCCCCTCGGCGTCTGCGGTGCATCTGCGCCGTGGTGAGCACGAATCCCCGGCGTTTACGGGGGTGCAGTCGTATCGAGCCACGAGGGGTCTGGCGACGCGTACTCCACGCTCTTCGCGGTATCTCGCATGTGTGATCCAGGTCGGCTGTTCCTTCGGATGAGTGAGAAGCGGAGGTTTGGAGAAAATCAGACAAAGTGCTGTCGGAGCCATGGCGCTACTGGCACTGGCCATTTCGTGCGTGGCTGCCCCGGTGTACGCCGAGGCCGCGCCCATCGGGAGCTCCTCGGTCGTCTCCCGGGTGGTCGATGTCGATGACCCCCGGCAGACCAAGCTGCATGTGTACTCGGCATCGATGAAGCGCGCCATCACGGTCTCGGTGCGCACGCCACGAGACACCTCGAGTCCCAGCCCTACGCTCTATCTCCTGAACGGCGCAGCCGGCGAGGACTCACCGACCTCGCGCGCCCGCGCCGCGTACAACGCGTACTTCGCCGACCGCAAGGTCTTCGTCGTCACACCTCTCGAGGGCGAGCATTCGTACTACACCGACTGGATCCACACGGACCCGAAACTCGGCGTCGCCAAGTGGCAGACGTTCCTCACGAAGGAACTCCCGCCGCTCATCGACGACGAGTTCGACACCACCGGTAACAACGCTGCTGCCGGGATATCGATGTCGGGGACGTCCGTGTTCAATCTCGCGATCGCTGCGCCGGGGTTGTATCGGGCCATCGGCGCCTACAGCGGCTGTGCACGTACCAGCGACCCGTTGGGCCAACGTTATGTCCGGATCGTCGTCGAGGGTCGGGGCGGTGCCGATGCGCGAAACATGTGGGGTCCGTTCGACCGTGCCGGATGGCGGGCGAACGATCCGTATCTGAACGCACACAAGCTGGGGAACACAAAGGTGTACATGACGACCGGCACCGGACGCCCCGGCGCCCATGATCGGCTCGACGACGAATTGATCAACGGCAACGCGATCCGTCTCGGAGACCAAGCGGTGATCGGTGGGGTGGTCGAGGCCGCGGTGGACACCTGCACCAGGCAGATGGCCCAACGCCTCCGCGAGCTGGGCGTCCCCACCACCACGATCCTTCGACCGACCGGAACCCATTCGTGGGGTTACTGGCAGGACGATGTGCGCAGGACCTGGCCCATGATCGAGCGCGACCTGCAGTGACTTTCCATCGTGCAGTTCCGGCCGAGATGGTGACGGTGACGTCGTTGGCCGGGTTGGCGAGTGACGCGGGACCCACAGCCGAATGAGGCCCGTGTCCGCATGCGGACACGGGCCTCATTCGGCTGTATTCGGTGCCGGACTAACCGGTCGCTTGATCCTCTTCCATCGCCTTGATCAGGCTGGCGGGACGCAGATCGGTCCAGTTCTCGTTCACGTAGTCGATGGCGTCCTGTCTGCTACCAGGGCCGAAGACCTGCTTCCACCCCGCCGGCACGTCGGCGAAAGTGGGCCACAGTGAGTGCTGGTTCTCGTCGTTGACCAGCACGTAGAACTCGCCGTTCTCGTCATCGAATGGGTTGGTCATCGTCGGCTGCTTTTCTCCGTAGGGTCAGGGTCAGTGATGCTACCCGCATTCACCGCTGGTTCACACTAGCGTGGCACCTACGAGCGGCGCCAATCACACGCGACCACCCATCCGGACGAGCTACACCGTCCCCCGGTGCGGATCGGTCACCGAGCAGACAGATGCTCAGCCCGCGATTCTCAGACGCGGCATATCATGCAGACCGGCTCCGGACCCAACCTCCACGTGGCGACCCAGCCACGCTATCGCGTCACCGACGACGCGTAGATCCTCTACGGGCGTGGCAGTCCTCAGGTCATACGGCAGCAACGACATCAGGGCCGTGTACAGCACGGCGGACGAATCCGCCTGTGCGCCGAATTCCGACAACCGCTCTGCCAACACGCCGTAGGTCACCGGATGGCCGGCGAGACGGACGGCAACCATTCGCGGCGTGGTGTAACCGCGGTGGTCGATGTCGGCGAGTAAGTCATTCATGTCCATGCCCGATCTTTCTCCCCCCTACGAGCAACGTCATTCATTCGGATGACGTTGGGTAGATACTCCCCTATGAGTGGCCTTTCGGGAAGTGCTGGCCGCGAAGTTGTTTGTAAACAACGTGTGCCGGTCCTCACGTTGAACATCCAGGGCCGTGTCGGCCCGGTGCGCGCCCGCGGCTCCGTGACCCACCGTGCGTCCAGCCGCGACGCCGTTCCCTGAGCACCGCGTCCGCGACACCCAAAACCGACGCTACCAGGGCCGAACCTGTTACTGATGTTACTGATGTTGCGATCGGATAACCGTGTGGCCACAGTGACGGTCACCGTCCGAGCGCGATGCAACGCCTCCGGGAGAAGTCGGTACTCGGGTTCTCGGCGTTGCATCGCGCTCAGTCCCCGTCGGCCACTCCGCCGTCGGCCACTCCGTCGACCACCCGCGAGACCACTGGTCCGATCTGCGCCCACGCCCGCGTCGACGTGATGTTGTCGTGCGACGCCCAGGTGTCGATCACGTCGACGGCGGCCGCCACCGGTCGCCAGTCCGCCTCCGGCGCCGTCCGCAGGTTTCGGCCCAGGCGGGCGGCGAAGTAGACCACGCGTCCGTCGTAGTAGCCGGGAACGTGCGTACGGATCATCTCCCCGGCCCGGCTCGCGCCGTCGATCACGCGGTCGAGCCCATCGCCTGCCAACCCCTCGGGCAGACCCGGCAGTTCCCGCAACCGATCGACTACGTTCTCGTCGGCCTCCACATCGAGGTCGATTCCCATCCCGTCGAGGATCTCGACGAGATTGACGGCCACCTCGTGCTCACCCACCTCGAACAGTTCGAGGTGGCTGTCGAGGAGCACCAGCGACGCCACATGATGCCCGGCCGAACGCAGCTGCACCGCCATCTCATGGGCGATCACGCCGCCAAACGACCAGCCCAGCAGATGGTAGGGACCGTCTGGCTGTACGGCACGTACGTACCGCACATACAAAGCGGCTGCTTCTGCGATCGTCGCCGGCATCTCACCTCCCGACAACGCGGGCGACTGGATGCCGTAGAGCGGCCGATCCGCGGGGAGGTGGTCGGTGAGGCCTCGGTACGACCACCCCAGACCGGTGAACGGATGGATACAGAACACCGGGGCCAGCGCACCGCTCGGACGCAGGGGAAGCAGTATCCCCAGACCGTCGTCCGCCGGGGCGGGTTCGTCGCCGTCAGCGGCGAGACCTGCCGCGAGCGCACGCGGAGAGGCATCGGCGAACACCGTCTGCAGCGGCAAACTCCGACCGGTTCGCTCCCCGACCAGGGACACCAGTCGGGCGGCGATCAGCGACTGGCCTCCCAGATCGAAGAAGTTGTCGTCGACGCCGACGCCCTCGACCTCGAGCAGCTCCTCGAACACCTCCACCAGGATCTGCTCCAGGGCTGTGGACGGAGCCGCGTAGGCCGCCCTCGCGGAGAATCGGGGCACCGGAAGGGCCGACCGGTCGATCTTGCCCGCACCGGTCAGCGGAACCGAGTCGATCGGGACGAAAGCAGCCGGGACCATGTACGCCGGCAGCGACTCACCCACGAAGCGGGCGAGCACGACCGGGTCGACCTCGGCACCGTCGCGGGGCACCACGTATGCCGCCAGGGCGGTGGCACCGCCCGGCCCATCGGTCCCGATGACATGCGCGAACTCGACATCCGGATGAGCGAGCAGCGCCGACTCGATCTCACCGAGCTCGATGCGGAAACCACGGACCTTGACCTGGAAATCCGAGCGACCGAGATAGTCGAGGACCCACCGCTCTGCATCACGGCGCCATGCCACGACGTCACCGGTTCGGTACATCCGGTCACCCGGCTCACCGTATGGATCGGCGACGAATCGTTCCGCGGTCAGTCCGAGGCGTCGATGGTAGCCGCGCGCCAGCGACGGGCCGGCAACGTACAACTCGCCGGCCATACCGACCGGAACCGGTCGCAGGTGCGTATCGAGCACCACGGCCCGCACACCGGACAGCAGCTCACCGATGTCGACCCGGTCGCCCGGTTGCAGGTCATCGCTGGCCGTCGCCCAGATCGTGGTCTCGGTCGGACCGTAGGCGTTCACGAACCTGCGGCCCGGGGCCCACCGGGTGACGAGGTCCGGCGAACACGCCTCGCCACCGACCCCGACGACGCGGAGGTCGTCGAGACCATCCGGTGACATCGACGCCAGAGAGCCCGGGGTCATGAACGTGTGCGTCACGCGTCGAGTGCGCAGCAGCTCCGCGAGGTCGACGCCACCGAAGACCTCCGGCGGCACGATGACCATCGTCGACGCCGACCCGAACGCCATCAGGAACTCCAGGACCGACGCATCGAAGCTCGGCGACACCAGGTGGGTGACGCGGTCGCCCGCTGCAAGGCGGAAGCGCTCGACTGCGTCGCGGGCGGTGTTCAGGAGGTCGCGCTGGGTGACCACGACCCCCTTCGGCAGCCCGGTCGATCCCGAGGTGTAGATCATGTACGCCGCCGAGTCCGGACGGATCGGATGCGCGCGATCGGAATCGCCCACCGGCCAGGCCGACTCGCGCGCGAGGGCTTCGACGACGTCGGCGGAATCGAGGTCGACCCACGGAAGGGCCGAACCGAGAGACGACCGATGCGCGCCCAGGGACAGTCCGAGAACCGCGCCGGAGTCGGTGAGCATGTGCTCGATGCGCTCGGACGGGTATCCCGGATCGATCGGCAGGAACGTCGCTCCGGTCTTGGCCGCCGCCCAGATCGCGATGATCGACTCGATCGACCTCGGCAGCGCCAGGGCGACCACCTGTTCGGGTCCTGCCCCTCGGGACGTCAACAACCGCGCGAGACGGTTCGACCGTTCGTCGAGTTCTCGATAGGACACGGTGGTCTCACCCGAGATGAGGGCTGTCGCTTCCGGATTCGTTTCCACGGCATCGGACAGCATGTCGGGTAGGCTGCGGAATCCGTTGTCCCGCCCGCCGCGCGCCGGGACCAATTCGCCACGGACGTGCGCGTCGAGCAGGTCCATCGATGCCAGCGGGGAGCGCGGCGAACGCGCGAACCCCTCGACCGCCCGCACCACGAGCCCGAGCACGTCGCGTGCCCGGTCCGCGTCCACAACACCGTCGAGGAACTTCAGTCGCAGCGCCAACGTGCGCCCCTGAGCTGCGACGAGCGCGAGCGGGTAGTGCACGGCGTCGTTGCCGGACATACCGGCGACGGTCATTCCGTCGATGTCGGCCCCGCCCTCGGCGCCGGACGTCGGATACGACTCGAAGACCGCGAGCGTGTCGAACACCGCACCCTGCCCCGCGGCCGCACGGATGTCGGGTAGCCCGACATGGTGGTGGTCGAGCAGCGCCGACTGCTCCTCCTGTACCCGGCGAAGGAGTGCGGTCACGGATTCCGCCGGGTCCAGTCGGACCCGCACCGGCAGGGTGTTGATGAACAGGCCGAGCATCTCCTCGATGCCGTCGATCTGCGGAGGCCGACCGGAGACGGTCGCCCCGAACGTCACGTCGGAGCGACTCGACAGGGTGGACACCGCGATGGCCCAGGCGGCCTGCACGACGGTGTTCATCGTGAACCCGTTCTGCCGGCCGAGCGAGACCAGCGCGTCGGTGACCTCGGCATCCAGGTGGACCTCGAGCTCACGCGACTCGCCGGCGTCCGCGCCGGTGTCGCCGAGTGCGATCGTCGGTTCCGTACTGCCGTCGAAGGCCGCGCGCCACGCCTCCAGCGACTCGGCCTGGTCCTGCTGCGAGAGCCACACCAGGAAGTCCCGGTAGTTCCTCGGCCGCGGGAGGTGGGTCGTGTCGCCTCGTGTGGCGTAGAGCGTGAACAACTCCCGCAACATTAACGGCATCGACCAGCCGTCGAGCAGCACGTGGTGGTTGAGCACGATCAACCGGAACTCGTCGTCGGCCAGGCGCACCATGGTGAACCTGATCAGCGGAGCCGCAGCCAGATCGAACCCTTCGGCGCGATCCGCCTCGAGCAGCGCCGCGAGTTCGCTCTCCCGGTCGGTGACCGGGACCGTACTCATGTCGACCGTTCGCCACGGCAACTCGATGTCGCCATGGACGACCTGGGCGCCGACCCCGCCGGCATAGCTGATCGCGACCCGCAGGTTCGGGTAGCGATCGAGCATTGCCTGACCGGCCGCCCGCATCCGTTCGGCGTCGACGACTCCGATCAGCGTGAGCATGAGTTGGACCTGGTAGAAGTCCGTCGCCCCGCCGGCGGCTGCGTCACCGGCCAGTCGCGACTGGAAGAGCAGGCCCTCCTGCAACGGCGACAACGACCATGCGTCCGTGAGCGTCGGGTACTGGGCCTCCCAGACGTCGACCTGGTGCTGGTCGACGTCGACGAGCTCGAAGTCCGACGGCGTGAAGCCCCCGACACCGGGCCGGCCGGCGTACTCGGCGAGCACGGTCAGCGCGGCCACCCACAACTCGGCGAACCGCTCGACCTCGGCGCGGTCGAGGATGCCGGTGGCGTACGACCACGTCGCGATGAGTTTCGACGCACCGACGCTGCCGACAGCAGACGCGTTGATGTCCAGCACTGCCGGCACCACCATGTCGTCGTCGCGGGCACCTGCCAGGTTCACCGGGTTCTCATCGGCAACCGAATCCTGCCGCTGATCGGGCGCGCCACGTCGACCGAGGTAGTTGAACCCGATCTGAGGCGCGGCGAACCCTTCGAGGACTCCCGCGGTTTCCGGGTTCAGTCGCCTCAGGAGTCCGTATCCGATCCCGCGGTCCGGCAGGGCCAGCAGTTGTTCCTTGACCGCCTTGATCGCCGATCCGAGGTCATCCCGCCCCGCGAGTGCGGCGGCGACATCGACCTGGGACAGATCCAACCGGACGGGCAGCTGGCTGGTGACCCAACCGACCGTCCGCGACAGGTCGGCTCCGGGAACGATCTGCTCCTCACGACCGTGACCCTCGAGGGTGACCAGTGCGGTCGGCTCGGCGACGCCGCGTTCGGACCGCCACGCGACGGTGGCCAGGGCGAGAGCGGTGAGCAGACCGTCGTTGACGGTTCCGTGGAACTTCTCCGGCAGGACCGTGAGCACCGCCTCGGCGACCTGCGCCGGCACCTCGACGTGGAGGTCCGCCACGGAACCGACGAGGTCCAGGTCGGGATCGAGCGGGCGTCTGCCGAGAACCGGATCCGGCCCGTCGAGGACTCGCCGCCAGGTGTCGAGTTCGGCGATCCTCCGCTCGGACCGCGCCTCGTCGGCCAGGCCGTGCGCCCAACGCCGGAACGACGTGCCGACCGGGGCCAACGCCGCCGGCTGGCCGTGGGCCAGCTGCCCCCACGCGGTGACGAGGTCACCGCCGAGGACCGGCCACGACACCCCGTCGACGGCGAGGTGGTGCACGAGGACCAGCAGGTGGCCGGTTTCCCGGTCGTCGGCCGGAACGAACCACACCGCCTGGAGCAGCACGGCCCCGGCTGGGTCCAGGCGGTCCGCGGCCGCGTCGAGCTCGGCTGCGGCGACGGTGACGAACTCGCCGTCGTAGCGCACCGTCCGGACCAGGTCGGCGGCGTCGACCGCGCCGACTCCCAGCACTTCGAGACGGGCACCGTCGGCGCTGCGCTGTTCGGGTCCGGGGACCAGTCGTGCGCGCAGGGCATCGTGATGGTCGAGTACGGCCTGCACCGCGCCGACGAGGTGGACCGGATCGATGTCGCGCGGCAGCGCGAGCACCGACGCCTGCGAGAACCGGTCGTAGCTACGACCGTGCTCGATCATCCAGTGCATGATCGGTGTCAGCGGGACCTCACCCACCCCACCGCCGGGCAGCTCGTCGAGGACCGCCGCGTCCTCGGCCGCCCCGGCAGCCCGGGCCAATGCCGCAATCGTCTTGTGCTCGAAGACCATTCGCGGCGTCAGTACGATCCCGGCCGTCTTGGCCCGCGCGACCAGCTGGATCGACATGATGCTGTCCCCACCGAGCGCGAAGAACGAGTCGTCGATGCCGACCCGCTCGACCCCGAGCAGTTCGGCCACCAACCGGGCCAACACCGTTTCGGCTTGAGTCCCCGGTGCCCGGTAGGCGTGCTCGCCGACCGAGCGGTCCGGCGCCGGGAGCGCCTTGCGATCCAACTTGCCCGAGGCGTTGAGCGGCAGGGCATCGAGCACCGTGAACACCGACGGCACCATGTACTCGGGCAACCGCGCCGACAGGGCCGAGGTCAACTCGTCGACCGGCACGACCGCACCGGATTCGGCCACCACGTAGCCCACCAGTTGCTGCGCACCCGGGACGTCCTCGCGGACGAGCACGACCGCCTGCGCCACCCCCGGCTGCTCGAGCAGCACTGCCTCGATCTCACCAAGCTCGATACGCAGACCACGCATCTTCACCTGGAAGTCGGTCCGTCCCAGGTACTCCACTTCGAGGGCACCGGACACCCCGTGAACCCATTTCACCAGGTCGCCGCTGCGATACATCCGTTCACCCGCAGCAAACGGATTCGCCACGAACCGGTCCGCCGACAGATCCGCGCGTCCGACATACCCGCGCGCCAGCTGCGCACCGGCCAGATACAACTCGCCGGCCACACCCACCGGCACCGGGTGCAGGCGATCGTCGAGCACGTGCAATCGCGTGTTCCACACCGGCGCACCGATCGGCACCGACACCGCGTCGGCGACCGAATACTCGTGGTAGGTCACATCCACCGACGCCTCGGTCGGCCCGTACAGGTTGTGCAGTGCGGCATCGCCGAGGTCGGCGAATGCGCGCGCGGCGCGCGGGGTCAGCGCCTCACCGGAGCAGAACACCTGCCGTAACGACGGCACCCGACCCACCTCGACGACCGAGGTGAAGGCCGACAGCATCGACGGTACGAAGTGTGCGGTCGTGACACCGTGCGACTCGATCAGATCCGCCATGTACAGCGGATCCCGATGTCCATCCGGCCGCGCGATCACCAGCCGGGAACCGATCTGCAACGGCCAGAACAACTCCCACACCGACACATCGAAGGTCACCGGCGTCTTCTGCACCACGACGTCGTCGGCGGTCAACGAGTACTCCGCCTGCATCCACTCGAGCCGGTTCACGATCCCCGCGTGCGGAACCGCAACCCCCTTCGGACGCCCCGTCGACCCCGACGTGTAGATCACGTACGCGATGTTCGAATCCCGCAGAGCACCACGACGATCCGCATCGACGATCGGCGCGTCCGCATATCCGGACACGTCAACCGAATCCAGATCCCACACCGGCACACCGGCGGGAACATCCAGCGCGACCCCACCGGCGGTCAACACGACCGCCGGCGCGGCCGACTCCAACACGTAGCGGGTCCGCTCGGCCGGATGATCCGGGTCCACCGGCACATATCCGCCACCGGCCTTGAGGACCGCGTAGATGCCGACCAGCATCGCGACCGACCGACGGGCACCGACGGCCACCGCCACATCCGGACCCACACCCGACTCGATCAGCCTGCGCGCCAACCGATTCACTCGGGCATCGAACTCCGCGTAGGTCAGCCGGACGTCCTCCGACACCAGGGCGAGCGTGTCCGGTGTGCGAGCGACCTGCGCGTCGAACAGGTCCACCAGCGTCGCCGGGACGACCGCCCGCTCGGTCGCATTCCGCGTCGAGATCGCCCTCGTGTCGGCCTCCCCGAGGATGCCGACATCGCCGACGACGACAGCCGGATCGGCCGCCACCGCCGACAGTACACGCACGAACAGTTCCGCGAAGCCCGTCACCGTCGACTCGTCGAAGAGCGCGCTCGCGTAGGTCAGCGTCGCACCCAGGTCGGCTGCGGAACCGTCTGCGGCACGCGAATCGATCACGGTCAGCTGCAGATCGAACCGGGCGACGTCGAAGTCCGATCGCACACCGCTGACGGTCAGGCCGGGCAGTTCGAACTGCGCCTGCGCATTGTTCTGCATCGTGAACATAACCTGGAACAGCGGCGAGTACGAGGTGGAGCGTTCCACGTCGAGCATCTCCACCAGCTGTTCGAACGGCATGTCCGCGTGCGTGAACGCCGACAGATCCGTGTCGCGCGCAGCCTCGAGCAGGGTCTCGAACGACGCGCCGGCGTCGACCGCAGTGCGTAGCACCAGGGTGTTGACGAACATGCCCACCAGATCGTCGAGGACCTGTTCGCCCCGGCCGGCGACCGGTGTACCGATCGCGATGTCCGACTCGCGCGACAACCGGGACAGCGTCACCGCAAACGCGGTGTGCAACACCATGAACAGACTCGCGCCGCGACTCTTGGCCAGTTCCAGCAGGCGGGCGTGGAGGCCCGCGTCGATGATGAACTCGACATCTGCGCCGGCCGTCGACTGCACGGCCGGACGGGGTCGGTCCATCGGCAGGTCCAGCACGTCCGGCAAGCCGGACAGCTGGGCCCGCCAGTAGTCGGCTTGCTTGCGCGCCAACGACTCCGGATCGTCGGGTGTCCCCAACCGTGCCAGCTGCCACAGGGCGTAGTCGGCGTACTGCACCGGCAGCGGCGACCACTGCGGCGCCACCCCGTCAAGCGACCGGGCGCTGTAGGCCACCATGATGTCCCGAGCCAACGGAGCCACCGAGGCCCCGTCGGCGGCGATGTGATGCATCACGAGGACCAGCACGTGCTGCGTCGCCGAGATCTCCAGAACGGCCATCCGTACCGGCGGCGCCACGGTCACGTCGAAGCCGCGCAGGGCGAACTCGGTCACCGTCCGCACGACCTCGTCCTCCCCCGACGGAATCCGGGACAACGCGAGGTCGAGATCGGATGTCGCACAGATCTCCTGGTAGGGCCCCTCGGGCCCGGTCGGGTAGACCGTGCGCAACACCTCGTGACGCGACACGACGTCGGTCACCGCCTGCTCGAGCGCGGTCACGTCGAGGTGACCCGACAGCCGCACCACGAGCGGGATGTTGTAGGCGGCACTCTCGGTGTCGAACTGGTTGAGGAACCACATCCGACGCTGCGCCAGCGACAACGGAATCCGCTCCGGACGTTCCATCGCCACGAGTGCGGGGCCCTCGACCGCGGACAGGCTCTCCACCCGGGCAGCCAACATCTCCGCACTGGGCGCGTCGAACAGCTCGCGCACACCGACGCGGACCCCGAGCGCGGCACCCAGCCGAGCAGTGACCTTCGTCGCCGACAACGAGTTACCGCCGAGATCGAAGAAGCTCGTCGTGACCCCGACCCGCGCCGACCCGAGCACGTCGGCGAACACGTCCGCCACGATCTCCTCGGTCAGCGACCGCGGGGCGACATACTCCTCGGGTTCGTTCACGAACTCGGGGACGGGCAGCGCACGACGATCCAGCTTGCCGGCGGGTGTCCGCGGGACATCGTCCAATGCGACGACGTACGTGGGAACCATGTAGGCGGGCAGGGACTCCGCGGCAAAGGCACGCAGTGCGTCCTCGGCAACCGGGTGCCCGCTCGCGGGCAGCACATAGGCCACCAGCACCGTGCCACCGTCGGGCGCGGTCACGCCCTCGGTCGTCACGAAGCCGACGCTGTCATGACGCGCCAGCACACCACTGATCTCGCCGAGTTCGATGCGGAAACCACGGACCTTCACCTGGAAGTCGGAGCGGCCCAGGTATTCCAGCGCGCCACCCGCAACCCAGCGGACCACATCGCCGGTGCGGTACATCCGCGCACCGGCGCCGCCGAACGGATTCGCCACGAAGCGCTCCGCGCTCTGGCCGACCAGGTTCTGGTAGCCGCGCGCCAGCGCCGGTCCGGCGACATACAGTTCGCCGGGCACCCCGACCGGAACCGGCTGCAGACGGGTGTCGAGGACCAGCGCCTCCACCCCTCGGTTCGGCGTACCGATCCGGATCGGCGAGCCCGTGTCGATCGGCCCGTCGATCGTCACCGAGATCGTCGCCTCGGTCGGGCCGTACATGTTCAGCATCGTGCGACCCGGCGCCCACCTGGCGACCAGTTCCGGCGGACAGACGTCACCGCCGACGGCGATCATCCGCAGCAACGGGAGATCGGTGTCGTCGACCGAAGCCAGCGCCGCCGGGGTGATGAACGCGTGCGTCACCGACTGTTCACGCAGCAGTGCGGTCAGCTCCGCACCGCCGTAGATCGACCGCGGCGAGATGACGAAGGTCGCCGCCGAACCGAAGACCAGCAGATACTCGAGCACCGACGCGTCGAAGCTCGGCGACGCGAAGTGCAGTACGCGGCCGGTCGAGGGCACCGCGCACCGCTCGCGCAGCTCGTCGGCGAAGTCGCCGAGACCGGCGTTCGTGACGACGACACCCTTCGGCACGCCGGTGGAACCGGACGTGTAGATGAGGTACGCCGGATGCTCGGGCCGCAGTGGCGCCCGACGATCGGCGTCGCCGACGGCCGCACCCGACTGCCGGGCCACGTCGAGAGCGTCGGTCTCGTCGTCGAGGACCAGCCACTCGACGGAGCCCGCGGGCAGCCCGCGATGCGCTTCGAGGGTGATTCCGACGCGAGCCCCGGAATCGGTGAGCATGTGCTCGATCCGATCCGCCGGGTAGTTCGGGTCGACGGGCACGAAGGCGCCGCCGGCTTTGGCGACCGCCCAGACGGCCACGATCGACTCGATCGAGCGGGACATACCGAGTGCAACCGAGCTCTCCGGACCGACTCCCCGCTCGATGAGCACCCGCGCCACACGGTTGGACCGCTCGTCGAGCTCGGCGTAGGTCAACTCGCCCGTCTCGGCGACCAGCGCGGTCGCCGACGGATCCCGATGCGCCGCAGCGTCGAAGATGGCGGCCAGGGTACGGGGGGGCCCGCCGGGCGCACCACGCACCGGTACGAGGGCCGCACGTTCGATGTCGTCGAGCAGGACGATGTCGCCGACCGGGCGCGCCGGTTCGGCGACGACCGACTCGAGCACCTTGGCCATGCGGGCAGCGAACGATGCCACCGTGCTCTCGTCGAAGATGTCCGTCGCGTACCCGAAGGTGAGTGTCATCCCGGCACCGTGACCGGCGCCGTCGAGGCTCTCCGCGTAGGACAACTCGAGGTCGAACTTCTCGATGTGGGTCTCGTCGGTGATGCCGCTGACCGTCAGCCCCGGCAGTTCGAAGCGGTCCTCGCCCGTTCCGGTGCTCGCCAAGACCACCTGGAACAGCGGGGTGTGCGACGTGGACCGGACCGGTTGCAGGAGGTCGACGATGCGTTCGAACGGCAGGTCCGCGTGGGCGAACGCGTCGAGGTCCACCTCACGGGCACGATCGAGGAGACCGGCGAAATCGGCCTCCGGATCGACCTCGGTGCGCAGCACCAAGGTGTTCACGAACATGCCGATGAGCTGGTCGAGCTCCGGCTCCGTCCGGCCCGCGATCGGCGTGCCGATCGCGATGTCGGTCGTTCCCGACAAGCGAGCGAGCAGGGTCGCCAGTGCCGAGTGCATGACCATGAACAGGGTCGCGCCGCGCTCGGATGCCAACGCGCGGAGCCCCTGGTGGACGGCCCCGTCGATCTCGACGGAGACGGTCGCGCCGCGTTGGGTGCGATTCGTCGGGCGCGGCCGGTCGGTGGGCAGTGCCAGCACCTCGGGCAGCCCGGCGAGCGCTCTGGTCCAGTACTCGGCCTGGTTCGCCGCGATCGATGTCGGGTCGGACTCGGCACCGAGAACGGTGCGCTGCCACAGGGCGTAGTCCGCATACTGCACCGGCAGCGACGACCACCCCGGCTCCTCGCCCGCGGACCGGGCGAGGTAGGCCGTCATCACGTCGCGTGCCAGCGGCGCGGTCGAGACACCGTCGCCGCTGATGTGGTGGACGACGAAGGCGAGCACATGGTCCTGCGCCGAGACGCGGTAGAGGGCGACACGAAGCGGCACCCGGTCGGTGACGTCGAACGGTGCCAGGACGAAACCGCGGATGGTCTCGGCGATCTCGTCCATGGCGAGGTCGATCGGGGTGAGGTCCCCGATGACGTCGCCGACGTCCACGATCACCTGATGCGGTCCGTCAGGCGAGTCGGGGAACACCGTCCGCAGCGACTCGTGGCGGGCGACGACATCACGCACCGCTGCCGACATGGCAGTGGCGTCGAGGTCGCCGGTCAGCCGGACCGCCAGCGGGATGTTGTACGCCGCCGAGCCCTGGTCGAACTGGTTGAGGAACCACATGCGCTGCTGCGCCAGCGACAGCGGGATGCGGCTGGGACGCGGCTGCGGCGACAACGGGACGCGGCTGCGTCCGACCGCGCTCTCGGCACGCTGTGCGAGATCCATGACCGTCGGCGAGTCGAAGATCTCGCGGACCCCGAGATCGGTACCCAGCGCCGCATTGACCCGGGCGATCACCCGCGTGGCGACCAGGGAGTTACCGCCCAGCTCGAAGAAGCTGTCCGTTGCTCCGACGCGCTCGACACCGATCACCTCGGCGTAGATGCCTGCGATGATCTCCTCGACGGGACCACGAGCCGCCACGAAACGTGCGGCGTCGACCTCGATCTGCGGTTCGGGCAGAGCCCGCCGGTCGAGCTTGCCGTTCGCGTTGAGCGGCATGACCGCCAGCCCCACGTAAGCGGTGGGCACCATGTAAGCGGGCAGTACCTGTCCGAGCTGCCGTCGCAGAACACCGGCATCGGCGTCTTCGCCGACCACGTACGCCACGAGCTGATCACCGGTGTGGGGGTCACGGTGCACGACGACCACGGCCTGCGAGACCTGCGGCTGCGCCAGCAACGCCGACTCGATCTCTCCCAGCTCGATGCGCTGGCCACGCAGCTTGACCTGAAAGTCGGTGCGGCCCAAGAACTCCAGCTCTCCGGACGCATTCCAACGGACCAGGTCACCGGTACGGTACATGCGCTCGCCGTCGACGAACGGGTCCGCGACGAATCGTTCCGCCGTCAGGTCGAGTCGACCCAGGTAGCCGCGTGCCACCTGATCACCGGACAGGTAGAGCTCACCCGCGACACCCACCGCGACCGGGTGCAAGCGGTCGTCGAGCACATGCGCACGCACGCCACGGCCGGGCGCGCCCATCGGGACGATCCCTCCCGGAACCATCGTTGTGGGATCGAAGATGGGTGCGGCAGTGGCGGTCACAGTGGTTTCCGTCGGACCGTAACCATTGCGGACGGACAGTCCTGCGTCACTTGCGCGCACCGCGAGCGCGTACGAGATCCCCTCGCCCCCCACTCGAACGAGCCGCAGCGACGACGCGAAGTCCCGGTCGGCGCCGAGCATGACGTCCAGCATCGACGGCACGAAGTGACCGGCCGTGATCCGCTCCCGTTGGATCAGTGCCGAAAGGTAGTCCACGTCCCGATGCCCACCCGGACGCGCGACGACGACTCGGCCCCCGCCCTGGAGTCCGCCGAACATCTCCCACACGGAGATGTCGAAGGTCGGCGCCGACTTGTGCAGCAGCACATCGTGTGCGCTCATGCCCTGCTCGTCGCGGACCCAGCGTAGATGTGCGGTCACCGCATGGTGAGCTACGACAACACCCTTCGGACGACCCGTCGAGCCCGACGTGAAGTACACGTAGGCAGCGTGTTCGGGCCGCAGCACGCCCAACCGATCAGCGTCGGTGAGCGGTGCTGCCGACCGTCGATGGCCCAGCTGGTCCGGCCGGAGGACCCGATACCCGGCCAATGGCAACGACGCCTCGTCGACCGCGGTGGTCAGCACGCAGATCGGCGACGTGGCTTGTAGCACATACGAATTCCGGTCGGCTGGCTGCTCCGGATCCACCGGCACGTACGCACCGCCGGCCTCGACGACCGCGTAGGTTGCCACCACTGACTCAACCGAACGTCCCATCGCCACCGCGACGAACGATTCCGGCCCCACGCCTGCATCGACCAGTTCACGAGCCACCTGTGCCACCCGTGCCTCGAACTCCGCATAGGTCAGCGACACCTGATCATCGGAGACTGCCGCCGCATCCGGTGTGCGCCGGACCTGGGCATGGAAGTCGTCGAGCAACAGCCCGGGTGAAGCCGGAACATGGTGAGCCGAGCCGAGAACGGCGACTGCGGCCTCTTCCTCGATGCCGAGCAACGCGACGTCACCCACCGCGAGGTCGGGTGCAGACACGACCCCCTCGAGCAATCGCACGTACCACCGGGCGAAGCCCGCCACCGTCGACTCGTCGAACAGGTCGACGGCAAAGGTGAAGTACGCGTACATCCCGTCGGCCCGGCCGTCTTCGGTGATCGCGTCGCCGAGGGTCAGGCCCAGGTCGAACTGGGTCACCTCACTGCCCGCATCGAAGCCGGAGACAGTGAGGCCGGGCAGAGCGAGCTCCGCGCGCTGCTGGTTCTGCAGCGACAGCGAGACCTGGAACAACGGGTGATGAGAGGTCGACCGGACCGGGCTGAGGACGTCGACGAGACGTTCGAACGGCACATCGGTGTGCTCGAACGCCGCGAGATCGCGACGACGTACCTGGGCGAGCAGATCGGTGAATCGAACGTCGAGGTCCACCTCTGTGCGCAGCACCAGGGTGTTGACGAACATCCCCACGAGGTCGTCGAGCGCCTCGTCGCCGCGACCGCCGATCGGCGTGCCGATGGCGATGTCGGACTCCCGGCTGATCCGCGCCAGCATCAGCGCCAGCGCGGCGTGCAACACCATGAACGGCGTGGCGTCGTGGGCCCGGGCCAGCGCGTTCACCCGACCGCGGAGGTCTTCGTCGATCCGGAACGAATGGCGTCCGCCCCGCCTGGACCGCTCGGCTTGTCGAGGACGATCGGTCGGGAGGGCCAGAACGTCCGGCAGTCCCGTCAGCTCGGTGCGCCAGAAGTCGATCTGCCGTGAGATCAGCGAGGTGGGGTCGTCCTCGTCGCCGAGGACCCGGCGATGCCAGACGGCGAAGTCGGCGTACTGGACCGGCAGGGGCGGCCACTGGGGACCCACACCGTGGACACGAGAGCTGTAGGCCAGCATGACATCCCGTGCGAGCGGTGCCGTCGACATCCCGTCGGCGCTGATGTGGTGCACCACCACGACGAGCACGTGGTCGTCGGTCCCCACACTCAGCAGGCCCGCGCGGATCGGAGGCGCTGTGGTCACGTCGAAACCTGCACTGACCAGACCGAAAACGGCGGCGGCAAGCTGGGATTCGGACACTGCCGACGGTGTCAGGTCGACGTCGATGTCCTCGGGCGTGAGGATCACCTGGGCAGGTCCGGCAGGAGAGTCCGGGTACACGGTGCGCAACGACTCATGCCGCGCCACGACATCGCGCAAGGCCGACCTGAGGGCCCCGATGTCGAGATGGCCGGTCAGCCGGATCACCAACGGGATGTTGTACGCGGGTGATTCGGGATCGAACCGGTTGAGGAACCACATCCGTTGCTGCGCAAGCGACAGCGGCACCACATCGGGGCGCTGCGTTGCGACGAGCGCCGGCCGATCCGACTCGTCGGTCGCGGCGTGTTCGAACAGTGTGGACAGTTCGGCCACCGTGGGCGCGTCGAACAATGCGCGGACACCCAGCCGGGCATCGAGAGCAGCATTGACACGCGCCACCACCCGGGTGGCGACCAGCGAGTTGCCACCGAGGTCGAAGAACGAGTCATGCACCCCGACCCGCTCCACACCGAGGACGTCGCGGTACACCTGGGCGACGGCCTCCTCGACCGGAGTCCTCGGAGCAACGAACTCGACTGCGCCGGACAGGAAGTCGGGCGCGGGAAGTGCCCGCCGGTCCAGCTTGCCGTTGGCGGTCAGCGGGAACTCGTCGAGCACGACGATCGCGGACGGGATCATGTACGACGCCAGGAAGCCTCCGACGAAGGCGAGCAGGCTGTCGACCTCGATCGCCGTGCCGGTCTCGGGTACCACGTATCCGACGAGGTGGTCGCCGAGGCTCTCGTGCGAGCGCACCTGCACCGACGATGCGGCAACACCGGAGTACCGCAGCAGTGCGGACTCGACTTCCCCGAGCTCGATTCGGAATCCGCGCAATTGGACCTGGAAGTCCGTGCGCCCCAGGTATTCCAGCTGCCCATGGGCGTTCCATCGAGCCAGATCGCCGGTGCGATACATCCGGTGACCAGCCGCCCCGAAGGGGTCGACGACGAACCGGCCGGCGGTCAGGTCCGGACGGCCGAGGTAGCCGCGGGCCAATTGACCCCCGTGGACGTACATCTCACCCTCGACGCCGACCGGGGTGGGGCGGAGCCGGGAGTCGAGGACGTAGACGCCGACTCCGGGCAATCCGCGGCCGATGACGCTAGCCGTGGACTCACGGGCGAACTCGCGGTTCAACGAGAGATAGCTGACGTGGACCGTCGTCTCGGTGATGCCGTACATGTTCACCAATCGCGGCGAATCCTCCGCGTGCCGGGTGTACCAGCGGTCGAGCTGACCCAAGTCCAGCGCTTCCCCGCCGAAGATCACGTATCGCAGGCTCAGAGCAGAGGGTCCGGACCCGTTGCTGGAGACGGAGACAGACTCCTCCCCTGCTACCCGGTCGGCTTCGGCGAGCTGATAGAACGCCGACGGCGTCTGATTGAGCACGGTGACCCGTTCCCGACGAAGAAGCGCCAGGAAGTCCTCCGGCGACCGCGAGGTCGCGAAGTCGACGACGACGAGCGACCCGCCGTGGAGCAGCGGGCCCCAGAGTTCCCACACCGAGAAGTCGAAGGCGTAGCTGTGGAACATCGTCCACACGTCGGTCTCATCAAAACCGAACTTTGTCTGGGTGTTCATCATGAGGGTGAGGACGTCCACGTGCGGAACGACGACACCCTTCGGGCGGCCGGTGGAACCGGACGTGTAGATCACGTAGGCCGGGTGCTGCGGGGAGAGCCCGCCCGTGCGTTCGGAGTCGGTCACGGGCGCGCCCGACACCTGAGCCAGGCGTTCGACCGTTTCCCGAGAGTCGAGCAGGACAACACGAATGTTGTTGTCCGGCAGAGCCTGTGCATCCTCACCGGTGGTCAGCACCACGACCGGCTTCGAGTCGGCCAGCATGTAGGCGAGCCGGTCCTGCGGGTAGGTGACGTCGACCGGGACATAGGCACCGCCGGCGGTGATGACGGCCAGCAATGCGACGACGAGGTCGGCGGTGCGCGGCATCGCCACGGCGACCATCGATTCCGGCCCGACCCCTTCGTCGATCAGGATGCGCGCAAGCCGGTTCACCCGATCGGCGAGCTCTCCATAGGTCAACCTCTCGCCGCCCGCGACGACGGCTGTGCGGTCGGCATGGTGCCCCGCGCGGTCGGCGAACACCGCGGCGAGAGTCGCGGGGGGCACTTCGACACCGGGGTCGAGCCACCCGGTCAAGACCGCGTCCCGCTCGGCGGCGTCGAGGACATCGACCGCGGCGATGCGTTGTCCGGGGGTCTCCACGAAAGCGGTGAGAACCCGGAGAACGCGGCCCAGTAGTGCGTCGACCTCATCGGCGCTGTACACGCCGGTGAGGTATTTCACCTGCAGATGCAGCCGGTCACCGATGCTCGCGACCAGTGTCAGCGGGTAGTGCGTGGAGTCCAATCCACGCAGACCCGTGACCCGCATCCCGTCGATGTCGGTGGCGGCCTGCGCCAGCGCAGCCTGATCCACCGGGTACGACTCGAACACCGTCAGGGTGTCGAAGGAGGCCGCTGCACCGATAGAACGCTGTATCTCCGCGAGCCCCAGATGGTGGTGGTCGAGGAGGGCCGCCTGCTCGGACTGGACCCGGGTGATCAGCTCGGTGAGGGTCAGCCCGGGGTCGACGGTCACCCGGACGGGCAGGGTGTTGATGAACAGGCCGATCATCGTCTCGACGTCGGAGAGGTCAGCGGGCCGGCCGGAGACGGTCGTCCCGAAGACCACGTCCCGATGCGAGGTCAGCGCGGACATGACGACACCCCACGCGGCCTGCACCAGGGTGTTCATGGTGACGCCGAGATCACGCGCAAGTGCCGACAGTTCAGCCGTCAATCCCGCCGAGGCGTACCGGGAAGTGTCTGCGGACGCGACCGACCCGTCACCTTCCCCGGCGGCGAGCAACGACGGCTCGTCCAGTCCGTCGAACGCGTCGCGCCAGGCGGCGAGCGAAGTCTCACGGTCCCGCGTGGCCAGCCACGCGAGGAAGTCGCGATACTCACCCGGCGCGGGAAGCGCCGAGGCGTCGCCGCGGGTTGCGTACAGATACAGCAGGTCCTTCAGCAACAGCGGGGTCGACCAACCGTCCAGGAGCACGTGATGGTTCGTCGACACCATCCGGTACCGTCCGCCACCGAGATCGACGAGGGTGAACCGCACCAGCGGGGGGTTCGCCATGTCGAAACCACGCGCGCGATCGGCGGCTAGCAGCTGATCGAAGGCGGCTTCGATGTAGTCGGTACCGCTGAGATCGATCTCCTGGAACGGGAGTTCGGCGTCAGCGGGCACCACCTGCACGGGTTCACCCGACACGGTGTCGAAGGCGACCCGCAAGTTCGCGTGCCTGCGCAACAGGGCCTGGCCCGCAGCCCGAAGGCGCTGCGCGTCGACCGCACCCTCGAGGTCCAGAACCGTCTGCACCATGTACGCGTCGAGATGCTCCCCGGCGAACTGCGCGTGGAAGAGCAGTCCTTCCTGCAGCGGCGAGAGCGACCAGACATCTGTCAGATCCGGGTACCGCTCCTCCAGCTGCTCGACACCGGCCTGGTCGATGGCGACCAGTGGCAGATCCGACGGCGTGCGTCCACCGGCACCGGGGGTGTCGGCGTATGTCGCCAGCGCGGTCAGCGCCTCGACCCATAGGTCGGCTATCTCGCGCGCCTGCTCACCGGTCAGCACGCCGGCTGCATAGGAGAAGGTGGCGCCGAGCCGGGTACCCGTCGGGGTGTCGACAGCCGATGCGTTGATGTCGAGGATCGCCGGCACCGACATGTCCTCATCACGCATGCCGCCGAGATCGGCGACAGAGGTGTCGGGCATCCAGTCCGCCGTCTGGTCACCCGTTGTGTTGACGCGTCCGAGGTAGTTGAAGCCGATCTGCGGCATCGCGAGACCGCGGAGCGCCGCGGCCGAGTCCTCGGCCAGGTAGCGCAACATGCCGTAACCGATGCCGTGGTCGGGGATCGCGTGCAGCTGTTCCTTGACGCGCTTGATCGCCGATCCCGCGGCCCGGCCGCCGGCGAAGGCGTCGTCGATGTCAACGGCGTCGAGGTCGAGGCGCACCGGGAACGAGGTGGTGAACCAGCCGACCGTGTTGGCCAGGTCCGCCCCGGGCACGGCCTGCTCCTCGCGGCCGTGACCCTCGAGGGTCACCAGGACGAAATCGGCATCGCTCCGGCGATCGCGGCGCCAGCGGGCGACGGCGAGGGCCAGCGCGGCGAGCAGGCCGTCGTTGACCGAACCGTGGACGACCGCAGGCAGGCGGCCGAGAACGGTATCGGCGACAGGGCCCTCGAGCTCGACCCGCAGGTCCTGCACTGTGGCGACGGTGTCGAGTTCGGGGTCGAGGGCCCGCGATCCCAGTATCGGATCGGGGTCGGCGAGAATGCCCTGCCACAGCGGCAGTTCGGCGAACCGACCCGCTGCAGCATCCGCCAGTCCGGTTGCCCAGCGCCGGAAACTTGTTCCACCCGAGGACAATTCGACGGCTGCACCGTCGGCGACGCGGTACCACGCGAGCGCGAGGTCTGGGAGCAGTACCCGCCAGGACACCCCGTCGACGACGAGGTGGTGGGCGACGACGAGCAGCCTGCCCGGTACATCACCGGGCAGATCGAACCACACGAACCGGATGGTGACACCGCGCTCGACGTCGAGAGCCGCTGCGGCACGGCGCAAGTGCTCCTGCGCGAGGCTGGCAAAGGCGTCGGTCCCCGGGAGCGTTTCGGTGCCGACCCGGGTGAGGAGATCCTCGGCGGAGACCTCGCCTGCCGGCACGACCTCGAGATGTGCTCCGTCGTCGGAGCGCACCAGCCGGGATCGGAGCATGTCGTGGTGATCGAGCAGAATCTGCGCGGCAGACTGCAAGCGTGATCCGGTAACGCCGGCCGGCACGGTGACAAGCACCGACTGCGCGAACTCGTCGTAGCGGCGCAGGTCCTCGATCATCCAGTGCATGATCGGCGTGAGCGGCAACTGACCGACAGCACCGCCGGGCAGCTCGTCGAGAACGGTCGCCGCGGCACCCATCTCGGCGACACGGGCGAGCGCGGCAATGGTCTTGTGTTCGAAGACATCTGCCGGACGCAGCACCATACCCTCGCGCTTGGCCCGGGAGACCAGCTGGATCGACATGATGCTGTCGCCACCAAGGGCGAAGAACGAGTCGTCCACACCGACCTGCTCGACACCGAGAAGGTCAGCGACGATTCCCGCGAGGACCGTCTCGGCAACGGAACCCGGCGCGCGGTACGTCTGCGTCCTCTCGGCGATGTCGGGAGCAGGCAAAGCCTTACGATCCAATTTGCCCGAAGCGTTGAGTGGCAGAGCATCCAGAGACACAAACACCGCCGGCACCATGTACTCCGGCAACCTGGTCGCGAGTACGGCCCCCAACGCATCGACCTCGATCAGCCCGCCCGGCGCGGCCACCACGTAACCCACCAACTGCTGAACGCCCGGCACATCCTCACGAACGAGCACCACAGCCTGACCCACACCCGGCTGCTCCACGAGCGCAGTCTCGATCTCACCCAACTCGATACGCAGACCACGCAACTTCACCTGGAAATCGGTACGACCTAGATAAACCAACTCCAGAGCACCCGACCCGGTGTGCACCCACTTGACCAGATCACCAGTGCGATACATCCGCTCGCCGGTGACACTCGGATCAGCCACAAACCGATCCGCTGACAGATCCGCACGACCCACATACCCACGCGCCAACTGCACACCCGCGAGATACAACTCACCCGCAACACCCACCGGCACCGGATGCAGACGCTCATCAAGCGCCTGGAGGCGTGTGTTCCACACCGGCGCACCGATCGGCACCGCAACAGTGTCAGCCGCGGAGTACTCGTGGAACGTGACATCCACCGACGCCTCGGTCGGACCGTACAGATTGTGCAACACCGCACCACTGAGAGCTGCGAACGCACGCGCCGCCTGCGCGGTGAGTGCCTCACCCGAACAGAACACCTGCCGCAACGACGGCACCCGCCCGTGTTCGACCACCGAGGTGAACGCCGACAACATCGACGGCACAAAGTGCGCGATGGTGACGCCGCGAGCCTCGATGAGGTCGGCGAGGTACAGCGGATCGCGATGACCATCGGGGCGCGCGATGACCAACGACGCGCCGACCTGCAACGGCCAGAACAACTCCCACACCGACACATCGAACGTCACCGGCGTCTTCTGAACGACGACGTCATCACCGGATAGTTCGTACTGCGCCTGCATCCAGACCAAACGATTCACGATGCCGACATGCGGCACCGCAACACCCTTCGGACGACCCGTCGAACCAGAAGTGAAGATCACATAGGCGGTGTTCGAACTGTGCAGCGGCGCGACCCGATCCGCGTCTTTAACCGAGTCCGCCGAATACGCCGACACATCAACCGAATCGAGATTCCACAACTCCACCCCGGCAGGGATATCAAGCTGCACGCCGTCAGAGGTGAGCACGACGACCGGAGCCGAAACCTCCAGGACATACTTCGTCCGCTCAACCGGATGATCAGGGTCGACGGGCACGTAAGCGCCGCCGGCCTTCATCACCGCATAGATACCGACGAGCAACTCGAAGGACCGACGCACCGCCACTCCGACACACACGTCCGGACCGACACCCGCCTCAATCAACCTGCGCGCCAACCGATTCGCCCGCGCATCGAACTCCGCGTAAGTAAGCCGCTCCCCCTCGAACACCACAGCGACAGCATCCGGCGTACGCACAACCTGCGCATCGAACAACTCCACCAACGTCGAACCGACGACAGCTTGCGAAGTGTCGTTGACCTGCGCGATGGCCCCGAGATCGGCGGCATCGGCGATCTCGACATCACCCACGGGGCGGGCAGGGTCGGCGACAACCGCGTCGAGAACACGAATATAGGCATCGCCGAGGGCACGGACGGTCTGCTCGTCGAACAGGTCCACGGCATAGGTCAGCGACGACACCAGATCCCCGGGGGTTCCGGCGTCGGTGTGCGAATCGACAACGGTCAGCTGCAGATCGAAACGTGCGACGTCGAAATCGGAGGTCAGGCCTGACACCGTCAGGCCAGGAAGTTCGAGGTCCACCGACGGGTTGTTCTGCATGGTGAACATCACCTGGAACAGCGGCGAGTACGCGGTCGACCGAGCCGGGGCGAGGGCTTCGACGAGCTGCTCGAACGGCATGTCGGCGTGGGTGAACGCCGACAGGTCGGTCTCGCGTGCTGCGTCGAGCAGATCGGCGAAACTCGAGTCGGACTCGACAGCGGTCCGCAGCACCAGGGTGTTGACGAACATGCCCACCAGGTCATCGAGCGACTGCTCGCCCCGACCCGCTACCGGAGTACCGATCGCGATGTCGGTTTCCCGTGCGATCTTGGCCAACAGCACGGCGAAGGCCGCGTGCAACACCATGAACAGGCTTCCGCCCCGGGCGCGGGCGAGTTCGAGCAGACGGGCGTGCCGGCCGGCGTCGATGACGAACTCGACCTTGGCACCCGCGGTCGACTGGATCGCCGGGCGGGGACGGTCTGTCGGTAGGTCCAGGACCTCGGGCAGACCGGCGAGTTGGTTGAGCCAATATGAGCCCTGCGCGCTGATCAGCGACTTGGGGTCGTCCGGCGAACCGAGGACCTCTCGCTGCCACAGGGCGTAATCTGCGTACTGCACCGGCAGCGCCGACCACTGTGGCGCATTACCCTGTGTCCGGGACGCATACGCGACCATGATGTCGCGCGCCAGCGGCGCCACCGACGCACCGTCGGAGGCGATGTGGTGCATCACCACGACGAAGATCCGCTCGGTCGACGAAACCTCCAGCAGCGCGACGCGCACTGGTGGCGCCGCCGCGACATCGAAGCCGGACGCGACGATCTCGATGGTCCTGTCGACGACCTCGTCCTCGCGCACCCGTACCGGCGCCAGCGAGACGGGCACGTCGGAGGCATGCAGGATCTTCTGCACGGGCCCCCCGGCCGATTCCGGGTACACGGTCCGCAGGATCTCGTGGCGCTCGAGTACGTCGACGACGGCATGCTCGAGCGCGTTCGTGTCGAGGTCGCCGGAAAGCCGGACCGCCATCGGGATGTTGTAAGCCGCCGAGGTCGTGTCGAACTGATTGAGGAACCACATCCGACGCTGCGCCAGCGACAACGGGAGCTGCTCCGGTCGAGGTCCGGCCGCCAGCGGACGTGCCTGTAGGGTCGCCGAATTCTCCATCCGCGCAGCGAGTTCTGCGACAGACGGAGCCTCGAACAGGTCACGAACGCCGACCCGGACGCCGAGGGCTGCACCGACGCGCGCCGTGACCTTCGTCGCCGAGAGCGAGTTACCGCCGAGGTCGAAGAAGCTCGCCGTCACGCCGACCCGGTCCACGCCGAGAACCTCGGCGAAGACACCGGCGACGATCTCCTCGGTCAGCGTTCGCGGCGCCACGTACTCGCTTGGCTCGGTGACGAAATCGGGCAGCGGCAGCGCGCGACGATCCAGTTTGCCGGCGGGCGTTCTAGGGACCTCGTCGAGGGCGATGACATGAGACGGGACCATGTACGCGGGCAGGAACTCCGCGGCGAAAGACCGCAGTGCACCTTCGTCGACGCTGCGGCCGGCGGCCGGCAGCACATACGCCACCAGCACCGTGCCGCCGTCTGGGGCGACCACGCCCTCGGTGGTCACGAATCCGACGCTGTCGTGACACGCGAGAGTGCCGCTCACCTCGCCGAGCTCGATTCGGAAACCCCGGACCTTCACCTGGAAATCCGAACGGCCGACGTATTCGAGGTTGCCGTCGGACCTCCACCGCACCACATCACCGGTGCGGTACATCCGCTGCCCGGGCACGCCGAAGGGGCTCGCAATGAATCGTTCGGCAGTCAGCGGGCCACGGGCGTGATAGCCGCGAGCAAGTGCGGGCCCCGACAGATACAGCTCACCTGTGACACCCACCGGGGACGGTCGCAGACGCCCGTCGAGCACTGCCACCTGGAACCCACGGATCGGTGCACCGATGGTGATCGGACCGGACGGCGCAAGAGGGGCCGACACCGTTGCCCACACGGTCGACTCGGTGGGGCCGTAGAGGTTGAGCATCACCCGACCGGGGGCCCAGCGTGCCACCAACTCCGGCGGGCACACGTCACCGGCCACGGCCAGGACACTGAGGCCCACACCTGCGGGGTCCGCGGCCGCCAGGGCGGCGGGTGTGACGCACGCGTGGGTGACGTCGCGAACGCGCATGAAGTCCGACAGTTCGAGTCCGCCGAGTAGATCCGGCGGGGCGACGACCAGGGTCGCGGCGCTGCCGAACGCCATCATCATCTCGAAGACCGAGGCATCGAAGCTCGGGGAGGCGAATTGCAGTGTGCGCGAGGAGGGCTCGATCAACATGTGCGCCTGTTGCTCGGCGACGAGGTCGGCGAGACCACGGTGGTTGACGACGACGCCCTTGGGTACGCCCGTCGAACCCGAGGTGTAGATGACATAGGCGGCATCGTCGGGCGTCGCACGCCGGGTGCCATCCATCCGCGAGTCGGGCACGGATGCGAGCATCTCGGCCGCGCCGTCGAGTGCGAGCCAGTTCACCTGATCGGACAGCGCAGTGCGGTGGGTCGTCGTCGTTATCCCGACGGCGACCGCCGAGTCGGTGAGCATGTGCTCGATGCGGTCGGACGGATAGTTCGGATCGACCGGCAGGAACGCGGCACCGGTCTTCGCGATCGCCCATACCGCGACGATCGTGTCGATCGACCGGGGCATCGCGATCGCGACGAAGGTGCCGGCGCGCACGCCACGGTCGAACAGCACCCGGGCCAACTGATTCGAACGGGCATCGAGTTCCCGGTAGGTGATCCGGGCGTCGCCGGCCTCGACAGCGGTCTGTCCGGGGTTGACCGCCACGGCGTCAGCGAAGATCTGGGCCAACGTGCGTGGCGGAAGGCTGTTCGGCCCTACGGCATTGGACAGTTCATGCTCTTCCACCGGATGGAGGATCGGTATGTCCCCGACCGGCACCGTCGGATCCACGACCACCGTCGAGAGGATCCGCACGAGGCGGTCGGCGAACGTCTGCACCGTTTCCGCATCGAAGAGATCTGTGGCGTAACCGAACGATGCGAGCATTCCATCCGGACGACCGTCGTCGTCGACGCGCTCACCGAGGGTGAGCTGGAGATCGAACTTGGCGATCTCGGCCTCCACCGACTCAGGCGTGACCGTGAGTCCCGGGAGCTCCAGTCGCAGATCGGTGGCGTTCTGGAAGTCGATGGCCACCTGGAACAGCGGATGGTGCGACTCGGTACGTGTCGGGCTGAGCTCGTCGACTAGGCGCTCGAACGGCAACTCGGTGTGCGCGAAGGCGCCGAGATCGACGGTCCGCGTGTGCTCGAGCAGTGTGGCGAAGTCGGTCTCGGGCTCCACTTCGGTGCGAAGCACCAACGTGTTGACGAACATGCCGACCAACGGGTCGATCTCCGGTTCGCCGCGGCCGGCGATGGCCGTACCGATGGCGATGTCCGAGGTGTTGCTCAACCGCGACAGCAGCGTCGCCAGCGCGGCGTGCATAACCATGAACACCGTCGCGCCCTGAGCGCGAGCGATCTCGGCGACACCGCGATGGATCTCCGCGTCGATGCGGAAATCGATCCGGCCGCCACTCATCGACGCGCGCGCGGGGCGGGGTCGATCGGTCGGCAGGTCGAGCTGATCCGGCAGGTTCGCCAGCGCCGCGACCCAGTACCGCAGCTGTGCCGCGGCGCGGGACTGGGGATCGGCCGGATCCCCGAGAACCTCTCGCTGCCAGATCGCATAGTCGCCGTACTGCACCGCGAGCGGCGCCCATTCCGGCGTACGGTGCTCGGCGCGTGCCGAGTAAGCCGTCACCAGGTCGGAGACCAGCGGACGAAGCGAGCCGCCGTCCGAGGCGATGTGGTGCATGATCAGCACGAAGACGTGCTCGTCGCCTCGGCCTTCGATCGTCAGGAGCGCTGCCCTGACCGGAACCGACTCGGTCACGTCGAAACCGCCCACTGCCAGCTCGGAAACGCGCGCGAACACCTCCTCTGCGGCAACGGTTTCCGCCAGTAGCTCGACGCCGGAGTCGTCGACGTCGAGAACGTGCTGCCGCCCGCCGTCAATGGTCTCGGGGTACACGGTGCGCAGCACCTCGTGACGGTCGACCACATCGCGGAGCGCGGACCGGAACGCTTCGACGTCCAGGTCGCCACTCAGCCGGATCGCGAGCGGGATGTTGTACGCCGCGGAGGACTGGTCGAGACGGTTGAGGAACCACATACGTTGCTGCGCCAACGACAATGGCACCTCGGAGTCGCTCGCTCGCGGCGACAGGCGCGGACGTGCATCGCTTGCACCGTGTTCGACGAGGTCTGCGAGCTCGGCCACCGAGCGGGCATCGAAGATGTCGCGCACCCCCAGGGAGGCGCCGAACATCTGATTGATGCGGGCGATGACGCGGGTGGCGGCCAGCGAGTTGCCGCCGAGATCGAAGAAGTCGTCTGTGGCGCCGACCCGCTCGACAGCGAGTACGTCACCGATGATCTCGGCGACGCCGCGCTGCAGGTCACCTACCGGCGGTACATGGACCGCGGCCCCGACGAACTCGGGTTCGGGGAGTGCCGCGCGGTCGACCTTGCCGAGTGCAGTCAATGGCACCTCGTCGAGAACCATGATCGAGGTGGGCACCATGTACGACGGCAGGGTCCGAGAGACGAAAGCGGCGAGATCTGCGGTGTCGACGGATTGTCCCGCCACCGGCTGAACGTAGGCCACGAGTGCGATGTCGCCGGCCGGACCGGCGGTGCCCACGGTGACCGCGTAGGCAATCGACGGATGGGCGTTCAGGGCGTTGTCGATCTCACCGAGTTCGACGCGGAAGCCTCGCACCTGCAGCTGGAAGTCCGAGCGGCCGACGTACACGATCTCAGCGGCATCGGCTTCGGCATCGATGCCGTCGCGCGTGGGTGACGCCCAGCGCACCACGTCGCCAGTGCGATACATGCGCTCGCCCGGAGCGCCGTACGGATTGGCGACGAACCGCTCCGCGGTCAGGGCGTGACGCCGGTGATAACCGCGCGCCAACCCGGCGTTGGTGACGTAGAGCTCACCCGGCGTCCCCACCGGGACGGGACGCAGTGCGGCATCGAGGATCAATACGTGCACGCCCTTCATCGGCGAGCCGATGGTGATGGCTGCACCGGGCGCGAGCGGATCGGTGATCGTGACGATCACCATCGTCTCGGTCGGGCCGTAGGCATTGCGCAACCTGCCGGTCCAGCGCGCCGCGAGTTCCGGCGGACACACGTCACCACCGACCACCACGCGCTCGACATGATCGAGACCGGTGGCGTCGATGGTCTGCACGCCCGTGGGCGTGCCGACGAAGACGGTGATCCGCTGTTCGGCGATGAAGTCGGCCAATTCGCGGCCGCCGTACAGATCGGTCGGTGCGATCACCATCGTGGCGCCTGCCCCGAAGGTCGCCAGTATCTCGCCGACGGCTGCGTCGAAGCTGATTGCGGCAAACTGCAGCATCCGGGCGCGCGTCGACGTCGAATAGTAGTGGCGCAGATCGGAGGTGAGCGAGGCGAGGCCGGCATGCGACATCGCCACGCCCTTGGGCAGACCGGTGGTTCCCGACGTATAGATCATGTAGGCCAGATGATCCGGTGTCAGCGGTACGGTGCGGTGCGAGTTGGTGATCACCCGGACCGAGCGCCTGTCGATCCGCGCGGCGACCTCGGGATCGTCGAGTTCGAGCCAACCGTGGACCGGCGTCGCCGCCGAACGCACCTCGGCGACGAGTTCTGAATGGGTGAGTCCGACCTTGGCACCGGAGTCGCGCACCATGTGGGCGATCCGGTCGACCGGCAACTTGGGATCGATCGGCAGGTAGGCCCCGCCTGCCATCGCGATCGCCCAGATGCTGATCATCGCGTCGGCTGACCGTGGCAGCGCGATCGCCACTATGTCATCCGGGCCGACGCCGAACTCGATGAGTTCTCGGCCGAGCTGGTTCGCGCGTTCGGCGAGCTCGGCGTAGACGATTTTCTCCCCCGCCCACTCGATCGCGGTGAGTTCGGCAAACTCGGCGGCGCTCGCGGAGAAGATGCCCGCCAAGGTGCGCGGCGGGTCGGCGGGCAGACCTCGCACTCCGGAGAGTTCGGTCCGTTCGTCGTCGTCGAGGACCGACAGCTCGCCCACGGCGCGTGCGGGCTCGGCCAGGGCCTCGGCGAGCAGGCGCAGCAACCGCTCTGCGAACAATACGATGGTGGACTCGTCGAACAGGTCGGTGGCGTAGTTGAACACGCCCTGCGCACCGTTCTCGACATCCTCCACGACGGTGAGGCCGAGATCGTACTTCGCCGTGCTGGTGGGTAGGTCGAGTGCCTCGATTTCGAGGCCAGCCAGCTCGAAGCGGGTGTCGCTCGACGCCTGGAAGGCCAGTGCCACCTGGAAGAGCGGCGCATGCGACGTAGAGCGCGACGCGTCGAGGACGTCGACGAGTTGCTCGAACGGGATCTCGGCGTGCTCGTAGGCAGCGAGATCGATGGCCCGCACCTCCTCGACGAGATCGTCGAAGCTCTGCCCCCGGCTCACCCGGGTACGCAGCACGAGCGTGTTGACGAACATGCCGATCAGGTCGTCGAGGGCGCGTTCACCGCGGCCTCCGATCGGCGTACCGATGGCGATGTCCTCCGTCGCGGCCAGCTGCGAGAGCATGCCGGCGAAGGCCGCGTGTAGCACCATGAACGGTGTCACGCCGTTGCGCCGTGCGTAGTCGTTGACCTCGGCGTAGAGCTCCGCACCGAAATCGAAGCGATGATCGGCGCCACGCCCGGACTGCACTGCCGGACGCGGACGATCCGTCGGCAGCTCGATGCGGTCGGGCAGACCCGCCAGGGTCCGTCGCCAGTACTGGATCTGGCGTGCCGCAGCCGATTCCGGATCGGAGGCCTCGCCGAGGACCGCTCGCTGCCAGACGCTGTAGTCGGCGTACTGGACAACCAACGGCGACCACCCCGGCATCTCTCCGGCGCTGCGCGCGCCGTAGGCGATCATCACGTCGCGGGCGAGCGGACCCATCGACAGCCCGTCACCGGAGATGTGGTGCAGCACGAGCACCAAGACGTGCTCGCCTCGCTCGTCACCGTCGGTGACGCGGGCCAGACGTGCATGCAGCGGCACCTCGGCGGTCACGTCGAATCCGCGAGTGACGGTATCGGCGACGAACCGTTCCAGACCTGAGGTGGCAACCGGGGCCGCCGTCAGGTCGGGCGCAACCCGACTCGCGGGGACGATGACCTGGTGCGGCCCGTCATCGGAATCGGGGAACATCGTGCGCAGCGACTCGTGGCGTTCGATGGTGTCGGCGACGGCCGCGTTCAGCGCATCGACGTCGAGTGGACCGACGAAGCGGACGGCGAGCGGCAGGTTGTACGCGGGCGACGACGGATCGAAACGGTTGAGGAACCACATCCGCTGCTGTGCGAGCGACAACGGCACTGCGCTGCCGCGGTCCTGCGGCACGAGCGGCGGACGGGAGCCGTCACCGGACAGTTCCACCCGCGCGGCGAGCTGCGCCACCGTGGGCGCCTCGAACAGATCCCGGACCGCCACCCGGGTCCCGAGCGCCTCGCTGACCCGAGAGACCAGTCGTGTGGCGATCAACGAGTTGCCCCCGGCGTCGAAGAAGCTCTCCTCGACGCTGATGCGCGGCACGCCGATCACGTCGGCGAAGATGCCGGCGACGACCTCTTCAACCGGGTCGCGTGGCGCGACGAAGTCGACCACGGATACTTCGAAGACAGGATCCGGCAGTGCTTTTCGGTCGAGTTTGCCACTTCCGTTGAGGGGGAACTCATCGAGCACGACCACCGATGCGGGGACCATGTAGGAGGGCAGAGACTGCGCGATGTGGGCGGTCACCGCGGCTGCGGTGACCTCGGCGCCCTCGGTGCGCACCACGTAGCCGACCAGCTGATCTCCGGTGTGCGGGTCGGTCCGGACCACCACTACCGACTGACTCACGCCCTCGGCCGACAACAGGGCGGCCTCGATGTCGCCGAGCTCGATGCGGTTGCCGCGCACCTTCACCTGGAAGTCGGTTCGGCCGATGTACTCCAGGACACCTGCGGATCGACCGGCTCCGGCGAGGTCATCGCTACCGTCGCCCTGCGGGCGGTGGCGCACGAGATCGCCGGTGCGGTACATGCGAGCACCCTCGGGACCGAATGGGTCCGCGACGAATCGGTCAGAGCTCAGGTCGAACCGTCCGTGATACCCGCGCGCGAGCTGGACGCCCGACAGATACAGCTCACCCGCGACACCGACCGGAACAGGTCGCAGACGCGAATCCAGAACGTAGACACGGGTGTTCCACATGGGCAGACCGATGGGCACGACCCCATGGTCCGCGGGGGTGTGACGCCAGTAGGTGACCGCGAGGGACGCCTCGGCCGGGCCGTAGAGGTTGTCGAGCGGGGCCGACGACAACGCGCGGAACCGCTCGGCGGTCTCGATCGGCAATGCCTCACCGATCGCGATCACGGCGCGGACGGAGTCCGGGATCTGCGCGGACGAGTTCGTCACGAACATCGCCAGCATGGACGGGACGAACTGCACGACGGTGACGTTCTCGTCGACCATCACCTGCGAGAGATACTCGGGATCCCGATGTCCGTCGGGACGGGCGATGACCAGGCGGGCCCCGGTCTGCAGGGTCCAGAAGAACTCCCACACCGATACGTCGAACGTCATAGGAGTCTTCAGCATGACCGCATCGGCGGTGGTCAGTTCGTACTCCGCCTGCATCCAGCGCAGCTGGTTCACCAGACCCGCATGCGGAACCGCAATGCCCTTCGGCCGCCCGGTCGAGCCGGACGTGTAGATGAGGTTCGCCGGATGCTCGGGACGCAGCGGGGAGACGCGGTCGGCATCGGCGACCGGAGCCGAATCCAGTGCACTCGTGTCGATTTGGTCGAGTACCACGACGGGTGCCGAGTCCGGTAGCCCATCTGCGTCTCTCGACGTGGTCAACACACAGATCGGCGACGCACTGTCGAGGACGTAACCGTTGCGCTCGGCCGGATGATCGGGATCGAGCGGCACGTAGGCGCCGCCGGCCTTGACGATGGCGTACATGCCGACGAGCAGATCGACGGAACGTCGGATGGACAATCCCACAACTGATTCCGGGCCCACGCCGAGCGTGATCAGATGCCGCGCCAGGCGATTGGCCCGCGCGTCGAACTCCCGGTACGTCAGTTGTTCGCCCTCGAAGATGAGGGCGGTGGCATCCGGCGTCCGGCCCACCTGCGCGTCGAACAGTGCGACGAGGGTGTCCTCGCCTGCGGCGACCTCCGGCACGACATGCGTGGTGTCGTTCCAGGTGTCGAGAAGCAGGTGGCGTTCGGCCGTCGAGGTCAACTCGATGTCGCCCACGACGATGTCCGGTCGTTCGGCGACCGTCTCGAGCAGGCTGGTGAACCGGGTGGCGAAGGCCTCCGCGGTGGCCCGCTCGAACAGGTCGTCGGCGTAGGTCAGGACCAGGCCGATGTCACCCGGTGCGCCCTGTGCGTCGACGCTGTCGGTGACGGTGAGCTGGAGATCGAAACGCGCAAGACCCGTCTCGTACTCCACCGGTGTCACGGTCAGACCGGGTAGTTCGAGACTCGCACGCGTCACGTTCTGGAACCACAGCGACACCTGGAACAGTGGGTGGTACGCCGTCGACCGCGTGGGGTTCAGGACCTCGACGAGCCGCTCGAACGGCAGATCGGTGTGGGTGAACGCCTCGAGATCGCGCTCTCGCACCTGCCCGAGCAGTTCGGTGAACGGCTGTCGGGCGTCGATCTCGGTGCGCAGCACCAAGGTGTTGACGAACATCCCCACCACGTCGTCGAGGCGAGCGTCCCCGCGACCGGCGACCGGGGTCCCGATCGCGATGTCCTCGCTACCCGACAGGCGCGACAACAACACCGACATCGCGGCATGGACGACCATGAACAGGGTCGAGTTCGTGGTTCGCGCGACGTCGAGCAGGGCGGCGTGCACCTGCGCATCGACGTGCATGTGCACCTCCCCGCCGCGGAAGGACTGTTCGGCGGGACGGGGGCGGTCGGTGGGCAGTTCGACAACGTCCGGAAGATCGGCCAGGGCCGTGCGCCAGTACGCGAGTTGGCGGGCAGCACCGGATTCCGGGTCTGCCTCGTCCCCGAGGACCTCTCGCTGCCAGACGGCAAAGTCGCCGTACTGCACCGGCAGGGGTTCCCAGTCAGGCGCTCCTCCGGTGAGCCGCGAGGTGTAGGCCACCATCAGATCGCGCGCCAGGGGCGCCGACGACCAGCCGTCGAATGCGATGTGGTGCAGCACGAAGACGAGCATGTGCTCGTCGTCGGCGGTCGAGAGCAGTCTCGCCCTCATCGGGGGCGCGGCGGTGACGTCGAACGGGCCGGTTGCCAGCGAGATGACCTCGCGTTCCAGTTCGGCCTCGGCCACCCGCCCGATCTCGAGGCCCGCGATCTCGGCGGCGCCGGCCGTGTCGAGCACGATCTGGTGCGGGCCGGACGGGGAGTCCGGGTACACAGTCCGGAGGACCTCGTGCCGCTCGAGCACGTCGGCCATCGCGGCACGCAGGGCGTCGACGTCGAGGTCACCGGACAACCGGATCGCGAACGGCATGTTGTACGCGGCCGACTGGCTGTCGAAACGGTTGAGGAACCACATGCGCTGCTGCGCCAGTGACAGCGGCGTCTGCGCCGTGCGGGCGCGGCGCGTGAGCGGAATGCGTTGAGTTACGCCGGGCACCTCTGCGCGCCTTGCGAGTTCGGAGACCGTCGGAGAGTCGAAGATCTCGCGCACACCCAGGTCGGCGTCGAGCGCTTCGTTGACCCGCGCTATCACGCGGGTGGCGATCAGCGAGTTCCCGCCGAGTTCGAAGAAATTGTCGTTCGCCCCGACACGGTCGGTACCGACGACTTCGGCAAAGATACCCGCGATGATCTCCTCGACCGGCCCCCGGGCGGGGACGAACGCGGACTCGTCCATCTCGATGTGCGGAGCAGGCAATGCCCGACGGTCCAGCTTGCCACTCGCGTTGAGAGGCATCTCCTCGAGCGCGATGAACACAGCCGGGATCATGTACCCGGGCAGGAGATCGGCGAGGTCGTGACGGAGGCGACCGGCATCGGTCTCAGCACCTACGACGTAGGCGATCAATTGATCCCCGGTGTGGGGATCGCTGTGGACCCGCACCACGGTTTGATCGACACCGCTCTGCGAGAGCAACGCGCTCTCGATCTCGCCCAGCTCGATGCGCAGACCACGCAGCTTCACCTGGAAGTCGGTGCGTCCGAAATACTCCAGCTCGAGCCCGCCTGATGCCCCGACGACCCACTTGACCAGGTCTCCGGTGCGGTACATGCGTTCGCCGGAGCCGGACGGGTCGGCGACGAAACGGTCCGCCGACAGATCCGGCCGACCCACGTAACCGCGTGCGAGTTGCACACCGGCCAGGTACAGCTCGCCCGCGACGCCGACCGGTACCGGATGGAGACGGTCATCGAGCACGTGCAGCCTGGTGTTCCACACCGGCGCACCGATCGGTATCGCAGTGACGTCGGCCGGCGAGTAGTCGTGGTAGGTGACCTCGACAGAGGCTTCGGTCGGGCCGTACAGGTTATGGACGGTGGCCGTGCTCAGGGCGGTGAAGGATTCGACGGCCTGCGGGGTCAGCGCCTCCCCCGAGCAGAACACCCGACGCAGCGACGGCACTCGGCCCGGCCCGACCACCGCGGTGAACGCGGACAGCATCGACGGCACGAAGTGTGCGGCCGTGACCGTTTCCGCTTCGATCAGGCCGGCGAGGTACAGCGGATCCTGGTGACCGTCGGGACGAGCGATCACCAACCGGGAACCGACCTGCAACGGCCAGAACAACTCCCACACCGACACATCGAAAGTGACCGGGGTCTTCTGCACCACGACGTCTTCGGAGCCCAACGGGTAGCGCGACTGGCCCCAACGCAGACGGTTCACGACGCCGCGGTGCGGCACCGCCACGCCCTTGGGCCGACCGGTGGAACCCGAGGTGAAGATGACGTAGGCCAGGTTGGTCGTACGCAGCGGACGGCGACGATCGTCATCGGTCAACGGGTCTGCGGCGTGGTCGGTGGCATCGACGGTGTCCAGCGCCCACGTCGGCGTTCCTGCCGGCACGTCGACGATGACGCCCGGCCCGGTCAGCACCACCGCCGGATCAGCGGCTTCCAGGACGTAGCGGGTGCGATCGGCCGGATGGTCCGGGTCGACCGGAACGTACGCACCGCCCGCTTTGAGGATCGCGTACATGGCGATCATCAGATCGAGCGACCGACGGGCCGCGAGGCCCACACAGACATCGGGTCCGACGCCGGCGCCGATCAACTTGCGAGCCAACTGGTTTGCGCGCGCGTCGAATTCAGCGTAGGTGAGGCCGGAACCCTCGAAGGTCAGCGCGACCGCGTCGGGTGTACGCCGCACCTGCGCATCGAACAGGTCGACGAGGGTGACGTCGTCGACCTGGTGCGAGGTCGCGTTCGCGGCACCGATGACGGCGAGGTCATCCTCGCCGGCGATGGTCAGGTCGCCGATAGCGGTATCCGGCGAGACCACGATCTGACGGAGCAGCGCTCCGTACCAGCGTCCGAAACGCGACACGGTCGCGTCGTCGAACAGGTCCGCTGCGTACAGGAACGTCACGCCGTAGCCGCCATCGGACGGTTCGGTGACCGTGACCTCCAGATCGAACTTCGAGATCGCGGTCTGGATGCCCTCCGCCGCGACCCGCAGCCCGGGTAGATCGATGACCGGTTCGCTGAAGTTCTCGAGCGAGAACTGCACCTGGAAGAGCGGCGAATGGGAGGTCGACCGGACGGGGTTGATGACCTCGACCAGGCGCTCGAACGGGATGTCCGCGTGCTCGAAGGCGGCGAGATCGGTGGCGCGCACCTGCGAAAGCAGGTCCGACAGGGCGTCCCCGCCGTCGACCTGGGTCCGCAGCACCAAGGTGTTGACGAACATTCCCACGAGGTCGTCGAGCGCCCGTTCGCCCCGGCCGGCGACCGGCGTGCCGATGGCGACATCGGTTTCGCCCGCCAGCCGCGACAGCAGTATGGCAAGAGTCGCGTGCAGCACCATGAAGGGTGTCGCGCCGTGCCGTTGCGCGAGCGCTTCGACTTCTGAACGCAGCTCGTGGTCGAGGGCGAAGTCGACGCGCCCACCGATTCCGCTGGGAGTGGAGGGGCGCGGGCGGTCGGTCGGGAGGTCGAGCAGGTCCGGCAGCCCGCTCAGTTCCCGAGTCCAGAATGCGATCTGGCGTGCGGCGAGGGATTCGGGATCGGATTCGTCTCCGAGGACCACGCGCTGCCAGATCGCAAAATCGGCGTACTGTACCGGCAGCGGTGACCAGGCAGGCGGCACCGACTGGGTCCGTGCGGAGTACGCCACGACAAGATCTCGCGCCAAGGGGGCCAGCGACCAACCATCGGTGGCGATGTGGTGAATCACCAAGGCCATCACATACTGGTCGGGCCCGTCGGTGATCGCGGACCGATCGTCTCCGACGATCCGGACGAGGTGGGCCCTCACCGGGATCTCGGCGGTGACGTCGAACCCGGCCGAGCCGAGTTCGAGCGCGGTGCCGGGCAGATCGGCTTCGGCGAGTTCGATGACCGGCAGGTCGGCCGTGACCTCCGACATCGGGAGTACGACCTGCTCCGGGCCATCCGCCGAGGCGGGGAACACCGTGCGCAGCGATTCATGTCGGTCGAGCACATCGTGGAGCGCCTCGCGCATGGCCTCGATGTCCAACTCTCCGGTCAGCCGGATGGCCAACGGGATGTTGTAGGTACCCGCGCCGGGCACCAGCCGGTTGAGGAACCACATCCGTTGCTGCGCCAACGACAGCGGAACGCGGTTCGGCCGCTCCCCCGCCACCAGAGCCGGACGGTCCACGGCACCGGCCACCGACTGCTCGGCGCGCTGCGCCAGCCCGCTGACGGTCGGCTCCTCGAACAGGTCTCGAACGCCGATCGACGCGGAGAGCTCGGAATTGACACGGGCCGTGATGCGGGTTGCGACGAGCGAGTCCCCACCCAAGGCGAAGAAGTCGTCGTTCGCGCCCACTCGGTCCACACCGAGCACATCGGCATAGATGTTCGCGACGAGCTCTTCCGTCGGAGTGACCGGTGCAACGTATTCGGTGCTCTCGAAACCGAACTCGGGCCGCGGAAGCGCGCGACGATCGAGCTTGCCGACCGGGGTCAGCGGAACCTCGTCCAGTACCATCACCGACGACGGAACCATGTAGGCGGGCAGGGTGCGCCCGGCGAGTTCGGTCAGTTCGGCCGGGTCGACAGCCATATTGGCCTTCGGCAACACGTACGCCACCAACTGGGTCTGACCCTGATCGTTGTCGACGCCCAACGTGGCGACGAAGTCGACCGCATCGTGTGCGCTGAGGGTCGCATCGATCTCACCGAGTTCGATGCGCAGACCCCGGATCTTGACCTGGAAGTCGCTGCGGCCCAGATACTCGATCTCGAGGGCCCCGGTCGTCGGGTGCTCCCGCCAGCGCACGAGATCGCCGGTGCGGTACATCCGCGCGGCGGGATCGACCGGGCTGGCGACGAATCGCTGAGCGGTGAGCGCGGGGCGCGCATGGTAGCCGCGCGCCAGGCCGACTCCGGCGATGTAGAGCTCGCCCGTCGCGCCCGGCGGCACAACCCGCATCCGGTCGTCCAGAACCAGGAGTTGGCTTCCGCGGACGGGCCCACCGATCGTGATGGTGCGACCGGGCTCCATGGGGTCGCTGATGGCGACCATGATCGTGGTCTCGGTCGGCCCGTAGCCGTTGTGCAGGAATCGGCCCGGCGCCCAACGGTTCACGATGTCGGCGGGCACGGCCTCCCCGCCGGCGACGAGGTGCTGCAGGCAGTCGAGACCCCTCGGATCGACCGACGCGAGCGCCGACGGCGTGATGAAGGCGTGGGTGACCCGTTCGGCGGCGATGAGGTCGTGGAGATCGGTCCCACCGAAGACAGCGGCGGGGCTGACCACGAGAGTGGCCCCGGAACCGAAGGCCATCGTGTACTCGAGCACCGAGGCGTCGAAACTCGGTGACGAGACGTGCAGGACACGTGAATCCGGTGTGACCTCATAGCGTTCGCGCTGTTCCGCCGCGAAGTTGGTGAGGCCGGAGCGGGTGACGACCACACCCTTCGGGGTGCCGGTGGACCCCGAGGTGAAGATCATGTAGGCCGGGTTGTCCACCCGGGTGGGGTGCACTCGTTCGGCATCGGTGATCGCGACCGTCGACTGCTGCGCGAGCACTTCGGCGAATTCTGCGCCATCGATCGAGATCCATTCGATCCCGTTGTCGGGCAGCAGGTGACGCTCGGACTCGACCGTGAGGCCGATGGCCGCGCCGGAGTCGGTGAGCATGTGCCCGATGCGCTCACCGGGATAGTTCGGGTCGACGGGCACGAAGGCGCCACCGGTCTTGAGCACCGCCCAGACACCGATCACGGACTCCATGGACCGTGTCATCCCGAGGGCGACGAAGGTCTCCGGGCCGGCGCCCTGAGAGATCAGTGCGCGAGCGAGACGGGTCGAGTGTTCGTCGAGCTCCCGGTAGGTGCAGGACCGCCCGGAAGCGGACACAGCTGTCCCCTCGGGCCGGATCCGAAGACCTCGGGCGAAGAACTCCACCCCGGACTCGGCGCCGACTGCGGGCAGACCGCGGGCGGGCGCGAGACGCCCGAGCTCGGCGGGGTCGAGCAGATCGATCGAGCCGACCGCCTCGTCGGGCCGCGCGGCGAAAGCTGCGAGGATCCTCGTCAGCCGGGACATCAGGACGCCCACCTCGTCGGCGGCGAACACACTCGGCAGGTACTTGACCTTGAAGCGCAGGGCTGGGTCCTGCAGGGCGATGAGGGTCAGCGGGTAGTGCGAGGCGTCGTGGACGTCGACATCGAGGACGTTCAACCCGCCGAGGTCGAGGGCCTCGGAGAGGGCGCTGCGATCGACCGGATAGGACTCGAAGACGGTCAGTGTGTCGAAAAGCGTACCCATACCGGTCGCGCGCTGGATGTCGGTCAGTCCGACGAGATGGTGGTCGAGCAGATCGGCCTGCTCGCCCTGAAGGCGTCGAACCAGTGCGGCTACCGACTCGTTCTCATCGAAACGGACCCGGACGGGAAGAGTGTTGATGAAGAGTCCGACCATCGCCTCGATGCCCGCCAGCGCCGGGGGGCGTCCCGAGACGGTGGCGCCGAAGACGACGTCGGTACGTCCGCTCGTGCGCGCGAGAAGCACACCCCAGGCGGCCTGGACGAGTGTGTTCGCGGTGACGCCCAGTTCGCGTGCGAGAGCGACGATTCCGCTCTCGATCTCGGCGCCGAGATCGACGGTCAGCTCTTCGGGAACGGGCAGCGCCCCGTCTGGGGAGACCGACGCCAACAGTGTCGGCTCCTCGAGACCGTCGAGCGTACGCGTCCACACATCGAGCGATTCCGGAACATTCTGGCGGGCCAGCCATTCGAGGAATGTCCGGTACGAGCGTCCAGGAGTGAAGGCGCGAGCTCCCGCAGTGGCGTACAGCTGCAGCAGATCCGCCAGGATGAGCGGCAGAGACCAACCGTCCGCGAGCAGATGATGGTTGGTGATCGCCAGTCGGTACCGGTGCGGTCCGGTCCTGATGAGCAACATGCGCACCAGCGGGGGCGTTGTCAGGTCGAACCTCGCGATGCGGTCGGCCTCGATCAGCGCCCGGGCGCGTGCCGCGATGTCGTCGTCGTCGAGACCCTGCCCGGTGAGATCGACCTCGGTGAACGGTAGCGGTGCGTCCACGACGACGGGCTGGGCGGGCACGCCGTCGGCGTCGTAGACGAATGCTGTGCGGAGACTGTCGTGCCGGTCGACGAGTGCCTGACCCGCGCGCCGCATTCGATCGGCGTCCACCACACCGTCCACATCGGCGACAACCTGCGCGGTGTACACGTCGAGGAACTGATCGGCGAGCTGGGTGTGGAAGAGCAGGCCCGACTGCAGCGGCGAGAGCGACCAGACATCGGCCAGCGTGGGATAGCGCGCCTCCCATGCCTCGATCTGACTCTGGCTCGCCGTCACGAGCGGAAGGTCCGAAGGGGTCAAGCCACCTCGGCGCTGCCGGGTGGCGTGCTGAGCAAGGGCCTGCAGAGCCTGCTTCCACAGCTCGGCGAGCTCGCGCACCGCCAGATCGTCGAGGATCTCGGAGGCATAGCCGAAGGTCGCGGTCAGGTGCGTGCGGCCGTCGTCGACAGTCGCGATCGCATCGATGGTGAGCGCTGCGGTCAGCGGCATGTCCGGGGAGCGATGGGCACCGGTCCCCAGAGACTCCGCATCAGGCAGCCACCCGACCTCGCGCAACTCGGCAGGAATGTCGCCGGACGACAGTCGACCGAGATAGTTGAACGCGATCTGCGGCTGCGGCCAGGTGCGCATCACCTCCGCGGTCGTGGGATTGAGTTCGCGCAGGAGGCCGTAGCCGATCCCGCTGCCCGGGACGACGAGCAGCTGCTCCTTCACCCACTTCAGTGCCTCGACGGCCGACTCCCCGCCGGCGAGCGCGTCGGCGAGGTCGAGACCGGCGACGTCGAGGCGCACCGGGTGGACTGTGGTGAACCAGCCGACGGTCTGCGACAGATCTGCGCCGCCGATCGCGGCCTCGTCGCGTCCGTGCCCCTCGAGCGCTATCAGACACGCGTGCTCAGGGAGGTTGCGACCGCGTCGCCAGGCGGCCAAGGCCACCGCGAGAGCCGTGAGCAGAGGGGTGTTGACACTGCTACGGAACTGGGACGGGAGGGTGTTGAGAACGGCGTCGGTGGTGCGCGCATCGAGTGTGATCTCGACGGTCCGCTCGGTTCCCGCGACATCGACCTCGTGGTCGAGGTAACGCGAGCCCACGGCCACATCGGGTTGCGCGGCGATCGCACGCCACGTCTCGAACTCATCCAGACGTCCGGCGGCCGACGCCGATTCGTAGAGCCCATGGGTCCAGCGCCGCATCGAGGTGCCCATCGCGCCGAGCACCGGCTCGGCACCGGCGGCCACCTGAGCCCACGCCATCGCGAAATCCGGTACGAGTACGCGCCACGAGACGGCGTCGACGGCGAGATGGTGGATAGCGACGAGGACCCGGTCGCCGTCGTCGGCCCGCCGTCCGCCGGTGAAGCGGACTAGGCGGATGACCGCCCCCGCGCGCGGGTCGAGCGACTCCGCTGCGATTCGCGTCTCCTCCGCGACCTGGGCGGCGAAGGCGTCGGTGCCCGGTACGGCGACTGCCTGGACCTCGCGCACCACGTCTTCGGCCGACACGGAACCGACGGGACGGGTGAGCAGCACGGGCGTGTGGGTCTCGTCGGCCGGGGTGGCATCACGCGGGTCCGCGTCGACGAGCTGGACCCGCAGCATGTCGTGTCGATCGAGCACAGCCTGCACGGTCGAGAGCACGGCGCTCTGCTCCGCGTTCTGCGGGAGAACCAGCACCAGCGACTGAGCGAACGCATCGAAGTTGCCGAGCGAGAGGATCTCGTGCATCACCGGCGTCAGAGGCATCTCGCCGACGCCATCTCCTGGGAGTTCGGTGAGACGCTTGTCATCCTGTTGCTGCGCATCGGCGGTCTGCGCCACCTCAGCGAGGCCGGCGACCGTCCGCCGCTCGAACACGTCGCGCGCGGTGAACACGACACCGGCGGCCTTGGCCCGCGAGACGAGCTGCATCGATACGATGCTGTCGCCGCCCATCTCGAAGAAATCGGCGTCTGCGCTGACGTTCTCGACGCCGAGGGTCTCCTCGACCACTGCGGCGATACGCAGTTCGAGGGGCGTCTGCGGTTCGCGGTGCGTCGACGACACCGGTACTACCTGAGGGTCGGGCAGCGCATCGCGGTCGAGCTTGCCGTTGACGGTGAGCGGGATCTCGTCGAGCACGACGATCGCGCTGGGCACCATGTAGGCGGGCAACGAACGGCCCGCATGGACCAACAGGTCCGAGGCGTCGATCGCTTCCCCGGGTTTCGGCAACACATAACCGACGATCCGATCTTGGCCGGCAGCTCCTGACCGCACCTGGGCGGTTGCGAAATCCACCGACTCGTGCGAGGCCAGAACGTCGTCGATCTCCCCGAGCTCGACGCGGAAACCACGGATCTTGACCTGGAAATCCGAACGTCCCACGTACTCGAGGGTCCCGGCAGAGGTCCAGCGGACCACGTCACCGGTCCGGTACAGGCGCTCCCCCGCCGGACCATATGGGTCGGCGACGAAGCGGCCCGCGGTCAGCGACTCGCGACGGAAATATCCCCGCGCGAGCGCCGGGCCCGCTAGATAGAGCTCTCCGGTGACGCCCATCGGCACCGGCCGCAGCCGGCTGTCCAGCACCAGCACGGTGACGCCACTGACCGGTGCGCCGATGGTGACCGGTTCCCCCACCTGCAACGGCGCCGAGACCGTCGACCAGATGGTTGCCTCGGTGGGGCCGTAGAGGTTGAGCATGGTGCGCCCGGGTGCCCATCGCGCCACGAGCTCGGGCGGGCACGCGTCGCCGGCCACGGTCAGCACCCGCAATGTGTCCAGATGCGCCGGGTCCGCCACCGCCAGCGCCGCCGGCGTCACACAGGCGTGCGTCACGCGCTGCTCACGCATGAAGTCCGACAGCTCTTCGCCACCGAGCAATTCGGCCGGAGCCACCACGAGGGTCGATCCGCTACCGAACGCCATCATCATCTCGAAGACCGAGGCGTCAAAGCTCGGCGATGCGAAATGCAGTGTCCGCGAACGCGGTTCGATGCGCATGCGATCCTGCTGCTCGGCCACCAGGTTGCCGAGGCCGCGATGGGTGACAACGACACCCTTCGGCAGGCCGGTCGAGCCCGACGTGTAGATCATGTACGCCGGGTTGTCCAAACGGATCGGCCCGGAACGTTCGGCGTCGCCGATCCTCGCCGCGGACAACCCTCGGCAGGCCTGGTCGACCTCGTCCGAATCCACCACGATCCAGTCGACGGACTGCGGCAGCGACTCCGTGTGCTTGCCTACGGTGATGCCCTGCGTCACAGCAGCATCCGACACGATGTAGCTGATGCGCTCGTCGGGGTAGTTCGGATCGATCGGCAGGTAGGCGGCTCCCGTTTTCGCCGTAGCCCAGATCGACAACACCGACTCGATTGATCGCGCCACCGCGAGGGCCACGAACGACTCCGGTCCGATCCCGCGCGCGATGAGGAGGCGAGCCAACCGATTCGACCGCTCGTCGAGTTCGCGGTAGGTCCAGTCCACCCCGCCGTAGGTGATCGCGATGTCATCGCCGAAGGAGTCCGCGGTGCCCGCCAAGATATCGGCGAAAGTACGTTCGGCGGAGCGGGACTCGGGGGCCCGACCGGTCAGCCAGGCAAGTTCGGCAGCGTCGAGGACCTCGACCCTGGAGACGGGCGTGTCGCCGTCCGCGCTGACGAATCGGGTGAAGAAGCCCTCGAAGCGATCGTGGTGCCGTCGAAGCTCCTGGTCGGTGTAGCGCCCCGGATTGCCGATGAAGTCGATGTGTAGTCCACCGGTACCGGTCTCATAGAGGTTGAGCATCAGGTCGTCGACCGGACCGGAGGACAGGACGTTGAGCTGAGATGTGATGGCGCCCAGTCGGAGGTTGCCCAGCCCGATCATGATGTTCACCAGCGGACCGAACTGGCTGCGGTCCGGCCCGGCGAGCCCCAGATCGCGATTGATGTCCTCGGTGCGGTAGCGCTGATGCCGCAGAGCACCGATCAGCTGGACGCCGACCGAATCGATCAGAGCCTGCACAGTCGTCCGAGAGTCGACCGAGACACGCAGCGGAACCACGTTCGACACCATGCCGCCGGTACGTCGCATCGCCGCGGTGGTGCGCGCCGAGACGGGCAGGGAGAGCACGACGTCCTCGGACCCGGTCATCCGGGACAGATAGGCGGCAAAAGCCGCGATGGTCGCAGGCGCGAAGGAAGAGCCGGTGGACTCGAGAGCCGACACCGTCTCCGCGTGCAGAGGGGTACTCGCCACGACACTCTTCGCCTGCGCCGGGGCGTGTCGAGGCGCGAAGGTGGCCGGTTCGGGCATGTCTGCCGCGATGGTGGTCCAGTAGGCACGGTCGGACTCGAAACGCGTTGAGTTCCGGTAGGTTTCCTCTGCCCGGTAGAGGGCCAGCAAGCCGTCGTCGCCTGGTTCGGGCAGCGGGGTGCCCTCGAGCGCCGCGGTGTACCGCTCCGCCGTGCGGTTCATCAGCGTGATCGCGCCGACGCCGTCGAGAGCGATGTGGTGCACACGCGAATACCAATAGTGCAGGTTCTCGTCGATCTTCAGAACCGCACAGAGGAACAGATGATCCGACAGCATGTCGAGCGGGGCCTGATACTCCGCCTGCATCCATTCGTGTGCAGCGGCCCTGGGATCGGCTCGATCGGTGAAATCCAGCCGGACTACGGCTTGTTCGAGCTCCGGGTCGACGACCTGGTACGGCGTGCCGTCCACATCGAGCAACCGGAGATACCCCGATCCCATGTCCTTGCCGACGCCGATCATGGCACGTTCCAGCAGATCGACGTCGAGTTCACCGCGCAGTTCGACGTACTGCGCCATGTTGATCGGCACGTCGGGGTTCAGCTGCTGCGAGAGCCACAGCCCGAACTGGGCCGCAGACAACGGGTATGCGCCTTCCGGCACACGATCACCAGCGTCCGCCATCATGCTCCCGTTCATGTTCGTTTCGCTCCGAGACGACTGGCTCTGGTCATCGCGGCGTGTCACAGTTGTTTTCCCTCTCGCAGATGGTCGTCGTACCCGATGTCACACGGCGTCAATCGAGGCGGATTCCATTGATCCGGTCGGGCGTTTTCGCCCGCCGATGACCAGACGTCACTCGTCAGGACACTCATCGCCCCACCGCCGTCCGCTGATATCCGCGCAGCGCGGGATAGAAAGAAAGGCCACCGATGATGAGCGTCCAAACAGCCACCTCCCACAAGTCCGACGCAACCGGCCCGCCGACAGCGAGGGCGCGCATGGCATCGATCGCCGGTGTCATGGGTTGATGGGCGACAATCGGTTGCAGCCATCCAGGATAAGCATCGATGGGAGAAAATCCAGAATTGAAGAACATGAGCACGCTGGACAGCAGGCCGAGAAAGGGCACCAAAGGCGCCCCGGGACTGACGTTGACCGCCAAGGCGAGAACGAACATCGCATAACAAGCCCCGTATGCCATCGCGATTAACAACATCGCGACCGCGGGAATCACGCCCTGGGTGAATCGGAACCCGATCAGGTGACCCGCCGCGAAGATCACTGTCGTGGTAGCGCAGACGCGCAAGACCTCGCCGATGATCCGCGAGGAGAAGTCCGCCGTCCGGTTCACCGGTAGCACCCACATCCGCGACAGGCGCCCTGTCCGCCGCTCCTCGTTCAGACGTGTGGCCGCGGCCACCGACCCGAACATCGCGCTCACGAGGACTATCAGCGGAACGGTCCCGAAGGCGCTGTTCTGCCCGGTCGCCTTGCCCACGATGTCGCCGAGGACCACTTTGAACATCAGCATGGTCAGCATCGGGAACACGATGATCTGGATCAGCGTCGGTACATCGCGCCAGATGACCAGCAACTGCCGGCCGGTGAGTGCGGCGGTCTGACACCACCAGGCACGCGCCGAATTCTCCGCAGGCGCAGTCACGGTCGGAAAATGCAGCCCAGCGTTCTCCGTGGTCTGAACGCTCATCGTCTCGACCTCCTCACCGACAGTGCGAAAAGCGAGAAGGCCAGAACCGCGAGTCCCAGACTCCAGTACAAGGACGGCAAGACGATCTCCCATGTGAGATCTCCACTCTCCGCAAATCGCATGACCGTGGTGATCTGTGAGATCGGCTGATTCTCGACGAAGCCCTGAATCCACTCCGGAAAGGCGGACAAAGGGACGAATCCCGTCGAGAGCATCCCCAGGATGAGCGTCGGAAAGGCGATCAATTGACTCGTCGACGTGGGAGACGAAGCCACCAGGCCGATCGCGTCCGCGGTCAACGCCAGCAACATCCCGAAACCACCCGCCACGGCCAGGACCACGACCGTTCCCCAGAGACCGGCCCCGTACTCCGTGTCCGGCCGCCAACCCATCAGAAGGCAGGCCGTGAGACCACACAGGAGCGCAACGGTCAGCATCACCACGTTCGTGGACGTTCGAGCCAGGAAGGGGATCACCGCAGGCATCGGAAGCACCCGGAACCGGTCATGGATGCGGTCACGTTCCAGAGCCGAGCGCATCGCCGCGGTGGAGGCCACGAAAGCCACCGACTGCAACATGACGATCGGCATCAGGAATTGCGCGTAATCGAAACCGGTGGTGTCCACTAGTTTTCGTAGAGGCAGGTAGAAGCACACCGCGAGGAGTGCCGGTGAGAGAAACGCCAGGAGAAACTCACCGTTGCGGGCGATCTTGCCGATTCCACGTGCGGTCAGCACCCACCACTGATGAATCGGACGGACACGCACCGATGGAGCATCTGCGACCGGATCGGTCTGCGAAGCCCTGTCTGTTTCCTGGTCTGATGGCAAGACCTGGGTCACGTCGACGACCCGTCGGGCCCGGTCAGGGCCAGGAATACCTCGTCCAGCGACGGACGCCGAAGCGCGATGTCGGAGAGGTGGATGTTCGCCGCTTCGGTGCGAATGATCACCTCGGAGAGCGTCTGCGGACCGTGGGGCGCCGGCACGGACACCGATCGAGCGGCGTCCTCGCGAACCGAGCGTCCGACGAGGTCGCTCAGACATTCGCGCAACCTGGGCAGCTCGGACGGGTCCGACGGTGTCACCTCGCAGTAGGCTTCGCCCGTTGCTGCCTTGAGTTCGTTCGCACTTCCCTTGGCGATTACCCGACCCTTGTCGATGACGACGATCTCGTCGGCCATCGAATCGGCCTCCTCGAGATACTGAGTCGTCAGGAGGACGCCGATGCCGGTGGCACGCATCCTTTTGACGAGCGACCAGACCTCGAGGCGACTCCGTGGGTCCAGGCCCGTCGTCGGTTCATCTAGGAACACGACCTTCGGTGCGGTCACCAGGCCGCAGGCGATGTCGACTCGACGTCGCATCCCGCCGGAGTACTGACCGACACGCTTGCCCGCGGCATCGGTCAGCCCGAAGGTTTCGAGGAGCTCATCGGCGCGCGATCGCGCCTGCTTCTTGTTCATCCCGAGCAGTCGGCCGAACAGGATCAGGTTCTCGCGCCCGCTCAGCGCCTCGTCCAGAGCCGCGAACTGCCCGGTCAGCATGATGCTTCGACGAACCTGCGCGGCCTCTTTGGCCACGTCGTGCCCATTGACCGTGGCGACTCCACCGTCCGGCTTCAGCAGTGTGCACAGCATGTTCACCGTTGTCGTCTTGCCGGCGCCATTGGGCCCCAGCAGGGCGACGATGCTGCCCGCCGCGACGGTGAAACTCACGTCTTCGACGGCCACCATGTCTTTGAAACGCTTGTGCAGGTTTTTCGCCTCGATGGCGGGGTGCGCGTCTCTTGCCCGAGCCGTCGACATCGGTGAAGACGGTGACACAGGCGAGAGCGAGACAGGGTTCACAGCTTGCAGCGGTGCGGTCACTTCCGCTGACACCGACGCAGCGGGGTCCGAGTCGGAAACTGACGTCGAGGGGGCGGCGCCTTCTAGCACCCAACCGTTCTTGGGATCACCGCCGCCGACGCGATCCATGGGAGCCGAGTCTTCGGAGAGCATCACGGTGTCGTTCGGCGCCGAGCCCTCTGACGTCGCAGCGGCAGTCGATATCGTCCCGTCTGCATCGACCCCGTCTGCTCTCGTGTCGTCCCCGTTCAGGGAAGGCTCGGCAGGCCCGGCCGTTTCGGCTCGCCACTGAAGCAACTTCTCCATGACGGGGTCGGGCCGAACGAAGGGGTCTTCGAACGCCTTCGGCTCAGCGAGATCGTCCCGTCGGTGACGGGGCGCGTAGGAAGCGACGGACGGTCGCTCACCACTGGCCTCGGTCATGTTTTCCTTTTCGCGTCGGAAACGGGAACGATCGGGACGGTGCCGCAACACGCGCATGCCGACCCACGGTTTGGAACAGACGTGCTCGTACTAGCCCACGGATACAAACTTACGCACGAATCTCTATCGGAGCTGTCATTCGACTGTGTCGCGTCGTGATCGAAATTAGTTACCGGAGCTATCGGTCAGGAGTTCGGCTTCCGGGGTTCATACGCTTCCGTCGACATTACCGACGTGGATGACCGGCCGTTATACGGGCCGGTTCCACCGTCGGATGCGGCATTTGGCAGAGTTGAGACATGGACGTTCCGGCCACCGACCATGAAGTCCTGACGTGGGAACTCAACGGCATCGCCTGTCGTGAACTCGCACAGCAGGTCGCCGACGACTCCTTCGTTCCCGACATCATCCTCGGTATCGCACGAGGAGGGCTCATCCCGGCCGGCACCATCGCCTACGGTCTCGACTGCAAACTCATGATCTCGCTGAACGTCGAGTTCTACACCGGGGTCGGTGAGACACTCGCGGAACCGGTGATGCTCCCTTCCCTGTTGGAATCGAGCGGATTGACCGATCAGCGCGTGCTCGTCGTCGACGATGTCGCCGACACCGGGAAGACACTGAAACTTGTCAACGATTTCTGCGAGGAACAGGGTAGGGTCGCCGAAGTCCGGAACGCGGTGCTGTACCGGAAACCACACACCATCACCGTGCCCGACTATGCGTGGCGCACCACCGACAAGTGGATCGACTTCCCCTGGTCCGTGCAGGGTCCGGTCGTGGCAGCCGCGAGATGACGGCGGACAAGACCGGCGCGCAGACAGCGGTGAGCGACAATCCCGCAGAGCGCCGATACGAGATCACCGTCGAGGGAACCACCGCGCCGGCCGGCTTCGCCGAGTACCGCGACCGCGACGCCGGTTCAGACGCCGCCTCCGGCGTCGCGCGGGTCTTCTTCCACACCGAGGTCGATCCCGCCTTCGGCGGCCGCGGTCTCGCCACGATCCTCGTCCGTGAGGCACTCGACGACGCACGCGACCGCGGGCTGAGGATTGTCGGGGTGTGCCCGCTGGTGGCAGCCTTCCTCGAGAAGAACCCTCAGTATGCGAGCTTCGCCGAACCGGTGTCGCCCGCCGTACTCACCTGGTTGCGTGCGCAGAAGCGCTAGCCCTGCCCTCAGGTGTCCTGGGTCGCCATCAGCCCAGGATCCGGATCGTCGACCGTGACGGTTGCACCATCGTGATGGAACTCGATCTTCCGGAAACCCACAACGCCCTGCACCACGATCGAGGCGACCAGCGGTCTGCCGGGCGGTAGAATTCGCGCTGTCAGTTCAGCCGCATCGCCGTTCAGGGCCGCGAGCTCGTCGACGAGCATTGCTCTGGCGCGCCGGATGACATCGTTGCCCTCGCGTGAGACACCGTCGTCCAAAAGACGCACGGAAGCTCCCTGCTGGCGCGCTGTCCACACAGCCTCTCTCACTTCGGCGCAGTCCCAGGCGGGCGCCCGGATGATGTCCCTCATCTGAGCTTCGGTCAAACGGGTCTCCCCCACTTCCGCGGGCGTGAATTCGCAGCCGTCAGCAATTCGTCGGAGAATCGGACGGGCCCGCGCATCGAGTCGGGCCATCTGCCGATCACGTTCCCCGGCCGCGGCGCGGGTCGCGGCCTCGGCCGCGGCGCGCGCGAAGATGTCTGCTCGTATGCGCCGGATTCGCTCGGGCATCGGCGTGGCCATCAGCGCGAAGAGGGTCGCGATCATCAGAACCGGGTAGCAGAACACGGTATTACCCACGAGCACTCCGAACCCGACGCCGGTCATCGCACCGGCTGCCGCCGCGAAGGCGGTTCCGGATGCCGCACCGATCCAGGCGATCACCGGATGTCCGTACAACACGACCATGACGAGAAGGATGGTCAGTGCCGAAGTCGCCGGCGTCGTCTGGAGGGTCATGTAGGTTGCCTGCGGCAGGCTTGCGAGCGAGACCCCGAAGCCCGCCATCGTCGCCGCGGTGACGGCCCATGCTCGCCGTCGCGGCAACTCCGACGCCGAGAACCGCATGAGGGCGGCCGCCGCACCGACGAACATGACGAATCCGGCGACGAGTGCGAACCAGGTGGCCGGTGCGCGGATGTTCCAGCACGCGGCCACGGTGACGGCGAGGTGGACACAGCCATAAAACAGCAGGGCCCTCATCAACACGGGGGATCCCAGCCCGAACAGGTTGACCGCAGTCCGGTCGAGGTCGTCGAGCCCGGCGAATTCCGGCGAAGGAGGGTCAGTTCTCACGATGTCGCCAATCCAGCGTCACGACGGTCCCGAGTCCGGGTGCGCTGCTCACCGTTGCCGCGCCTCCCGTCAACCGCGTCATACGGGCATGTATCCCGCCGGCGATACCGAAGCGATGCGGATCGACGGCCGACGGATCGAATCCGGCCCCGTCATCGGCCACGATGACCCGAACATGCTCGGCGTCGAAATAGCCGTCCACCTCGCACCGTGAGCCCGCGCCGGCGTGTCGGTACCAGTTCCGTGTCGCCTCACCGACGCAGTCGGCCATCACGTCGACGATCTCGGTGGAGTACCGCCACTCGCCGGACACCACGAGAGAACAACGCACTGCTTCGCTGGTCGCCAGGGCCGCGGCTCGGATACGCGCCGCGAAGCCCTCCGCGTCGAGCAGCGTCGGTGTGCCCCTGCTCCTGTCGAGTTCCTCCAAAGCTGATCTTGCCTGTGCCGCCAGTCTCGGGTCTGGCGGCCCTGCTTGCACCGCGAGCAGGGTCGCGATCACCCGGTCGTGGATCAACGCTGCGAACCGCGCGCGTTCGGCCTCCTGCGCAGTGTCTGCAGCCGTTGCGGCAGCCGACCTCAGGAGTTCGGGATGCCGATCGTCGAGAGAGCGTACGTTACGCACCGTGGCGAACGCCACGGACAGGAACACACCGGCCAGGGCGATCGACAGCGGAGCACTCAGCAACTCGAGCGGTCTGACCTCTCCGTACCGTGCGATCTGGTTGGCGATGTGGACCAGGAACGTGTTCACCACCAGGGCGGCCAATGCCCACCGCGTTCTCGACATGATCACGAGTGCAAAACTCGGAACCGACGGAAACTGCAGCATCCACACCGCCCACCGCGCATCGTCGTCGGGCTCGCCCCGCCATGCCGGAAACCACAACGATGTCGCGACAAGGTACCCGCATGCGCAGGCGATGACCAAGCCGTCGAGGTGTCTCGGAATCGGCAACAAGGTGGAGACCACAACACAAACAGCCGGCGTGGCCACGAGCCCGAAGCTGACCGCAGTCCACCACGGATCGGTGATCTCGGCATGCCGGATCGCCACCGGAACCATCAACAGGCAGAACAGAAGCAATCCGCAACCGACGAAACGGCAGCCGATCCGCTGTTGCCGGGCGAGGTCCGAGTCGTCCTCGCGTCGGCCTCCCCCCATACCCTGCCGGAGCACGGATGCTCGATGGCGGAGTTCGACGACGGCCGTCCCTCCAACACTCACGCGGTGCGCGACCGCATCTCCGACCGCCCGCATCACGTCGCCCGTGTGGCGGTCGTGCTCGCCTCGGTCTCCGGGTCACCGGCCAACGGATCTACACCGAACGCGATCAGCGAGACAGCGTCACCTGTGTCGACCCCGACGGTCGCCAGTGCGTCGCGGCCGGGTGGTTGGATGCGCACGGTCACCCGTCCGCTGTCGGTCCCGTCGAGCACGTCCTCGACCGCGACGGTGAGTTGAGCACGCGCCACGGCCGCGTGCGCGTCGTCGAGCGCGGCCAGCCCGCCGTCGTCGAGCAGAACGACGCGCACACCCCGCTGACGCGCCCGCCACGCCGCGTCCCGGACCATCGGGAGGTCGAGCCCGGAGGCACGGATGCCGTCGCGTAATTGCGCCTCGAGCAGCCGGGCCGTGGCCACCTCGTCGGCGGTGAGGGTCTCGCGGCGCGCCATGCGTGTGAGGACGGGGCGTGCGCGTTCGTCGAGAGCGGCGAGACGTCGGTCCCGCACCTCGGTGGCCGCAGCGGCGGCGGCGTCGAGCGCCGCCTGGCGTTCGTTGGCCTCGCGTAGTTCGTAGATGTTGCGGGCCATCGGGCGCAGCATGACGGAGAACAGCGACCCCATGATCATGATCGCGTATCCCGGCAGGGTGATCGACAGTCCCCAGACCGCTCCCGCGGTCGAGACGGCGCCCCACACGCCCGCGATGACGCTGATGCAACCGCTCGCGAGCCACGCCGCCAGGGGACGACCGCGCACCGCGACGAAGGCCAGGATGATCACCGAGGCCCCCATCGGCGGCCCGGTCTGCATCACGTGCGACGGCGGCGACGGCAACGAGAACAGCGTCACGGCCACGGCCGAGACGGTCATCGCGGCGATGACGGAGGTCGTCGATCCGGGCAGCGGATCACCGGGCGAATCGAGGATCGTCATCCCGGCCACGACGAACAACACGAAACCGGCGAACACCCCGGTCCACTGCCACCACCCGGTGATGGACGAGTCGGCATAGAGCGTCACGGCGAAGTAGCCGCATGCGAACGCGCCCATCATCAGCCACAGGGGCCGCGACCCGATGCCGAACGCATTGACGACCTCGCCGCGTTCGGCGTCGTCGACGCCGCGAGAACACTCTCGTCTCACGGCCGCTCCCATCGGATCTGAACCGTGGTCCCCCGCCCGGCGCGACTGTGCACCCGCGCGTGGCCACCGGGCAGCCTCGCGAGACGACCGCGGATGCTCACCGCGATTCCCAGCCGGCCGACCGCCACCGACTCCGGATCGAACCCGACGCCGTCGTCGACGACCGCCATGCTCAGGGCGTCGGATGCCAACTGCACGATGACGGCGCATTCGGCATCGTCCCCGGCGTGGCGCAGCACGTTCCGCAACGACTCCGACATCGCCTCGACGACCGCATCGAGGACCTCGACGGGATACGAGGCCGGCTCGGCACGCCGAACCTCCACGGCGTCCTGGTCACCGGGGTCCTGGTCATCGGCGTTCTGGCCACCCACGACCTCCACGTCGAATCGTTCGGAGATATCGGCGGCAGTAGACCTGATGCGACGGACCACCTCGACATCCGGAACGGTGTCCGCATCCCCGGGTCCCGGTACCCGGGCGAGTTCATCGAGGGCCGACGCGGCCTGGGCGGCGAGCCGCTCATCGGGACGCCCCGGCCGGACGGCGAGGAGTGAGGCGATGACCCGGTCGTGCACGATGGCGTCGAACCGCTCCTTCTCCACCTCGCGGGCCGACGCCGCGGCCACGTTGGCCGCGGTGCGGTAGGTCTCCTCACGCGTCTCGTCGAGCTCACGGCCGGTGCGGGTCGCGACCAGCACGACCGCGAGGAAGACCCCGGTGAACACCAGCGACCACAGGATCTCCACGGGCGCATCGGAAGTCACCTCACCGAACCGGCCGAGCTGCTGGGAGATGTGCGCGAGGGTCGACGACACGAGCAGACCCGCCACTGCGAGACGCGGCCGCACGAGCATCAGCACCATGCTCGGCATACCGCAGAAGGCGACCATCCACTGCGCCGAGTCGTCGGGATTCGTCAGGGTCGTCCCGTTCCAGGCCACGAACCACAGACCCAGGCCGAGGATGTACCCGGCCCAGGTCGTCAGGGCGAGCGGGGTGAGCCACGCCGTGCCCGGTCGAAACGTCGCCGCGATCACCAGGATTCCTGGTCCGACCGACAGCAGGATGCTCAGCGGTGGCCACCAGGCGTCGGTCAGCGGCGCCGAGGCGAGGATCGACGCCGCGGAGACCACGGGGTAACCGATGAAACCCAGGCCCAGGAAGCGGGCGCCCACCCGGCGGACGCGGTCCAGATCCGGCTCCGCCGAATCCGATTCGAATGCGCGCCGCACCCACGCGGGTCGTGCGGGGGTGTCGCCGCTCGCGAGATCGGTGGTGGGCATCGCGTCTCAGCCTCACACCGTCCGGCTCGACCGGTCAATCCCCTGTTGAGACCAAATACGACGAAACCGGCCCGCTCCCTGTGGGGAACGGGCCGGTGACGGTAGAACTCGTTGGGAGAGGGCTTACTTGGCCTTCTCCAGCACCTCGACGAGACGCCAGTGCTTGGTCGCCGACAGCGGGCGGGTCTCCATGATCCGCACGCGGTCACCGACGCCGGCATCGCCGTTCTCGTCGTGGGCCTTGACCTTGCTCGTGGTCCGGATGATCTTGCCGTAGAGCGGGTGGCTCTTACGATCTTCCAGCTCGACCACGATGGTCTTCTGCATCTTGTCGCTGACCACGTAGCCGATGCGCTCCTTGCGGCGTGCGCGCACCTCGGTCTGGGTTTCGGTCACCTTCTGGTCCTCACTCATGCGTCATCACCATCCGGTCCGGACGCCAGGCCCAGCTCCCGTTCGCGCATCACGGTGTAGATACGCGCGATCTCGCGACGCACGGTCCGCAGGCGACGGTTGTTGTCGAGCTGGCCGGTGGCCATCTGGAACCGAAGGTTGAACAGTTCTTCCTTCGACTCTTTCAGGCGATCGACCAGATCAGCGTCGTTGAGCTCACGAAGCTCGTTCGCAGCAACTCCGAGTGCCATCAGAACTGCTCCTCTCTGGTCACGATCCTGGTCTTGATGGGGAGCTTGTGCTGCGCGCGACGCAGGGCCTCGCGAGCGATCTCCTCATTCGGGTAGGTCATCTCGAACAGCACGCGACCCGGCTTGACCGGGGCAACCCACCACTCGGGCGAACCCTTACCCGAACCCATGCGGGTCTCGGCCGGCTTCTTGGTCAGCGGGCGGTCCGGGAAGATGTTGATCCAGACCTTGCCGCCACGCTTGATGTGCCGGTTGATCGCGATACGAGCGGACTCGATCTGACGGTTGGTGATGTACGCGCCTTCCAGAGCCTGGATGCCGTAATCGCCGAACGTCACCTTGGTGCCGCCCTTGGCCTGCCCCTTGAGGCTGGGGTGGTGCTGCTTGCGGTGCTTGACCCGACGTGGGATCAACATGGCCTAGCCCTCCTGCTTCTCAGCCGCACCAGCGGTGGCCTCGGCGGGAGCGGCTTCGGCCGCGCGAGCGGCGTCGGTGCTCGTCGCAGTGGTGCCCGAGGCACCGCTACGCCGGGGCCGGCTGGGCCGGCGCGGACGGCGATCCTCGGCTGCCGGAGCGGCCGCGGCCAGCTCACGACGTCCACCGACGATGTCGCCCTTGTAGATCCACACCTTCACGCCGATCCGGCCGAAGGTGGTCTTGGCTTCGTAGAGTCCGTAGTCGATGTCGGCGCGCAGCGTGTGCAGCGGCACGCGACCCTCGCGGTAGAACTCGCTGCGGCTCATCTCAGCGCCGCCCAGACGACCCGAGCACTGGACCCGGATGCCCTTCACGTTCGGCTGACGCATCGCCGACTGGATCGCCTTGCGCATCGCGCGGCGGAACGCCACACGGTTGCTCAGCTGCTCGGCGACGCCCTGGGCCACCAGCTGGGCCTCGGACTCGGCGTTCTTGACCTCGAGGATGTTCAGCTGGACCTGCTTACCGGTCAGCTTCTCCAGGTCGCCGCGGATGCGATCGGCCTCGGCGCCGCGGCGACCGATGACGATGCCCGGACGCGCGGTGTGGATGTCGACGCGAACCCGGTCACGGGTGCGCTCGATCTCCACCTTGGCGATGCCGGCCCGCTCGAGCCCCGTGGAGAGGAGCTTGCGGATGGCGACATCCTCTTTGACGTAGTCCGCGTACTGCTTGTCGGCGTACCACCGCGACTTCCAGTCGGTGGTGATGCCCAGACGGAAGCCGTGCGGGTTGATTTTCTGGCCCACTACTAGGCTCCCTTCTTCTTCGGCTGACGCGAACGGCCACGGCCGCCGGCTGCCTTCTCCGGCAGGCTCTCCACGACCACGGTGATGTGGCTGGTGCGCTTGCGGATACGGAACGCACGACCCTGCGCGCGCGGCTGGAAGCGCTTGAGGGTCGGGCCCTCGTCGGCGAACGCGGTGGCGACGACCAGGGTCCGGCGATCCAGATCCAGGTTGTTCTCCGCGTTGGCCACGGCACTCGCCAGGACCTTGTACACGGGCTCGGACGCCGACTGCGGTGCGAACCGCAGGATGTCGAGCGCCTCGTCCACGTTCTTGCCGCGGACCAGGTCCAGGACACGACGCGCCTTCATCGGCGTGACGCGCACGAACTTGGCGGTCGCCTTTGCTGTCGGATTATCGGTCTGCGTAGTCATTACCGGCGCTTCGCTTTCCGGTCATCCTTGATGTGACCCTTGAAGGTACGGGTGGGGGCGAACTCGCCCAGCTTGTGCCCGACCATCGAATCCGAGATGAACACCGGCACGTGCTTGCGGCCGTCGTGGACGGCAAAGGTGTGACCGATGAAGTCGGGAATGATGGTCGAACGACGGGACCAGGTCTTGATGACCTGCTTGGTGCCCTTCTCGTTCTGGACATCCACCTTCTTCAGGAGGTGGTCGTCGACGAACGGGCCCTTCTTGAGGCTGCGTGGCATTCTCTTACCTCCTCCTGTTATCGCTTGTTCTTGCCGGTACGACGGCGGCGGACGATCAGCTTGTCGCTGGCCTTGTTCTTGCGGGTACGGCCCTCGGGCTTGCCCCACGGGCTGACCGGGTGGCGACCACCGGAGGTCTTGCCCTCACCACCACCGTGCGGGTGGTCGACCGGGTTCATGACGACACCACGGACGGTCGGGCGCTTGCCCTTCCAGCGCATACGGCCGGCCTTGCCCCAGTTGATGTTGCTCTGCTCGGCGTTGCCCACCTCGCCGACGGTGGCGCGGCAGCGCACGTCGACGCGACGGATCTCGCCGGAGGGCATACGCAGGGTGGCGTAGGTGCCTTCCTTGCCCAGCAGCTGGATCGACGATCCCGCGCTGCGGGCCATCTTCGCGCCGCCACCCGGACGCAGCTCCACGGCGTGGACCTGGGTACCGGTCGGGATGTTGCGCAGCGGCAGGTTGTTGCCGGGCTTGATGTCGGCGGTCGAACCGCTCTCGACGACGTCGCCCTGCTTCAGGCCCTTGGGCGCGATGATGTAGCGCTTCTCGCCGTCGACGTAGTGCAGCAACGCGATCCGCGCGGTGCGGTTCGGGTCGTACTCGATGTGAGCGACCTTGGCGTTGATGCCGTCCTTGTCGTTGCGACGGAAGTCGATCAGACGGTAGGCGCGCTTGTGGCCGCCACCCTTGTGACGAGTGGTGATACGGCCGTGAGCGTTTCGGCCACCACGCCCGTGCAGCGGACGCACCAGCGACTTCTCCGGGTGGTCACGGGTGACCTCGGCGAAGTCGGAGCCGCTGGCCCCACGACGACCCGGGGTCGTCGGCTTGTACTTACGAATAGCCATGAGTCTCTAGTCCTTCTCTGGGCGCCCCGGTCAGCTGACCGAGCCCCCGAAGATCTCGATGGGCTTGCTGTCTGCGGTCAGCGACACGATGGCGCGCTTGGTGGACTTGCGCTGGCCGTAGCCGGTGCGGGTCCGCTTGCGCTTGCCCTGTCGGTTCGCGGTGTTGACGCTGGCAACGCTGACACCGAAGATCTTCTCGATCGCGATCTTGATCTCGGTCTTGTTGGACTCCGGGTGCACCAGGAAGGTGTACACGTTGTCCTCCATGAGCCCGTAGGACTTCTCCGAGATCACGGGCGCCAGGATGATGTCGCGCGGGTCGGCAACGGTCGCCATGTCAGGCCTCCTCTGCTGTCTTCTCGACGGCAGCCTTGGCATCCGCCGTGTTCTGCTCGATGAAGGCATTGAGCGTCTCGACGCTGAACACCACCTCGTCCGAATCCAGGACGTCGTAGGTGTTGAGCTGATCCGGCGCGATCGGCAGCACGTTCTGCAGGTTCGCGACACTCAGCCACGCCGTCAGGTCCTCGCGGCCGAGGACGACCAGGAACTTGCGGCGATCGGAGAGGCTCTCCAGGAACTGACGCGCCGACTTGGTCGAGGGCTTCTGCCCGGAGACCAGTTCGGTGATCACGTGGATGCGCTCGTTACGAGCGCGATCGCTCAGCGCACCGCGCAGTGCGGCCGCCTTCATCTTCTTGGGGGTGCGCTGGCTGTAGTCGCGCGGCTGCGGGCCGTGGACGGTGCCACCGCCGGCGAACTGCGGGGCGCGGGTCGAACCCTGACGCGCACGGCCGGTGCCCTTCTGGCGGTACGGCTTGGCGCCACCGCCGCGGACCTCGCCGCGGGTCTTGGTGGAGTGCGTGCCCTGGCGTGCCGCTGCCTGCTGGGCCACGACGACCTGATGCATCAGCGCGATGTTGGCCGGGGCGTCGAAGAGCGCGGCGGGCAGGTCAACGGTTCCGTTGGTCTTGCCGTCGGCGGTCTTGACGTCCAGCGTCAGCTTGGTAGCCGTCTCGGTGCTCATTTGGCACCACCCTTCACTGCGTCGCGAACCATCACGATGCCGCCCTTGCGACCCGGGATCGCTCCCTTGATCAGCAGGAGACCGGCCTCGGCGTCCACCTTGTGGACGGTGAGGTTCTGCGTGGTCACCTTGTCGTTACCCATGCGGCCTGCCATGCGCATGCCCTTGAACACGCGACCCGGCGTGGCGCAGCCACCGATCGAACCCGGAGCGCGGTGTACGCGGTGGGCACCGTGGCTGGCGCCCAGACCGGCGAAGCCGTGACGCTTCATGACGCCGGCGAAGCCCTTGCCCTTGGAGGTGCCGGTGACGTCGACCAGCGCGCCGTCGGCGAAGATCTCGGCGGTCAGTTCCTGACCGACCTCGAACTCGGCGACGTCGTTGACGCGGATCTCGGCCAGGTGGCGGCGCGGGGTGACCCCGGCCTTGCCGAACTGACCGGCGACCGGCTTGGTCACCTTGCGGGGATCGACGGCGCCGTAGGCGAGCTGGACGGCCGTGTAGCCGTCACGGTCCGCGGTGCGGAGCTGGGTGATCACGTTCGGGCCGGCCTGGATGACAGTCACCGGGACGACGCGGTTGTTCTCGTCGAAGACCTGGGTCATGCCGAGCTTGGTGCCCAGGATGCCCTTGGTCGAACTCTGATTGCTCATGTGTTATCTCGCCCCCGTCCTACTGGATGTTGACGTCGACGCTGGCCGGCAGGTCGATGCGCATGAGCGCGTCGACCGTCTTCGGTGTCGGGTCGAGGATGTCGATGAGTCGCTTGTGGGTACGCATCTCGAAGTGTTCGCGGCTGTCCTTGTACTTGTGCGGCGAACGGATGACGCAGTACACGTTCTTCTCGGTGGGCAATGGCACCGGGCCGACGACGCGTGCCCCGGTACGGGTCACGGTCTCCACGATCTTGCGCGCCGAAGCGTCGATCGCCTCGTGGTCGTAGGCCTTGAGCCTGATGCGGATCTTTTGTCCCGCCACGCTGTGTCCTCTTCCGTCAGTTGTTCTCGACAGACAAACACCGCGTGATCTGGACCGACCTCTCGCCGGCTGAGCACATGACCACCGTGTGAGATACGGCAATCGACGCTGTTCATCTGTCGTTGTACGTTGGCTCGCACCTAGTACGAGCCGGTTTGCTCCGGCACCCGCGGTCGGGCGTGTCGGGACCGTGAACCGATGTCGGGGCACGCGTTACACGCCCAGTCCCCGTAGACCGGGCCTGGGAGTCATTCACCTGATCGCGACCGCAGGTCTGGCACATGGCACAACCTGCGTCCGCCGGTCAAGGCAACCCGAACAGTATGCATCAGGTCGGGAGCACGATCAAATCAGCGCCGGCGACCGTCGGCCGAACCTTACCTGACCGATGAGTAAGATACCGCCATGAGTTCCACGAACCCCACCTTCGCCCTGCGCAAGAAGCTGCCCGCCACTCCGCTGGGCAACGTCCTCTTCTCCCTCGGCATGGTCGCGAAGGTCCCGTACTTCGGCACCGTCCTGCCTCTCGTGCAGGAGATGGAGCCCGGCTACTGCAAGGTCACCGCACCCAACTGGTTCGGCGTCCACAACCACATCGGCACCTTCCACGCGATCGCGGCGTGCAACCTCGCCGAGGCCGCGATGGGGATGCTGATGGAGGCCACCACGCCCACCACCCACCGTTGGATTCCCAAGGCGATGCAGACCCGCTATCTGACGAAGGCCACAACGCGCCTGACCGCCGAGGCGCGACTGGCCGACCCCGTCGACTTCGACGCGATCACCACCGGCACCGACGTCACCGTGTCGGTGAGCATCGTCGACACCGAGGGCGTCGAGGTCGTGCACTGCGACATCACCACCTGGGTGACGCCGAAGTAGTCGCCCCGCCCGGGGTGCCGTCCCGACCGGCTGCTCCTAGGGTGGGAGGATGCCTCCGCCCGGGGCACCAGGGCACCAGCGGCACCGGAGTACGACAGCTAACGAGGAGGACCACCGACCCATGTGCGGAATCTGCGGCGAGATCCGGTTCGACGGGACGGCTCCGGATGTCTCGGCGGTCGACGCCATGACCTGCGAGATGACACGTCGCGGCCCTGACGGCTCGGGCGTCTTCTCGAAAGGCGCTGTGGCGCTGGGTCATCGGCGCCTGAAGATCATCGACCTGACCGAGAAGGGCAGTCAGCCGATGATCGACCCGGCACTCGGCCTGGCGTTGGTCTTCAACGGCTGCATCTACAACCACCACGAACTGCGCGCCGAACTCGAGGGCAAGGGCTACACGTTCTTCTCCCACGCCGACAGCGAGGTCATCCTCAAGGCGTTCCATGCCTGGGGCCCCGACTGCGTCGACCACTTCATGGGCATGTTCGCGTTCGCCGTCGTCGACACCGACACCGGCGTGGTCACCCTCGGACGGGACCGGCTCGGCATCAAACCGCTCTATCTCGCCGACACCCCCGGCCGGCTCCGGTTCGCCTCGTCGGTGCAGGCACTCCTGCGCGCCGGCGACGTCGACACCTCCATCGATCGGGTGGCGTTGCACCACTACTTCAGCTTCCATGCCGTCGTCCCGGCACCCCACACCATCTACAACGGCATCCGGAAGCTGCCGCCGGCCACCGTCATGACCATCCAGCCCGACGGACGCCGCACCGAACGCCGTTACTGGGAACCGGTTTTCGAACCGCATCCCGACCGCCGGGACTGGGACGAGAAGCGATGGCAGCACGAGCTGCTCGACTCGCTGCGGACGTCCGTGCGCCGGCGCATGGTCGCCGACGTCCCGGTCGGCGTGCTGCTGTCCGGGGGCGTCGACTCCTCGCTGGTGGTCGCGCTGCTCGCCGAGCAGGGTCAGACCGACCTCGCGACCTTCAGCATCGGATTCGATTCCGCGGCCGGGGAATCGGGGGACGAGTACGCCTACTCCGACCTCATCGCCGACACCTTCGGTACCGACCATCACAAGATCCACATCGGGACCGACCGGTTGCTGCCCGCGATCCCGGATACGGTCGCGGCGATGGGCGAACCGATGGTCAGCCACGACTGCGTCGCGTTCTATCTCTTGTCGCAGGAGGTCAGCAAGTCCATCAAGGTGGTCCAGTCCGGTCAGGGCGCCGACGAGATCCTCGGCGGGTACAGCTGGTATCCCCCGCTGCTGGACGTGACGAGGGAGAAGACGACGCGCGCGTACGCCGACGTGTTCTTCGACCGCGACGATGTCGACATCCGCGGCATCCTCGCCGACGACTACCTCACCGAGGCCGGTTACGACCCCAGCTTCGAATTCGCCTGGGCCCACCAGTCCGCACCGGGCGCGGCCACCGCCGTCGACGCCGCCCTCCGCCTGGACACGACCGTCATGCTCGTCGACGACCCGGTCAAACGCGTCGACACCATGACGATGGCCTGGGGCCTGGAGGCCCGCGTCCCGTTCCTCGACCACGAGTTCGTCGAACTGGCCGCCACGTGTCCCCCCGATCTCAAACTCGCGCATGGCGGCAAGGGCGTCCTCAAGGAGGCGAGCCGGGCGCTGCTGCCGTCGGCGGTCATCGATCGCACGAAGGGGTACTTCCCGGTGCCGGGTATCCGCCATCTGACCGGCGGTGTCCTCGATCTCGTGTCGGACACCCTGCGGTCGAAGGCGGCCCGCGATCGCGGCCTGTACCGTCCCGCGGCCCTCGACCGACTGTTCGCCGACCCCAACGGAATCCGCACGAGACTCGACGGCAACGAGCTGTGGCAGGTCGCCCTACTGGAGATGTGGTTGCAGACGATGGAAGCGAACGCCCGACGGTGACCGCTCTGCGCTTCGACGACCGCGGCTGGAAGACCTACGGCGCCTCGCTCTCCCCCGACGGGAGTGCCTTCGCCTACATCGTCGACGAGGGCACCGGTTATCCGCGGGCCGCGCAGCGATCGCTCTCGCGGGACGGCGTCGGCGAGTTGCGCTGGGTGCAGCTCCGATCCACCGGTCCGGTCCGAAAGGTGGTGCACTCCACGGACGGTCGCTGGCTCGCAGTGGAGATCGCGCCCAGCGGCGGTGAGCACCACCAGGTGTGGGTCGTCACCACCGATCCCGACGACGACACCGCCCATCGCATCGCCGCGACGCGCCCCGACGGGCGATCGTTCGGCACGGTGGGCCTGGTCGGCTGGGACACCGACTGGGTCCTGATCACCGCCATCGATCAGGACGGCACCTCCCACGCGCTCCGCGTGCATCCGGGGACCGGGACGACACTCACCCTCGATCAGCGCGTCGGCAGCGTGCTGATCGACTCGTGGAAGGGTGCCACCCTCGTCCGGGTGGGCCCGCGCGGGTATCACGACATGTTGCTGCTGCGCCGCCATCCCCAATCGGGTGACGACGAGATCACGATGACCCCGCTGCTGCCGCAGGATCCGGGCGCGATCACCGATCAGGGTTATCTCCTCGACCAGGGTTTCGATCACTCATCCCTGGTGTTCGTCCCCGCCCCGAACGAACCGGCCCGCGACCTCGACAGTGTCCAGGCGCTGGTGCGCAGCGATTTCGACGCCAAGTTCCCTCGGCTTCTGGGAGTCGAGGTCAGCAAGTTCGGCGTGCGCTTCCGGGTGATGGCCCAGCGCGTCGACATCGGGCTCGACGAGTTCGCGGTCAGCCACGACCAGTCGACCGTCGCCCTGCTGTGGAATGTGCGGGGCTGCAGCGAGTTGCAGATCCTGACCCTGCCCGATCAGACCCTGCACCCGCCCATCGACCTGCCCGGCGAGGTGGCCTCCGACCTGTCCATCAGTGCCGCGGGGTCGGTCGTGACGGTGACGGTGTCGAGCCCGCAGCACTCCCCCCTCGTCCATCTCGTGGATGTCGCCAACCGGCAGGTGTTCCCGGTCCGCGACGACGTCGTCGCCGGCGAGGGTCCCTCGTGTCTGCTCCGGCCCGAACTGATGGAGTTCTCGGCGCGCGACGGTATGCCGTTGTCCGGCTTCCTGTTCCGCGCCAAGCGGACCGTCGGCACGGCCGCGCCCGGCCCCACCCTGCTCTACTTCCACGGCGGACCCGAGGGGCAGTCGCGCCCGGACTACCAGTTCTTGTTCGGTCCCCTCGTCGACGCCGGGATCACGGTCTTCGCCGCGAACGTCCGCGGGTCGTCGGGATACGGCCGGTTGTTCGCGCACGCCGACGACCGTTACGGACGGTATGCCGGGATCGACGACGCCGCGGACTGTGCCGAGTTCCTGTGTCGACAGGGCATCGCCGACCCCGACGCGGTCTACTGCTCCGGCCGTTCGTACGGCGGTTATCTGACCCTGGCATGCCTGACCTTCCATCCCGACCTGTTCGCCGCCGGGATCGCCATCTGCGGCATGAGCGACCTGGAGTCGTTCTTCCGCAACACCGAACCGTGGATCGCGGTGGCGGCCTACACCAAGTACGGACATCCGGAGTTCGACCGTGAACTCCTCGCCGACCTGTCGCCGATCCACCGGATCGACGCGGTGCGCGCGCCGCTGCTCGTCGTCCACGGAGCGCACGACACCAACGTGCCGGTGAGCGAGTCGCAACAGATCGTCGCCGAACTCCAGGCACGCGGCGCCGTGGCCGAGATGCTGATGTTCGACGACGAGGGTCACGAGATCGTCAAGCGGCACAATCAACATCGGCTCACCGAGGCGGTCGCCGACTGGATCGCGCGTCACCCGTCCCGGAATCGGTCATCTCGATGAACCGGCGGATGACCGACCGCCTGCTCGCCCAGCTCGCCGAGACGCGTTCGCCCAACACACGTGCGAATGTGCTCGAGGAACTACGTCGACTGATCCTGTCCGGTGGCGCGCCCCCGGGGACCCAACTCCCGCCGGGCGAGATCGCCGACGCCTTCGACGTGAGTCCGATCCCGGTCCGCGAAGCCCTGAAGACACTGGTCGGCGAAGGCCTGGTGGTGCACCGCCCCGGAGCGGGGTACCGGGTGAGTCAGCTGTCCACCGAGGAGCTACGCGAGATCTACTTCGTCCGAGGCACTCTCGAACAAGCAGCACTCGCCCGGTCGGTCGGCCTGATCGACGAGTCCTCCCTGGAGACCGCACGCGCACACCACATCGAGCTGCTCGCGGCGGTGAAGTACAACGACGGCAAGGCTTTTCACGACATCTCCCGCGAGTTCCATCGCGCTCTCACCGAGCCGTGCGCGATGCCGCGGCTGCTCAACATGTTCGAGGCGACCTGGAATCTCACCGAACCGTTCCAGGTGATGAGATCGGTGACCGCCGAGACCCAGCAGGCACTCAACACCGACCACGCCGACCTGCTCGCGGCCTTCGGCGACCGAGACACCGCATCGGTCCTCGACGTCGCACACCGTCACCACCAGCGCCTCGAGAGCGCCGTCATCGAGACCGCCGCACTCCTCGACGTCCGCCACGACTGAGCCCCGGCGAAATATATCTGCCCGTTCATCGCGGGGTAACAATCCGTTCTTACATTTCTCCCATCAGCGTGCGCCCCGTACGACTTCCGACCCCGGCCGCTGACCAGGACCAGGAGAACGCCAATGTCCACACCACCCTCCGGGACGCCCGGACCGCAGGTACCTGCGGCCACGTCCCACACCGGCGCCGCCGGTGAGAGCGTCATCAAGTCCACCTACGACGATCGGCTCACCAACACCGATCTCGCGCCACTGAAGGAACAGAAGTGGACGTGGTACAACATCTTCGCCTTCTGGATGTCCGACGTGCACAGCGTCGGCGGCTACGTGTTCGCGGGAAGCCTTTTCGCGCTGGGCATCGCGGCCTGGCAGGTGCTGGTGGCGCTCGTGGTGGGCATCGTGGCCGTCAACATCCTGTGCAATCTGGTCGCGAAGCCCTCCCAGATGGCGGGCGTCCCCTACCCGGTGACGACCCGGGTCTCCTTCGGCGTCAAGGGAGCCAACATCCCGGCGATCATCCGCGGCGTGATCGCGGTCGTCTGGTACGGCATCCAGACCTATCTCGCCTCAGTCGCTTTCGGGCTCCTGGCGCTGAAGTTCTGGCCCGGACTCGAACCCTGGGGCGATGTCGAACAGCATGGTTTCCTCGGCCTGTCCGCGCTCGGCTGGGCGGGTTTCATCCTGATGTGGATCCTGCAGGCGTTCGTGTTCTGGAACGGCATGGAAACCATCCGGAAGTTCATCGACTTCTGCGGTCCCGCAGTGTATGTCGTCATGATCGCGCTGGCGGCCTACCTGGTCGTCGAGGCCGGTTGGGACAACGTGAGTCTCGACCTGTCGGTCGGCGACGGGCTCTCCGGTTGGTCGTCGTTCACGATGATGATCAGCGCGATCGCACTCGTGATCTCCTATTTCTCCGGTCCGATGCTCAACTTCGGTGACTTCTCGCGGTACGGGCGCACTTTCGGCGAGGTGAAAAAGGGCAACTTCTGGGGCCTGCCGGTCAACTTCCTCTTCTTCTCACTCCTCGTGGTGTGCACGGTCTCCGCGGCGGTCACGGTCATCGGCACCGACGAGGACGGCAACATCATCACCGATCCGGTGCACATCGTCGATCGCATCGACAACACGACCGCCGCGGTGCTGGGCGTGCTCACCTTCGCCATCGCCACGATCGGGATCAACATCGTCGCGAACTTCGTCTCGCCGGCTTTCGACTTCTCGAATGTCGCGCCCACCAAGATCAGCTGGCGAACCGGCGGCATGATCGCGGCGGTCGGCTCGGTGCTCATCACGCCGTGGAACCTCTTCAACAATCCGACCGCGATCCACTACACGATGGACACCCTCGGCGCGGTCATCGGTCCGCTGTTCGGCATCCTCATCGCCGATTTCTACCTCGTCAAGAAGCAGAAGATCGAGGTGGACGAGCTCTTCACCATGAGGCCCGAGGGCGCCTACTGGTACCGCAACGGCTGGAACCCGGTTGCCGTCGGCGCCACCGCCATCGCGTCGATCCTCCCGATCGGTGTCGTCATCTTCGGCACCGTGTATCAGGCCAGCTTCACATGGTTCATCGGCGCGGGCATGGGCATGCTCCTCTACTGGCTCGGGATGAAGTTCGTGCCGACCCGCCTGATCTACGGACCCGCGGCGCTCGCTCGCATGACCGCTGACATCGAAGTGATGTCGGCGGAGCCCGAGACCGCGGGAACGCCGACCACAGAAGCCGCGTCCACCGTGCCCGGGGGCAGCACCCGGAACTGACGGGCGGTGAACCACCGGGCCGCGCGAGCATCTCGCGCGGCCCGGTCTGCTGTGTGTGCGGCTCCCGAACCCACCGCCCACCCCTGACGCATCCATCGTGCCATTGACAAATGGCACGGTTGCTGATGGTGTGAGTTGATGCACACCAGCACGACTCCGACCCCGCTGCCGACCCGCGCGTCGGCACGGGCCACCGTGACCGCCCATGCGACGAGGTGGGGGCTCGGCACGTTCACCGGCGCGATTCCACTGAATCCGCTGGGCATCCGACTCTCGCGCGGTCTCATCGCCGCGATCATGCGCACGCTCGGACGTACGCCATCCGGAACAACCGTGTATCCGGTCCGCGAGAACGGCATTCGCGGCGAGTGGGTTCTCGGACCGGATGTCCGACGGGGGCGCCGCGCGATCTACTACGTCCACGGCAGCGCGTACAGCATCTGCTCGGCTCGCACACATCGGTCGCTGGCCGCGCGGCTCTCTTTCGCGACCGGGATACCGGTGTTCGTCGTCGACTACCGTCTGGCGCCCGAGCACCGATTCCCCACCGCCGCCGAGGACGTCGCCGACGGCTTCGACTGGCTGCTCCGCCAGGGCTTCCTCCCTTCCGACATCGTGGTCGCCGGCGACTCCGCCGGCGGTCATCTGGCCTGCGATCTGACCCTCCGACGCGCGGACGGCGGCGCTGCCCAACCCGCCGCGGTCGTCCTGTTCTCCCCGCTCATCGACCTCACCTTCGAGCTGGCGCGCACCCAGGAACGCATCCGGCGCGACCCGGCGATCACGGCTGCGGCTGCCGCCCGCCTGGTGGCGCTCTACACCCGCGACGTTGCCGCCGACGACCCGCGTCTCGCGCTGGATTTCGCGGCGGCACGGGATCTTCCACCGTTCCTCATCCAGGCGGGCGGCGCCGAGATGCTCAGCGCCGACGCCCGCCACCTGCACGAGCAACTCAGCGCGCACGGCGGTGACAGCCGGCTGGAGATCTGGCCGGGCCTGATGCACGTCTTCCAGGCCCTCCCCCGGCTCGGCCCAGAAGCCGACGCCGCACTGCGCCGGGTGGCCGAGTTCCTGGGCGACCGGGCGGCGGACCGGCCGTCTCCGGCGACGGCCCCGGCCTCACTCACCGAGGCGGACGCGTCATGATCACCGCGGTCGACGGAATACGGCGCCGGTTCCTCCGGAATCCGGTGTCGCAGAACGCTCGCGCGCTCGTCACCGGTGCCGGGAGCGGGATCGGCCGTGCGTTCGCGCTCGAACTCGGCCGGCGCGGCGGCGAGGTGATCTGCGCCGACATCGACGAGACACGCGCCGACGAGACCGCGTCGCTGGTCACCTCCCGGACCGGGCGGGTGGCCCATGCGTTCACCTGCGATGTCGCCGACCGGGCCGCGATGGCCTCGCTCGCGGCGTTCACCCGCGACACCTTCGACGGTCCACCGACTCTCGTCGTCAACAACGCCGGAGTCGGCATCGGGGGCCGCCCGGTCGGCGACATCGGGTTCGACGACTGGGACTGGACGCTCGGGATCAACCTCTGGGGTGTGGTGCACGGGTGCGAACTCTTCGCACCGATGCTGCGCGAAGCGGGCCGCGGCGGGATCATCAACGTCGCGTCGGCCGCGGGTTTCGCCGCGGCGCCGGTGATGGCGCCCTACAACGTGTCGAAGGCCGGCGTGGTCTCGCTGAGCGAGACACTCGCCGCCGAGCTGGCCTCCGCCGGCGTCGGTGTCACGGTTCTGTGCCCCACGTTCGTCAAGACCAACGTGGCCCGCGACGGTCGGATCACCTCGGACGCACAGGATCTCGCCGGGACGCTGATGCGCTGGACCGGGGTGTCCCCGGCCGGCGTGGCCGCATCGACACTCGACGCCCACGATCTGGGACGTCTCTACGTCCTGCCGCAACTGGACGCCCGCGTGATCTGGCATCTCAAACGACACTTCCCGGCGTCCTACGTCCGCGGACTCGGACTCCTCAACCGCCTCCTGCCGTCGTCCTGACCCGGCAACCTCAGCGCACCGACCACATGAAAGGACCACTCTCATGGCCATCGACCTCGACAACATGCTGCAGAAGATCAAGGACCGTCAATGGGCCCTGATCGACATCGATTGGGACGCACCGGGCGCCGAGCTCATCGACCCCGACCTCCACGCCAAACTCAAACCCTTCATGAGTGACCTGATGTGGATCGAGAACGTCGGCGCACGGGGCTTCGCGGCCATGGCCAAGAAGGCGCCGACCCCGACGCTGAAGAGCATCTACGAACACTTCCACGCCGAGGAACAGAAGCATGCCAATGCCGAACTGGCACTGATGCGCAGGTGGGGCATGCTCGACGGCGACGAGATCCCGTCACCGAATGTCAACGTGCAGCTGGTGATCAACTGGCTCGACCGACACTCCGACGACATGTCCCTGTCCTTTCTGGGAACCGTGATCCCGATGCTCGAGGTCGCGCTCGACGGCGCGCTGATCAAGTTCATCACCGACGAGGTCAAGGACCCGGTGGCCCAGGAGGTGTTCAGACGGATCAACTCCGATGAATCGCGGCACCTCGCAGTCGACTTCGAGGTGATGGAGATCCTCGGACACGCGGGGTTGCGCAAACGGACGATCGATTTCGTCGGCGGGTGGGTCAAGCCGACCTTCCTGATCGGAGCTCTCAGTTATGTACCGCTCCTGAACAAGATGCGCGACAACATCGTCGCGATGGGGGTCGACGAGGAACGGCTGTACAGCGCGATGAAGCGCTACCGGGCGGTGGGAGATCGAAGTGAGTACGTGCGGCGCCTGCCCATGTTCCAGGTGGTCGCGTACCACGGTGCGGCGGTGATCAATCGAGGCAACGTGCCCTACCACCTGTTCGCCGACTCGATGGTGAAACTCACCGATCGCATCCCGTTCGGCCTGGTCCACCGAACACCCACGTGGTCGCAGGAACTCACCTACGAGCCGACGGCCTGAGGCGGCGGTGATGTACATCTCGGTGGCCATCATCGGAGCCGGATTCGCCGGCATCGGCGCGGCGATCCGACTCAGGGAGCGCGGAATCGACGACCTCGCGATCTTCGAACGCGACGACCGGGTCGGCGGCACGTGGCGCGACAACACCTATCCGGGTGCCGCGTGCGACATCCCGTCGCGCCTGTACTCCTACAGCTTCGCGCCCAACCCAGACTGGTCGCACACCTACTCGCGCAGTGCCGAGATCCTCGACTACATCCGGTCGATGGTCGACGACTCCGGGATCGGACCGCACATCCGGTTCGGCCACACGGTGACCGGGATGGAGTACAAAGCCGACGACGGTCTGTGGACCATCACCTTCGACGAAGGGCACGAACCGGTACGGGCGCGCGCCGTCGTCCTGGCCTCGGGTCCGCTCGCGAACGCCTCCTTCCCCGACATCCCCGGCATCGAGGACTACGAAGGGCACAAGATCCACAGCGCACGTTGGGATCACGACTACGACTTCACCGGCAAGAAGGTCGCTGTCGTGGGCACCGGGGCGAGCGCGGTCCAGATCGTGCCGGAGCTGGTCGAGACCGCCGCGTCGGTGAAGGTCTTCCAGCGCACGCCCGGCTGGGTCCTGCCCCGCGCGAACGTGCGGACCCGTGCGACGACCAAGCGGCTCTATCGGGCGGTGCCCGGCACCCAGCGACTGGCGCGTTCACTCTGGTTCTGGGGTCACGAGACGGTGGCGCTGGGCGTCGTCTGGAACACTCCCCTGACCCGCGTCGTCGAGGCGGCCAGCAAAATGCACCTGCGGTCGCAGGTCGACGACCCGTGGCTGCGCCGACAGCTCACCCCCGACTTCGCCGCGGGATGCAAACGACTGCTCATGACCAGTGACTACTACCCCGCGCTCCAGCGACCGAACTGCACACTGGTGACCTGGCCGATCGCCCGCATCGCCGAACGCGGCATCCGCACCGTCGAAGGTGTTGAGCACCAGTTCGATTGCATCGTGTTCGCGACCGGATTCGACGTGTCCAAGACCGGGACGCCGATCCCGATCACCGGCCTCGACGGCCGCGACCTCGCGTCCGAGTGGGGCCGGGGCGCGTTCGCGTACCGCAGCGTCGCCGTGTCCGGCTATCCCAATCTGTTCTTCACGTTCGGACCCAACTCCGGCCCGGGCCACAGCTCCGCGCTGGTCTACATGGAGGCCCAGATCGACTACATCACCGAAGCGGTCACCCAGCTGCTCGAGAACGACTGGAAGGCTCTCGACGTGCGCGCCGAGGCGCAGGAGCGATACAACCAGGACATCCAGCGTCGACTGACCTCGACCACCTGGAACTCCGGATGCCAGAGCTGGTACCTGACCGACGACGGGTTCAACGCGACGATGTACCCCGGCTTCGCGACCCAATACGTCAATCAGCTGCGCCGCGTCGAATTGCGCGACTACCGGATCCTCGTTCACCAGGACGCTCGGACTCCGGCCACCGCAGCGTTACAGTGAGGGGATGACCGAGTACCGGATCGACGACCTGGCGCGCGTGTCCGGAACCACGACCCGGAACATCCGCGGCTATCAGGAACGCGGGCTGCTCCCCCAGCCGCTGCGGCGCGGACGCGTCGCGATCTACACCGAGAAGCACCTGCGTAACCTCCGGGCCATCAACAAACTGCTCGGGAGCGGGTTCACCCTCAAGCACATCGCCACCTTCATGACGAACCCCGGCGCCCGCATCGGGGATGCGTTGGAGCTCAACGAGATCCTCGACGAGCACTGGTCGAGCACGTCACGCCCGGAGATCACCCGCGACGAGCTCGACGAGCGATTCGGTCCGCTGGACGATGCCCAGGTCGCGGCTCTCGTGCGAGCGGGTGTGATCTCCGAGACCGCGCGCGATGGGGTGTACGAGGCCATCGACCCGCGCATCATCGGAAACCTGGCGAAACTCGTGCGACGGGGCGTGCAGATCACCGCGCTGGCAGATGTCCACGAACGGTTCACCGCAAAGATCAACGAGGCCGCCGAGATCCTGCTCGCTGCCGCGCATGACGAGGTGGACCGACGCAAGGGCCCGGGCTGGCTGCCGGAGAACGACGACGACGTCGCCTGGGCGGTGAACCTCCTGGGGATGATGCGCCGCGTCGGGACCGAGAACGCCCACGCCGCACTCGACCGCGCCCTCGACACGGCGCTGGACCGGGAACTCTCGGCCCACCAGAGCGCCGTCGACGAGCGCGCGGACGCCGACGCGCCGCAGCCCGGCCGGGAATCCATCGAGCCCTCAGCCGGACCCGTTGTGCCGCTTCGGCAGAACGACCAATGAGGCGAGGAAGAAGCAGATCGCTCCCACGAACGTACCGAACGTAGCGGCCACCGCGTCGGCGGTGACGCCACCCATGGTCACGAACGCTCCGACGGCCGACACCCCGAATGCGACACACCCGATCCAGTTGATCAGCACCGACCACCAGTCCCGATCGCGGAGATCCCACCGGCGTCCGGTGGCGCGGGTGTAGCCGGCGAAGGCGACCGCGCCACTGATGAGGAAGGCGATGGACCCGCCCGCGTCCGGGGTCCAGACCAGGTGCCGGTCGCCCCAGATCGTATGCGCGACCAGAGCTCCCGTGGTCGACACGTTGAACAGGATCGTACCCACCGATTGCGTGGCTGCTGTGAGCCATTCGGCACGGATGACCGAACCGGGCGCCGACGACCGCAGTTCGGCCACGGTACCGCTGCGGATCAGCTGGATGAATCCGGCTGCGGTGAAGAACAAGGCGCCGACGAAGTAGCAGCTGTTGGCGAACCCGGCGCCCATCAAGTGGGCCAGCCCGGGGGCCGACCCCAGCGCGAACAGCGCCGACCCGATCATGAACCCCCAGCACTGCTTGGGCAGCGTCGGCGTCAGGAACGCATGTGTGCGGTCATGCAGTGACATCAAGGCTCGCGATGACCTTGCTCGGCTCGATCCAGATCCCCAGCTCGCCGGGGACCCCGTTGCGGGCTCCGAACTCCTCGGCCCGCTCGGCACCCATGTATCGCGCCCCGCACATCGTCGCGATGCGACGCACCTCGTCGAGGTCTTCGGTGACCCGCGCGATGCCTTGCACCTGCACGAACCCGAACGGCGGTTCGGGCAGGTCGACCGCCATCACGACACGTGGATCACGCAACAGCGCACGGCCTTTGGCAGTCGTGGCCCCGGTGTTGAACGCGATCCGGTCGCCGTCGAGGACGAACCACACCGGAACGACGAGCGGTCGACCATCGGCGGCGGTGTATCCGAGGTGCCCGGTCTTCGTGCCGCTGGTGAGAAATTCGCGGATGGCCGGGTCGGACAGCGTGGGCGCAGACATGCCTCTCACCCTAGAGAGACCCGGCCGCAACCGCGAGGTGTTCGGACCCGACCGCCTCACCGTTGCGCGAGGACATCACCGATCCGGCACGCCATCATCATGATCGTCGCGTGTGGGCCACTGCGCCCGCTGGTGGGCAGAATGGACCCGTCGACGATCCGGAGTCCGCGAACCCCGTACACCCCGCCGAGCCAATCGGTCCGGACGCCCATCGGCATCGTCCCCCACGCGTGCTGGGAGAACCCCGCCCGATCGGCGATCCGCACGCTCCCCGGGACGACGACGTCGGCGAACTCGGGCGCCCGCAGCATCTCCACGACTCCCGCGGCCGCCGTCCGCAACGCGATGGCGGTAGCCGGGTCGGGTTCGTCGAACTCCATCCGTACTGCGGCGCCGTCGGCGACGATCCGTACCGCCGAATGCCTCATCGCGGTCACCTCGACGATCGGACCCCAGGCGCGCAGGCCGCGTATGTACGAGGCGAAATCATCTCGATAACAGCGTATTTCGAGACCGCTGTCGGTGTGCACCACCGTTGGCAACACCATGCCCGGCCCCGCCGGTGCCCGCCTGGCGTACGACACCGCCAGGCCTCGATGCTCCCCGGCCCCCAGCGAACGGGCACCTGCGCGACCCTCGATGTCGAGTGCGGGCAACTCCGAACGCAACAGGATCCCCGCGGTGCCGAGGGTGCCCGCGGCGAGGATGACCTCACCCGCGCCGACCGTGAGCGAGCCCGCGTGCACCCCCGTCACCGTCGTACCCCCGGCCGACGCCACACGGTCCACCGCGCAACCGGTCACGACCCGGAGGTTGGGGCGGGACAGCGCCGGGACGAGGTAGGCGTCGGCAGCCGAGCGGCGCGCGAGCCCGCTCCGATTCATCGGCACCCGGTTGAGCCCGACCACCGGCCACCGCTGGGCGAGCGGGCGGACCGGTACCCGCCCCACCCAGTAGCGCTCGAAAGCGGTTCCGGCGTCTCCCAGTTCGTCGTCGGCGACGGGTTCGACACCCATGGTGCCGCCGGGCGCGTCCAGCTCGTCGTACGCATCGGCGATGGCGTCGGGCCCCCACCCCGCCGGCCACGTTTCGAAGTCGTTCCGATGCCACCTGAGGAAGTACCCGCCGTTCACCGCCGACGAGCCGCCGAGAGCCGATCCGCGGGCCGCCGACACCCCGAGGTTCGTGTCGTGGCGGACCGCGTGCGGCGCGGCGTCGTCGATCGGTAGCCGAGACAGCTCGAGGTCCGCGGGGGTCGGCAGGCCTCCCGGACCGCGTTCCAGCAGCACGACCGTACGGTCGGGGTTCCGCGAGAGCCGCTCGGCGAGCACGCATCCGGCGCTGCCGGCGCCGACGATGACGACGTCAGCGGTGAGCGACCGGTCGGTCGTCGTCATCGAGAGATGACCGGGCGCAACGCTTCCGGGTCTCGATGGGTGATGACCCCCTGCCACAGGCCAGCACCGTAGGCCAGGTCGTCGAGCCGGTGCATGAGGATGTAGCGCAGCGGACCGAGCGTGGGCGGACTGGTCGGATCGGCGAGCAGATCCCGGACCCAGGACACCACCCCTTCGACGATCGCCACCTGCACGGCGAGGGTGCGGAAACGCTTCGACACGAGGGCGAGCAACACCGCCACCGGCCAATAGTGACGGCAGATGGCGTCCGCGGCCTGTAACAGTCCGAACCCGGCCGCTCGTCCGGTCATCTGCGCCGACACCAGCGGGGCCGACGGCAGGTCGCCCAGCCGCCGCCGCATCCGAACCGCCAGATGGGTGAGGACGATCATCGCCAGGGCGGCACCGAACCGCGTCCGCGACAGCAACGCCACCACCGCGGCGGCCATCGGAACCGACATCTTCATCGGCGCTGCTCGGTCACCGTGCCGGGAGGCCAGGTGTGCGGCGCCGGTGCCGTAGAAACAGCGACGCGAGAGCACTGAGCGCAGGTCAGCGCGGTGCTCATGGGCCACACGAGCCACCGGGTCGTAACGGATCCGCCACCCCTCCGCGTGCATCCGCCAGCACGCGTCGACATCCTCGGCCACCCGCAGCGACTCGTCGAAACCGCAGAAAGCGCTGCGCCGCACCACCATCGCGGCGCTGGGCACATACGGGGTCCGGGTCGAGGGCGCCACCGCGGACTCCTCGGGCCCCATGTCCAGGGAGGACCACCCGTTCTCGTACCGTTCGGCCAGCGATGACGCCACCGCCGCGTCGGACTGCAATCCGACGATGCGCGGTGCGACGAGCCCGACCGTGGGGTCGGAGAAGTGCGTCAGCAGGATGGTGAGCCAATCCGGGTCGGGCACGACGTCGGAGTCGAGGAATGCGACGAAGTCGGTCGTCGCGGCCTCCGCACCCGCGTTGCGCGCCGCGGACGGACCACGGTTGTCGTCGAAGCGCAGGACCCGCGCCGTGGGCCGGTCCACCACGATCGGGGTGGCGGAGCCGTCGTCCACGACGATGACCGTCAGCCCGTCGAGGGCGTCGAGCAGGCGATCGATGCCAACCTGGTTGTCCCGGACCGGGACGACCACGGTCACGTCCTGCGGCTGCGGTCCGAACATGGGCCGGGGATTGGCGATCCCCGCGTCCAGCAGTGCGCGCGCCAATCGTCGGGTCACGTTGTCGCACACCTCGATCCGACCGTCCTCGGAGGTCATCCCGAGTGCGGTGTCGGACATGCGCAGCAGCCGCGTCGGCGAACCGCCGACCAGATACCGGAAGTCGCCAGCCTTGGCACAGCGCAGGTCGATCTGCACCTGGAAGCCGTCGGGCAGATCGGTGCGCGGCCCCGGAGGCGCGTCGGCGTCCGAGTGCGCTCCGGGTTCGACGGACTCCGAGTCGTCCCGGGCGGAGGCGTCGTCCGCGTCCTGGTTCCCGGCCCAGCGTCGTGGGGCCGAGTCGTCGAGGGCCGTCATCCCAGGCGCCCCAGATCGTCGATCTGCCACGACTCCAGGGCGGCCCACAGGCGGTCGGTCACCCCGTCGACCAGACCCGCCCCCGTCTCGGCGCTCGCGCCCTCCGGGTCGCCGAGGACACCGTTGGGACTCACGGCGGCGACACCGCCCGACCGCATCGCCCCCATCAAAGCCCCCACCGGCTCCCGGTTGCCCGCCACGGCACGGTCGGGATCCACGACGGACGGCGAAACATGCAGCAGCACAGATGTTTCGGTGAATCCCGCGTGGGCGTCGGCGCCTTCGAAAGCGCACGGGAACCAGGCGACGTCCCGGCCCTCGTAGCGTAGTCGGGTCACCGCCTCGATCAGCGTCCGGGTGTTCCCGCCATGTCCGTTGACGAACACCACGCGCGCCGCCCATCGGCACGCACTGCGGCCGTACTCGACGAGGAGGCCGCGCAACGCCTCGTGTCCGATCGAGATGGTCCCGGCGAAGCCCTCGTGTTCGCCGCTGGCGCCGTAGTTCAGATCCGGTGCGCACAGGAGTCCGGAGGCCTTCGATCGCCCGCAGACGCGCTCGGCGATCGCCGACGCGATACGCGTGTCGGTGTCGAGCGGGAGGTGGGGCCCGTGCTGCTCGACCGAACCGAGGGGCACCAGCAGGGTGATCACCTGCCCATCGAGGTCTGGCCAGTTGCACTGCCCCAACGCCGATGGCACCGTCATTCGACCAATGCTAGCGATGGTGCCTGCGAGTGTGTCGGTCTCGCCCGAAAAACGGAGCGAAAAACGCGTCCAGATGTCGCGAACCACCACTCTGACGAGCGTTCGATCGGTTGTGGAATGCTGAGAGCATCCAGTGACACCTGACACAGTGCGCGAACAACGATCGGGAGGACGACACCCATGAGCAGTGCCACACCACACGACAGCGGCAAGCCCGGCCCTCTGAGTTCGATCCGGGTCATCGAGTTCGCCGGTATCGGCCCCGGTCCGCATGCCGCCATGCTGCTGGCCGATCTCGGCGCCGACGTCGTGCGCGTTCAGCGCCCGGGGTCGCTGCCCAAGCCCGGCCGCAATGCCGATGCTCTGCTCCGCGGCCGACGCGTCGTCGAGGCCAACCTCAAGGACGACAACGACCGGGAGACCATTCTCGGCCTCGTCGCCAAGGCCGATGTGATCCTCGAGGGTTTCCGTCCCGGCGTGATGGAACGGCTCGGACTCGGACCCGACGACCTCGAGAAGGTCAATCCCGGCCTCGTCTACGGGCGCATGACCGGCTGGGGACAGGACGGACCCCGTGCCAACCTCGCCGGCCACGACATCAACTACATCTCGCTCACGGGCATGCTGCACGCCATCGGACGCAAGGACGATCGTCCCGTGCCCCCGCTCAACCTGGCCGGTGACTTCGGCGGCGGTTCGATGTTCCTCGTCGTCGGTGTGCTCGCGGCACTGCTCGAGCGCGGGGTGTCCGGCCGGGGGCAGGTCGTCGACGCGGCCATGGTCGACGGCGCTTCCGTTCTGGGACAGATGATGTGGGCGTTCCGCGGCACCGGACTGTGGAGCGACACCCGGGGTGTGAACATGCTCGACACCGGCGCTCCGTACTACGAGGTCTACGAGACCTCGGACGGCAAGTACATGGCGGTCGGCGCGATCGAGCCGCAGTTCTACGCCGAGCTGCTCAAGGGCCTCGAACTCACCGACGCCGACCTGCCGGACCAGAACGACATCGCCCAGTGGGGGAAGCTGAAGGAGATCTTCACCGAGACCTTCAAGTCGCGTACCCGCGACGAATGGGCCGCGGTCTTCGAGGGCACCGACGCCTGCACCTCGCCGGTCCTCACCTTCGCCGAGGCACCCGCCGACGCCCACATGGCCGCCCGCGCCAACCTCGTCGACATCGACGGCGTGACCCAGGCCCAGGTGGCACCGCGCTTCTCGCGCACCAAGCCGGAGACCCCCACGGGCCCGACCACCGAGGCGACCGATCCGTCGACGCTCTGGGCCGACTGAGGGTCCCGCCACCGCTTCTCCGTGCGGGAGAAGCGGTGGCGACCCGCCCATTGCTCCCCGAGGTTCCAGGAGCGAAAGCCGCCGGGCCGAGCAAGCGACGAAGGAGCGCGTCGAGGTCGACGAGCCACGAAGGGCGACAACTCACGTCGCCCTTCGTGGCTCGCTTCGCTCGCACCTCAGGGAGCAGATGAATCGGCCACTCGCCCTCGAACGCAAGGGTTCTTCCGCGGCCGCGCGGCGTCAGACCTTCGAATGCCCCATGTCGATCTGGAACTCGGCCGCGGTGATCCCCTTGGCACTGTCGGACGCGAGGTAGAGGACGGCGTCGGAGATCTCGTCGAGCGCGGCGACCGGATGGTAGTCGAGGATCGACGTGAAATGCGGGTTGACCCAGGGGATTCCGAAGATCCGGTGCGCCTCGGTGTCAGCCACACCCATCGGGGTGTCGACCGCGTACGGGTGCACGCTGTTCACCCGGATGCGATGGTGACCGAGCTCTTTCGCGGTCGTCTGGGTCAGTCCGACGAGTCCGTACTTCGACGCCGAGTACGACGCCTGCAGCGGCATCGCCTTCAGCCCCGCGACGGAACTGATGACGGTGATCGAGCCCCCGTTGCCCGCCTCGAGCATCGCCGGAATGGTGGCCTTCAGCGTCTTCCACGCGCCGACGAGGTTGATGTCGACGACGTCGGTGAACTGCTCTTCGCTGAGCTCCCAGACCTTGCCCCAGGTCAGCACCCCGGCGTTGGCGACGACGTGGTCGAGCCGACCGAACTGCTCGACGGCGTCGGCCACGAGCTGCTGCTGGAAAGCAAGATCGCGCGTATCTCCCTGCCGTGCAAGGATCTTGCCGCCGACGCCCTCGACGAGACGAATCGTCTCGGCGAGGTCGTCGGCCGTGGCCGCGGGGTAGGTCGCGTGGTCGATGATCGGACCCGCGATGTCCAGGCCGACGATCGCGGCCCCCTCACGGGCGAACCGGATCGCATGATTGCGACCTTGACCTCGGGCGATGCCGGTGATGTAGACGACCTTGCCGTCGAACTGTCCCATGGCAGAACTGTAACACGTTCTAGTTCTGCTCCCCAGTGTTCGCCGGGGCCCGACGAACGGTTCAGGCGTGCCCGAACGCGCGGGTGAAGCCGTCGGGTACGACGAGGTCGGCGGCCGAGAGCTCGTGCACGCTCTTGTGGCCGAGACCCATCAGCACGCCGTCGAGTCCCATGCGCAGGAGGTCTAGCACGTTCTCCACACCGGCCTGGCCGTTGGCCGCGAGACCCCAGAGGTACGCACGCCCGATCATGACCGCGCGGGCCCCGAGCGCCAACGCCTTGGCCACATCGCTGCCGCGTCGGATACCACCGTCGAGCAGGACCTCGATGTCGTTGCCCACGGCCGTCGCGATGTCGGGGAGAAGGCGGATCGTGGCGGGGGTGCCGTCGAGGTTGTTGCCACCGTGGTTGGACACCGACAGTGCGGTTGCGCCGATGTCCACCGCACGCTTGGCATCGTCGAGGCGGGTGATGCCCTTGACCATGAACGGCCCATCCCACTGCTCGCGCAACCACTTCAGGTCTTCCCAGGTGGGCGGCGGGGTGCTCATCCACGAGCCGTAGGCGCCGAAGAACGTCGGTCCCGGCACCCCCTGCGGTGTGAGGTTGGGTGCGGTCAGGTCGGGGATGTTGATCTTTCCGCCCTTGACCCAGTCGAGTGCGTACCGCGGCTTGACCGCGATCTCCGGCCCCAGGCGCAGCAGCGCCTTGAGGTTGACCTTCTCGGGGATCTCGGGGCTGCCCCAGTCGCGCCCGACGTTGAAGACCCAGTCGGTGGTGACGATGAGACCTTTCGCACCGGCCGCCTTGGCGCGCTCGGCTCGGGCGAGGATCTCGTCGCGGCTGCCCAGCCAGTAGATCTGGAAGTGGACCTTGTCGTTGACGGCGGTGACCTCTTCGACCGCGTGCGAGGCGAAGCTCGACAGTCCCATCGCGGTGCCACGGGCGGCCGCCGCGCGGGCCACGGCCACCTCACCGTCCGGGTCGACGGCCTGCACGCCGGTCGGCGAGATCATGACCGGGAACGAGATCTCCTCTCCCATCACCGTTGTCGTCATCTCGCGGTCGGCCTGCGCACCGACGACGTGCGGCGCCCAGCCCAGTTCGGAGAACGCGCGGACGTTGTCGTCGACGGTGACACCGGCCTGCGTGCCGGCGACGAGCGACGAGTACACCGATTTGGGCAGACGCTTCTTGGCCCGTCGCTGTGCTTCGGTGACGGTCTCGAACCAGGGATTTCGGGCCCAGGGGTTGGCAGACATGTGCTTCCTACTCATTGATCCATCCATGGAGACCGGTTGGCTCTCATGGAGACGGGGCGCCGGTTCTGACGACGGCGCCCCGTGGTGTACCGCGGGCGATCTACCGCGCGGCGGGGGTGAACCCGGCGAGCGGGTTCTCGTCACAGGACTTGGTGGGACGCGAGGCCACCGGGGTCAGGTCGCCGTCGGGGCGCCGGGTCATCAGGGTCAGCGGCGTACCGCGTGAATGGTCCTTGTTGGCGGTCGGTTTCGTGCGGTCGCCGGCGAGGAGTTCCTCACCGTAACCCTGCACGCACTCCGGGTCGGGGCCGGCGAGCGGGAGGCCGGTGAAGAACTTCGCGGCCATGCAGCCGCCGCGGCAGGCGTCGAAATGCGCGCACTTGGTGCAGGCGCCGGCGTTCTGCGGTTCGCGCAATTCGGTGAACAGGTCCGACCGCTGCCAGATCTCCTGGAAGCCGCCGTCGGAGAGGATGTTCCCGGCGAGGAAGTTCTCGTGGATCGCGAACGGGCATGCGTACACGTCGCCGACCGGGTCGATGAGACAGACCACGCGTCCCGCACCACACAGATTGAGGCCGGGGAGGCCGCCGCCGGAATCGGAACCGAACGCCGACAGATGGAAGAACGAGTCACCGGTCAGCACTCGATCACCGTGTGCGACAAGCCAGTCGTAGAGTTCTCGCTGCTGGTGCGGCAACGGATGCAGGTCATCCCACACGTCGGCGCCCCGGCCGGAGGGACGCAACCGGGTGATGCGCAGCGTGGCGTTGTAGCGGTCGGCGAGCGCCTTGAACTCGTCGAGTTGCGCGACGTTCTGTCGTGTCATGACGACGCTGATCTTGGCGTCGGCGAAACCCGCCTCTGCCAGGTTCTCCAGCGCACGGACGGCCATGTCGAACGAACCCGGACCGCGAACCGCGTCGTTGACCTCCGCGGTCGCCCCGTCCAGCGAGATCTGGACGTCGACATAATCCGACGCCGCGAGTCTCGCAGCCACCTTCTTGTCGATGCGCAGGCCGTTGGTGGAGAACTTCACCCCCACCTGGTGGCTGGTGGCGTAGTCGACGAGCTCCCAGAAGTCCGGACGAACGGTCGGTTCGCCGCCGCCGATGTTGACGTAGAAGACCTGCATGCGCTGCAGCTCGTCGATGATCGCCTTGCACTGTTCGGTGGACAGCTCGCGGGGATCGCGTTTGCCCGACGACGACAGGCAGTGCACGCACGCGAGGTTGCATGCGTAGGTCAGTTCCCAGGTGAGGCAGATGGGGGCGTCGAGACCCTTCTCGAACTGGTCGACGAGCCGGCCCACCTTCGGCACCTCGCCGGTGGTCGGCGCGGGCGCCCGGAGCGCACTCGCGAATTCGGTTGCTGTGGGCGGCATCTCGATGGTCGTCATCGTTGAGGTCCTTGGATTCGGGGCTGTCGGTTCGGGACTGGGACGTCCGGGCCGGGACGTCGGGCCTGATCGCTCAGGAGCGGGGCACGATCATGCCGCTGTCGGCGAGGGCGGTGAGCGCCTGCAGGTACAGGGGACGTTGGGCGGGCGAGATCCCGGCGGCGAGGAGGGCGGCCTCCGCCGAGTCGTGGTCGGCGAGGGATTGCACGATGCCGACGACGGTGAGGTTCTTGAGGAACGACAGCTTGCGCGTACCGAAGTGGTACAGCAGCGCGCCGAACGGTTCCGGCCGCAGAGCGACCTTCGGATTGAGCCGCCACGGCTCGAGCGTGTCGAAACCGGGCGCCTCGGCTGGGGTGTCGAACCGGACCCCGGCGACCGCGGAACGGTCGCCGGAGATCGGATTCGATGTCGGGGCTGACATCAGTAGACCCCGCACATCCCGTCGATCGAGACCTCTTCGACGAGTGACTCGGCGAGGAGTTCGGTGTCGTTCGAGCTGTGACTGGTCGCAGCGGACTGATCTGCCATGATCCATACCTCCTGGTTGGTGGGTTAGTGATGTGGATCACGACATACTATAGTGGCACTCGGTGCAGAAATCCAGCGTTCGCGAGCGAACTGCCCGAATGGCCAGGTGGACGGTTCTGTCGATCCGGACGACACCGGTCCCATAGGCTGAGGTCCCGATGACCACGAAGATGCGCGGTGACGACCCCGCACGTACCCCGCCGGGCCGGCGCCCCATCACGTCGCGTGCGCAGATCAGCGCACTCGCGATCCGCCTCTTCACCACCCAGGGCTTCGAGGACACCAGCGTCGACGACATCGCCGAGGCGGCCGGGATAGCCCGGCGCACACTGTTCCGGTATTACTCGTCAAAGAACGAGATCCCCTGGGGCGAGTTCGACGACCATCTCCTCGAACTACGCACTCTCCTCGCCGGTATCCCGCCCGAGACGCCGATGGCACAGGCCCTCGTCGACGCCCTCGTCTCGTTCAACCGGGTGCCCGCCGAGGAACTCGACAACCATCGCCGACGTATGTCCCTCCTCCTCGGGGTGCCTGCGCTGCAGGCACATTCGATGATCGTCTATGCCGACTGGCGTCAGGTCATCGCCGAGTTCTGCGCGACCCGGCTGGGCGTCGATGTCCGCGATCACCTGCCGCAGACCATCGGCTGGCTGTGTCTCGGTGCCGCCCTCGCCGCGTACGAGAAATGGCTCGACGACCCCGATGCCGACCTGGAGACGCTCATCGAGTCCGGCGCGCGCACCGTGGCCGACGGCGTGGCGGCCCTGGCGTGACTACGCTGGCAACGGCCGCACGGGATCGACCGCAAGCCCCTCGTGGGAACACCGGTCGTTGCGCTAGGCTGAAGTAGAACGTGTTCTAATTTGGGCCGGGGTGCCGGTCCTCGACGGCGGAGACTGCGCACATGTCTGACCTGACCCCTCACGGTTCACGCAGCGTGATCCTCACGGTGTCCGAGGTGATCGACGAGACGGCCGAGGCCAAGTCCATCGCCTTCGAGGTACCCGAGGCCTCGCCGAAGCCGTTCACCGATTACAAACCGGGGCAGTTCCTCACGCTACGGATTCCGAGCGAGCAGACCGGCTCGGTCGCGCGCTGCTACTCCCTCGCGTCGTCGCCGTTCACCGACCCGCGGCCCAAGGTGACCGTGAAGCGCACCGCCGACGGCTACGGATCCAACTGGGTGTGCGACAACCTCTCCCCCGGCACCCAGGTCGAGGTGCTGCCGCCGTCGGGCGTGTTCACCCCGAAGTCCTATGACACCCCATTGCTGCTCATCGCGGCGGGCAGCGGTGTCACGCCGGTGATGTCGATCCTCAAGGCGGCCCTCGAGAAGGGCGGCGCACCGATCGTCTTCTTCTATGCCAACCGGGACGTCGCCGACGTGATCTTCGCCGCCGAACTCCGAGAACTCCTGGCCGCCCACCCGGATCGGCTCACCCTCGTCCACTGGCTCGAATCACTCCAGGGTCTGCCGAGTGCGGCCGCTCTGGCAACGGCTTTCGCGCCCTACGCGACGTCGCACGTCGCCTACATGTGCGGACCGGGCCCGTTCATGGATGCCGTCCACAAGGGTCTGTCGGACGCGAACTTCCCGCACCACAACGTCCACACCGAGGTCTACAACTCGCTGTCCGGCGACCCGTTCGCCGACGTCGAACTCGGCGAGGTGAGTGAGGAGGAGCAGGCGGGTGCCGCCACCGTCGAGGTGGAGCTCGACGGTGAGACCCACACCCTGACCTGGCCTCGCTCACGAACTCTCGTCGACATCATGCTCGCCGCCGGACTCGATGCGCCGTATTCCTGCCAGGAGGGTGAGTGCGGTTCGTGCGCCTGCACTCTCACCGAGGGCAGCGTCGACATGGACAACGCCGGCGCGCTCGACCCCGAGGACATCGAGGACGGGTACATCCTCGGCTGTCAGGCGCATCCGACATCGGACACGCTGAAGATCGAATTCTGAGAGAGTGGTTCGAGTTCGTACAGTCACCGGTCCATCGAAGGAGAACGACGACGTGAGCACCATCCGCGGTTCCCGGCTCGACCCCGTCCAGCTCGCCCGTGGCCTCGCCGCGATGCTCATCAGCATCGGAGTGCTCCACTTAGTGGCACCCAAACCGTTCGACGAGATCATCCCGGAGGAGATCCCCGGCGACCCCCGCACGCTGACCTACGCTTCCGGTGTTGCCGAGATCGGTTTGGGCGCGGCACTTCTCGCTCCGAAGACCCGACGCGCCGCCGGCGCGGCGTCCGTGCTGCTGTTCCTCGCCGTCTATCCCGCCAACATCAACATGGTCCGGCTGTGGTGGGACCGGCCGCTGCCCTACAAGATCGTCGCCCTGGCCCGGTTGCCGTTCCAGTTCCCGATGATCTGGGCCGCCGCGAAGGTCGCACGCGAGGGCTGACCCTGTCGTCACGAATCCCGGAGGGCGCGGTAGTGCGTGCGCTCCTCCGGGGTCCGGTGCTCGAGCGCGTATGACAGTGCGGTGCGGCCCATCCGGGCAGCGTTGTCGTCCAGGTAGCCGAGCAGGACGGTCTCGTCGACTCGTTTGCCGACCTCCCGCAGCATCCAGCCGAATGCCTTCTGGATGAGATCCCGTCGGTCGTCGCGGACGAGCGGCGCCACCGCGAGCAGTGCCGCCGGGTCGCCGTGCTTGATGAAGGCGAAGGTCGCGATCACCCCCACCCGGCGCCGCCACAGATCATCGTCCCGTGCGTGTTGCAGGACGAGATCGAGTTCGCCGCTGCGCCGGCAGTATTCGCCGAGGACAGGATCGGCGGACGAGTCGACGAGATCCCAGTTGTTCACCCGGCCGCGGCGCACCGCGTCGAGGTAGAGGTCGACCCAGCCCTTGCCGTCGCCGCCGCGGCGTAGCTCGCGTTCGAACTCCTCACGCAGGAGGAACAATGCGATCAGGCGATGCTCGTGGATCGGTGAGTCGAGCAACTCGACGACCTGATCCGGCGCGATGCCGCGGAACCCCTTCGCGAGCTTCCGTTGTACCGGTACACGGATTCCGAGGAATTCATCGCCCTCCCCGTATCCCCCCGGTCGGGCCTGGAAGAACGCGGCCTGGCCGAGCGCGAGTTCCGGGTCGGCCACCACGGCTGCCGCATCACGCACCCGCGCAGCGGTGGGCGTATCCGTCATTGCGTCACTACAGCAGATCCGCCACGGGCGTGGGGGTCTGCAGCTTCGGCCGGGTCTTCATCACGGCACCCACCTTGCCGGCGCCCACCACGCCGGTGAGCACGCCGTCCCGGCTGTAGTACGCGACGAACTTCTTGCCGTCGTCGTCGACGACGTGGACCTCGTCATCGGCGCGCGGAGAGCCGAGTACCTGGATCTTGACGTCGAACTGGTCGCTCCAGAAATACGCGACCGACGCGGTGACCGCGTCGCCACCGGTGATCTGGTGCGCGACGACCGAGGCCTGCTCGACCGTGTGGTTCCAGTGCTCGACGCGTTTCGGCCTCCCGTCCTCGTCGAGCCAGTTCGCCACGTCGCCGAGTGCGAAGACGTTCTCGGCGCTGGTGTGTCCGGTTGCATCACAGGCGATCCCACCCCCGACCTCGCGCGCGGCGAGTTCGATGCCCGAACCGTCCAGATACCCGGTCACCGGGGTCGAACCGATACCGACGACGACGATGTCGGCGGGCAGGGTGGTGCCGTCGGTGAGTTCGACCGCGCTGACCCGCCCGTCGGACACGTCGATCTTCGCGACCCCGACCCCGGTCCGCAGATCGATGCCGTTGGCCACGTGCAACCGCGACACCAGGGCGCCGATCCGCTCCCCCAGCGCCACGGCGAGCGGCGTCGGAGCCGGTTCGACGAGGCTGACCGCCAGTCCGCGGGCCGAGAGGCCGGCCGCCACCTCGCATCCGATGAAGCCGGCGCCGATGACGACTGCGGTGCTCGCGGAATCGATCTCGCCACGCAGCGCCACCGCGTCGTCGTAGGTGCGGAGCACGTGCGCGCCTCGGACGTTCTCCGTGAGGCCGGCAAACGGCCGTGGATCGAGCCCGGTCGCCAGTACGAGGGTGTCGTAGGCGACGGTGGCGCCGGAGGCCAGCGTGATCGTCCGGTCCGTCGGTGCCACCGCGGTCACCGCTTCACCGAGTCGCAGCGTGATGTCGGAGTCCTCGTAGAACTCCGCGGGTTTGAGATCGACGCGGTCGTCCTTGCCCAGCAGCACCGACTTCGACAGCGGCGGACGGTCGTACGGCGGATGCGCTTCGGCTCCGACGAGGGTGATCGGATCGGTGAAACCGTTGTTCCGCAGGTTCTCCGCGACCCGGATCCCGCCGAGTCCGGCCCCGACTATCACCACACCCGCGCTCGATGCACTCATCTCTGGTCCCCTTTTCGTCATCCCACCCGCGAGCACCCGTCTGCGCCGGCGGTCGCGCGGACCGCCCGGGGCCGGGCATCTCATGTCTCAACGGGTCACGTCGCCGACCGGTTGCAGGTCGGACAGCAGCCAATTCCCGTCGACCTTACGCATAAGTGCCCACCGGGCGATAGAGGTCGTCTCGGCCGGTGGACGGCTCGCGGCACCCGGTGCCGGTGAACCGGACCCGGCTGTCACCCGCTGGTCGGCGAAGACGAGCACCCGGGCGCGTTCCGAGTCGCCCTCCTGCAGTCCGGCACCGACGACCTCGCCGGTCACCGACAACGCTGATGCACGGACGCCGGGAATCACGACGTCGGTGCCGCGGTTCCGGTACTCCAGGCGTAGCGGGTCGGTCAGCAACGCGTCGGTCGCCTGCCGCCGGTCGGCGGGGTCGTCGGGCGAATAGGTCAGAAGCGCACTCACGGCAGCCGCAGCCGCGCTGAGGATCTCGCTGCGTTGCGCCTCGGTCGGGTCGGGATCGGGGCGCAGGGTCGCGGCGCCCGCGATCGCCGCGACCACCAGGGATACCGCCGATGCGGCGATGAGAAGCCGCATGCGGATGCGTTGGGTTCGGGTCGGCCGTGCCGGTAGCAGGACCCGGTCGTCGGCGGCGGTCATGGACGCCTCGCCTCGGCGATCTTCCAGCCGCCGTCGGTGCGCGTCATGGTGATCAGCGCCGTGATCCGCTCTCCGGTGGTGTCGATCTCCGAACCGTCCCCCGACCCGCCCAGGAGCGCCGGGTTCGTCGCGTCGGCGACGACGAGCACGTCCACGCTTCCACCGATGTCGTCGGACGACGGATCGGTGACGAGCCCGGCCGAGATCACTTGCCCGACACTCGAACCCCGTTGCCCGCCCACCTCTGTCACCAGTGCCTCCCGGGCGGCGTCGATCCGTTTCAGCTGCGGTCCGGTGCTCACCTCCGCCACGCGTACCACGTAGCCTTCGGGGTCGGCCGGGTCGGCGGTCAGCATGACGGTGACGGCGCCGCGGGCGGATGCGAGCACGTCGTCCTGCAACTCGGTCGCCGCCTGCTGGCCGCGGATCTGCCAGGCAAGAAAGCCGGCGACGCCAACGAGGACGACCACCGCGATCGCTGCTCCGACGAGAGTCCGGCGCACCGTCTGTGTCCGGCGTGCCGCACGCGCCCGGAGCGCCGGCGCGGCGACGATCCGGGCGGTGCGCGCCCGTCGGGTCGCCGCGTCGACCCGGGCGCGGGCGAGTTCGATTCGCGTGGTGATGTTCTCGGTCATCGCCGCACCCGCAGATTCCTTTGGACGCTCATCCGATCACATCCGCCGCCGCGAGGAGCCATGTGTCGTCCGACCGCGCGTAGCGGGCCAGGACCGTGCGTTGAACGGTCGTCGCCGGCCCCGCGGCCGGACGTACTGTCACCACGACACGCAGCAGCGCCTCCCCCTCCGCGGCGTCGACCGCGACGATGCTGACGACCTCGGGGCGCCAGGTCACCGACGACGTCCCCTCGGGCGGGGGCCGATCGAGCTGGGCCCCGTAGCTGTCGGTGAACTCGTCGGCGACCCGCTCCCGCGCCCGCGTCCGGTCCTGCTGCCAGCGGTCCGCATCGACCGAGAACACGTCCGCGACGATCGTTCCCGCCTGTGCTCGCAACTGGTCTCGGCTCTCCGCGACGTCGGAGCCGGTACGGTGCGAGTTCCACAGGGCGAGCACCACGACGAGCGTCGCGACCAGGACAACCGCCGCGATCGCGAGGCGGATGGCGGCACCTCGCACCCCGATGGGCCGGGTCGTTCCGCGTCCCGGGACCGGCTCGACGCCCGGGGTGTGAGTCGGTGGCGTCATGGAAGGTACTGCACCGCACTCAGTTTCAGCGTGTCGTCGGCCGGTGTGATGAGCACCCGCAACCGGAATCTGCGCGCCCGGTCGCCGGTCTCGGCCGGCGCCGCCCCACCGGTGAAGACGACGGTGGCCGCGACGAGGACCGTGGCGGTGTCGCCGGTCCGGACGGAGATCCCCGTGCCGTCGACGGAGGACTGCGCGACGGTGCCGTTGGCCCGGATGAATTCGGTGTAGCTGTCGGCGGATTGGGCGAACTCGTCGTAGAAGGTGCCGGTGGCGCCGGCCAGGATGCGCTGGGCGCGCCGATCGTCTCGGCTGTTCGGGGCGATGAGCACCGCAACCCGGTCGGCCGCCGCGGACTGGAGTTCGGCATCGGAGTACCGCTCACGGTCTCGCTGCCACGCGGTCACCGCCACCCCCGCGAGCACGAGCGCGACGACGAGGACCACGACCGCGACGACCCAGCGGAGCCGCGACAGGCGCCGACGGAGTCCGGCCTCGACCTCGAGGGCGTGCAGATCGTCCAGTGCCTCGCGCAGCTCGCGTCTCGCGGCCCGGTCGGCGGACACCTCCTGCGCCCCCGACCGAGCACCCATGCCGTCCCTCTTCACGACGACAGGGGCGTGCTCTCCTGGGGCTGCGTCAGACTGTCGCCCGGCGCCCGGGTGTCGATCTTCTCACCGCGGATCCGGCTGGAATATGCCGCGCGCGCCTGCTGGTCGGGGCTCAGGAAGATCGAGTCCAGCTTGGTCAACCGGCGCGACCACCGCTTCATCGCCTGCGGGAACAACGCGCCCGACTCCGCCCACCGCATCGACCGGGGCGCGTAGACGCGGACCACCGGCCGCGCGATCGTCTGCACGACGATCGACGCCACCTCGCCGGGCTCGACGGTCTGGATGAACTTGTTGGTCTGCAGGCCGGAGATCAGGGCGGTTCGCGTGAACGTGGGGAGTACCGCGCTGACGGCGACGCCCTGCGGCTCCAGCTCGGCGCCCAGCGCCTCGGAGAACTCGATGACGGCTGCCTTGGCGCCGTTGTAGATGGTGAGGCCGGGGGTGGGTATGCGCCCGGCCGTCGATGCGATGTTCACGATGTGGCCGGTCCGGCGGGGCGCCATCCGGCGGGCCGCCTCCTGGCATCCGATGATCACGCCCAGGACGTCGATCTCGTACGTCCGGCGGATGATCGTGTCGTCGTAGGAGAGGAACGGTCCGACCGGCATGATCCCGGCGTTGTTCACGAGCACGTCGATCGGTCCGAGCCGGTTTTCGACCTCGGTCAGGAACGCATCGAAGGACTCGCGTTTGGTCACGTCCACCTCGATGCCCTCGCAACCGAGGTCGGCGGCGGCCTTGCCCACCGCCTCGGAATCCACATCACCGATCGCGACCCTGGCCCCCGCCTCGGACAGCTGGGTCGCGGTCTCGAATCCGATGCCACGCGCGCCGCCGGTGATGACCACGACCTTGTCCCGTAGCGCGGCGCGGATCGCGTCGTGGTCGGGTGTGCGGGACAGCTTGTCACGCAGACTCATTGGATCTCCTTCGGTGGATGCGGACTTCAGACGAGAGGAACGGGGCCGGCGTGGCCCGTCATCTCCGGTGGGGTTTCACCAGATCATCGGTGCGAGGAACTTGGCGGCGAAATCCCGAACGCGCTGGGGTTCGTTGCGAGCAGGGTCCGACGGCGGCGTCTCCAGCAGTGAGATCACCAGTCGCACATGGATCTCGACGGCTTCCAGCAGATCCTCGACGGGCATCTGCGCACCCTCGTCGCGGAGTGTGGCCGCGACCCGGTCGGTGACCATGTCGATGAACAACGACGTCATCGTCGCCGTGACGCTCTTGATCTCGGAGTCGGTGAGGACGATCCGGCTCAGCAGCGGATCGGAGTTGACCCACTCGGCGCCGACGGCGAACGCCTCCACCAGCGCGGCCTTGGGTCCGAGCCCCTTCACCGAGGCCTCGAGTTTCTGCATGCCCGTCTCGTAGGCGTCGTTGGCCACCGCGTAGAGCAGCGCATCCTTGTTCGGAAAGCGCCGGTACAAGGTGCTGCGGCTCACTCCAGCCCGCGCGGCGACCTCGTCGATGTTCGCGCGGCGGACACCGACCTCGGCGAACTCCGCCCCGGCAGCCGCGAGGATCGCGGCTTCCTGGTCGGCCGGGCTGGCGGTGTTGCGGACCTTACGCGTCGAGGTCCGATTCCTGCTGTCGGCCTTGGTTCCGGTGCCTGCCACGGTCATCGCCGCCGACGGGTGGCGGGCAGCGAGTCCTCGGGTGCCGACCAGTGGTTTTCGTGCAGCCGGCGATGTCTGATCTCCGTGATCTCCATCTGGTCAAAATACAGCCCGGCGGTCCGGTGTCCGCGGGCACCGCGACCCCGGCCGACGTGCAACGGGGTTCCGTCGCGGTCGGGAGACGGGACGCCGACCGAATCGACTGCTGCCGGCACTGTCGCCAGAACCGAGGCCATGATCGTCTCCCTCCCGCAACGGCCGCCCCGGGTACGGACGGTCGGCATGTGACCCACATCGCATGATAGACCACGTTGAGACAGATCGGAAAATGCGTTCCTATCCTCGCCCGCGACCCGTGGGCGACCCGTCCATCGTCAGCAGGCGGTGACACCGCCGCAGACGCTCGCGCCACCAATGCTGACGCTCTTCTTCGACCGCGAGTCCGCGCACGTCGACCGAGGCGTCGGTGCCGAACCATCGCGTTCCCACCGAGCCGTCGACCATCTGGAAGGACGCGGCGACATCCGCGGCGAGCAACGACCCGGTGCCCAGCCCGCACGCGAGCTCCAGGCGCGGTAGCGCGGCCGCGGCAGCCACGCCGGCGGCCATCCCGATCGCGCTGTCGAGGGCACTCGAGACCACGATGTCGAGTCCCAGGTTCTCGGCGAGCTGGAGGGTTGCGCGCATGCCGCCGAGCGGCGCGACCTTGACCACCGCCACGTCAGCAGCGTCGGCCGCGACGACACGGTACGGGTCCTCGGCCTTCCTGATGGATTCGTCGGCAGCGATCGGCACCTCGACCGCCCGACGCACGGCCGCCAGTTCTTCGACTGTGCGACAGGGCTGTTCGGCATACTCGACCTCACCGATGGCGCGCAGGGCGGCGATGGCCTCGTCGACGGTCCAGCCGCCGTTCGCATCGATGCGCACCCTGCCGATGAGCTCCCGCGTCGCCGCGACCCGGGCGACGTCGTCGTCGAGGGTCTGCCCCGGTTCGGCGACCTTGACCTTCGCGGTTCCCGCGCCGGGGTATCGCTGCAGCAATGCGTCGACCTCGTCGGCGGGGATGGCGGGCACGGTCGCGTTGACCGGGACGGTGTCGCGGACCGCGGCGGGAGGGCCGACCCAGGCGGCCTCGATGCCGGCCCGCAGCCACGAGGCCGCCTCCGGGTCGTCGTACTCGACGAACGGACCGAACTCCCCCCAACCCGCCGGCCCCGCGAAGACCATCGTCTCGCGCGTGGTCAGGCCGCGGAATCTCGTACGCATCGGCAGGCGCACCGCGACAGCGGAAGCGAGGACCTCCTCGACGTCGGGAAGCGCCCAGTCCGGTTGCCTGCCCCGCATCATCCGTCCTCCCTCTCCGCATACAGATCACCCCGCGTCGTTGGAACAACCTTCCAAGTTTGTTCCAAGTGCGATATTCTCGCCGCCATGTCAGTCAACCAGGGATTCGACGCCGGTATCCGCGAGGCAGAGCCGATGATCGTCGACGACACTCCGGACACCGCGGGCGAGATCGCCTCGCCACGTCTGGGCGCCGACTCGCTCGTGTGGAAGTTCTACGGCGACAACCGCGGACTGCTGGGCTTCCAGCGTCTGGCCGGCACCGAGAACTGCATCGAACAACTCGGCCAGGCCGTGCTCGATCACTCGATCATCTTCAGCGACTTCCTCGGCCGGGCCAAGCGGACCGGCCCCCCGGTCATGCGGACCGTGTACAGCACCGAGCCGGAGAAGTGGGGGCGCACGGTGCGCGACTTCCACCGCGACATCAAGGGCACCATCAGTGACGGATCGCGGTACCACGCACTCAATCCGGAGCTGTTCTACTGGGCGCACGCGACGTTCGTCGACCAGGTCCTCTACATCACCGACACCTTCATCCGACGCCTGAGTTACGCCGAGAAGGTCCAGATTTTCGAGGAGAGCAAGGTCTGGTATCAGCTCTACGGGGTGAGCGATCGCGGGCAGCCGCAGACGTACGAGGAGTTCGTCCAGTATTGGGAAGACATGCTCGACCGGTTCGTGCCGCACAAGACGATCGTCTACGCCACCGGTTACATCCGGCAGGGACTCCCCTGCCCCAAGAAGATCCCCTTGCCCGTGTGGAAGATCCTGTCGCTTCCGTTGAACGCCTTCATCCGCACCGTTGTCGTCGGAACGCTGCCCCAGCAGATGCGTGACGTGTGCGACCTCGAGTGGAACGACAGGCGCGAGAAGAACTTCCAACGGTTCGCCGCCCTCATGCGGGCTGCCAACCCGTTGATCAACCGCCTGCCGCTCAAGTACCTCTACGTCCCCTGGGCCTACGACGCCTGGCGCAAGGTCGGGATCGACCCGCGACCGCTGCACAACAAGCCCGCCTGATAGCGCTTCGCTTCTTTAGGAGCGCCCGAAGCTTGCGGAGGGCGGCGGCCGCTTCCGCTCCCTGGGGAGGCCCGGAGCCTGCGGAGGGCCGTCACGAAGGGTCAGTGCCCGAGGAACCCGTCGACGTGGGTGACGAACTCCTCGGCGCGGTCGCGGTGAACGCTGTGCCCCGCCTCGATGGTGACGAACCGCGAGTTCGGCAGGGCGTCGCTGAGGGTCCGCAGGTGGCGCGGGGGCAGAAAGCTCTTCTCGCCACCCGAGATGACCATGGCGGTGGCCTGCACATCCGGCAGCTCCGACCACCAGTGCGGCGCGCAGACGTCGAATTCGGCGACGATCTGGTCGCCCATCCGGCCGTCGTAGCGGATGACCGGAAAGGGGTTGCGCGCGAGCGCGATCAGCCCACGAATCTGCTCGCCCAGGGTGGCGCGCATGGCGATGCCCTCGGACAGATCGGCCTCGTCGCGGGGCATCGGCGGCACCTCTTCGAGCACCAGGCGTCGGATTCTCGTGGGCTCACGCATGGCCAGTCGCAGCGCGGTGTGGGCACCGAGCGAATGGCCGACCACGTCGGCGACCGCGATCCCGAGGGTGTCGAGGACATAGGCCAGGTCGTCGCGGAAGTCGTCGAGCCGGTAGACCTCACGGGCCCGGCCGCTGCGCCCGTGTCCACGGAGGTCCACGCTGATCACCGCACGCCCGCGGGCGCGGAGTGCCGTCGCGAGCCGGCGCCAGGTCGAATGGTCCGATGCCATCCCGTGCACGAGGACGACCGGTACGCCCCGGTCGGCCTCCCCCGCGATCCGGACCGCGAGGTCGGGGTCGCCGCTTCGACGCAGAACACGCATGACCGTCAGCTTACGAACGTCGGCCGTGCGGGAGCCGTCACACTCCACCCGGCCCTCCGCACCTCGCCCGGACCGCTGCTCACCGGTCGCGGAACCAGCCGCTGTTCTTGGCGCGCCACACCATGTCCTCCCAGTACCCCCAAGCGTGTGTCCCGACGGACGGGAAGTCCGTCGTGACCGGGATGCCCCGCAACGCGGCCGCGACTTCGAACGACCGGGTCTGCGCGAGCGACACCACCTCCAGCGGTGTGCCCTTGACCGAGGCCACGGCGTCGGCGTTGTGCGGACCCCATGTCGCCGAACCGGACCCGATGCGGATCTTCATCCCGCGCATCCGCGGCAGCTGGACGAGTGCATCGTTGCGCGTCCACCGGTCACTCCAGGGCGGTCCCCACATGGCGTCCGCGCTGAACGGACCGACCCCCGCCCCGACCCCGGCGTCGATCAACGCGAGCCGAACAGCCTCTCGCATCGTGGGCGCGGACAGGTTCAGGTAGCCGGACATCGAGAAGACGTGCGAGATGCGCTTGCGGTGGTACGCCCCGTAGACCATCGCCGCGTTACCGCCCATGGAGATGCCCATGATCGCGTATTTGCCCAGCGGGCCGACGGCGAGTCCGCGCGCGTCGAGTTCGCGCACGATGGTGTCGAGTCGGCACGTCCACCGATAGCGATATCCGACCTTGTTGGCCGGGCTCGCCGCTTCCCAATCGGTGTAGAAGCTCGCGAGACCTCCGACCGGTTGGATCACGTTGACGCCGGAGTCGGCGATGCGGTGGACACGCGTGTCGCGACGCCAGCCACTGATGTCACCGGTCGCGCGAAGACCGTCGAGAGCGATGACGGTTTTGCTGTTGCCCCACCGGGTCCAGGTGTCGACCGGGGTGCTCGGCATGCCGCAGCCAGACACGTGGAACCTGCCGAACGCGGCCGACGCGGACGCGTTACCCGACCCGATGGTGACCACGCCGACCACCGCGAGGAGCGCGAGGGCGAACGCGAAGGCTCGACGTCGGCGGGCAAGCCGACGTGGCCGTAGTGAAAGCTGCACCGACGAACTGTAATTCGACGACGATCAGCAATGCCACGGCTGTGACCCTAGGGCATCGACATCGATATCGAGTGGTGACCAGAGTGACTACAGTGAATGAAGTGGCGTATGTGGCAGAGGATTCACCTTGTTACAGACCATCCACGCATCCTCAGAGATCGTCGACGATGCGCTGACGCGCCCGCGCGTACTCCTCCTCGGTGACCGCGCCGGTGCGGCGCAGTTCGTCCAGCGACGCGAGCCGTTCGGCCGGCGAACGGCCCGGGTCACCACCCCGGCCCGACCCGCCACCGGCCTTGGTGAACGACGGGGGGTCCATCCGAGACGAGCTCGCCGAATCCGCCCGGACTCCCGCCCAGCCGCGCACGACCTCCATGACTTCCGCTCGGGCCGCGGGATTGGACCGCAGATCGATCACGCCACTGCCCGCCACCCCGTGACGTCCGAGGATCTGCAGGATCTCCCCCAACGGTTCCGCCTGGCCGGTGAGATCGTAGGTCCGGCCGTCTTCTTCGGAGGTGAACCTGGCCAGCACCGAACCGGCGAGCAAAGCGGTTGCCTGCCAGTCGATCTCGAAGTCCTGGGACTCGGGATCGACCATCACGGCCAACCGACGGGCGTGCAGCAGCGGCTGCTGGTAATGCTGCACGACCTTCCTCGTCGACACCTCGAACGGAGCGAGTCCCTCGGCGTGGATCCGGAGCCCGAGCTTCATCAGCGGCTGGTCGTTGATCTCGACATTCGTCTGACCGATCGAGGTGATCTCGGCGATGCCGAACACTCCGGCGGCGCGCAGGCGTTCCAGCTTGGCGCCACCCCGATAGTTGAACCACGCGATGGCAACGCCGAGAACGACATCGAGCACGGTGATGCCGATCCCGGTCCACAGCATCCACTCCGTGTCGGGTGCATCGATCACGAAGTAGGCGACGAGGAAGATCGGACCGACGATCCCGCACAGCATGACAAACGCGAAAGTGCCCACGGCACTCCACACATGGGCAGGAACACGTGGCCCGGTCCCCGACTCTCCGAACATGGTCATGCGCGAACTCTAGGCGCGGACCTGCGGTGACGGAAGCCCTTATGACACAGCGTCCGGCCATGGAACGACAGGCGGGTCGTGAGTGAATGTGTCACGAGAACCAGGGAGCGCGCGCCTCGCTCACTGGCCGTACCACGCGAGACGCTCGGTCACACATGTGACCGAGCGCCTGACGTGACCGCGCCTGGTGCGCGCTACTTGAGCCAGAGCTTTTCGAACTGGTCCTGATAGTCGGCCACGCCGACGTAGAACCCCGTCTTCGGATCGAGAACCGCAGTCCCGATGTTGTCGCTGTTGAGCAACTGGGTCGGCAAGAACGCATCATCGGCTGGTTTCAGATCGTCGCCGTTGAACTGCCTGGCAAGCATGTCGATCACACGCCAGCCGAGGATCTGCACCGGAAAGCCGACCCACACACTGTCGTCTCCGTCTTTCAGTGATGCGAGGTTGGCCGGCGTCGGCGTCTGACCGGCGAATCGCACCTGATCCTGGAGCCCCGCGGCTCGAAGCGCCGCGTCGACGCCCAGCACCAGGTCCCCGAACGAGAAGAGCGCATAGTTGATCTCGGGATCACGTTGCAGCGTGCTGACCACACTCTGCGGCGTCTTGGTACCCAGGTCCGTCACCTGTTGATTGATCGTCTCGACACGACAGCCGGGGCAGAGTGTCTTCATCTGTGCGGTGAAGGCATCGGTGAAGACATTGAGGATCGGGTAGTCGGTGATGGTGAAGACCGCGATGTTGGCCTCACCATCGCTGTCGGCGACGACCTGGCTCGCGACCATCTTGCCCCATTCCTGGACCTGCTTGGTGCCGTCGAGCGAGGTCGAGATCACCCCGGGCACCGGATCGTCGCCCACACTGTCGGCGATGACCGGGATCCCGGCGTCCGAGGCGCGTTCGATCTGCGTCGACAACATCGACAGCGGCGTGCCCGAGATGTGGATCGCGTCCGGCCCGAGAGCGATCGCCTGGTCCATCGCCTTCGGACCGGCATCGGCGTCAGTACCCTGCAGGATTCGCTGGTAGCGCCACCCCAGGAGATCCGCGGCCTGTTGGATCGCGTCGTCCTTTGCACTCGAGATCGGTTGTGGCGTCTCGATGCTGATCACGTACTTACCCGCTTGCGGAGCGCGACTCAGCGGAGTTGTGAGCACCAATCCATCAGGGGGACTTTCGTATTGATCCGCGACGCTACGCGCCGCCGAGACATCTGCGGGCTCACCCGAACCCCCACCGTCGGCACTCGAGCAGGCGGTGGCGACGGCACCGACGGCGGCCACCGCGATCATCGTCTGCACCCAGGACTTGGTTCTCACTCGGTTTCCTTTCACGATGGCCTCTCGGCCGATGGGGATCCGCCGCAGCGGCAGAAGGAGGCAGCGAGCGTTCGTCACGAACGTCGTGCCGTACGGGCGGCCAGCGCGACCGCGATGATGAGGGCGAGGCCGTTGAAGAGGTCGTTGACGAAGCTCGGCGCGCCCGCGAGCTGGAGTCCCTTGACCCCGGTGGCCAGCAGGTAGATGGCGACGAGGGTGCCCAGCACGTTGACTCGTCCCGCCCGTATCTGTGTCGAGCCCAGGAAGACCGCCGAGAACGCCGGCAACAAGTACGACGGCCCGATATCGGGCGCAGCCGTGCCGAGCTTGGCGGCCAGCACGACGCCGGCCAGCGCCGCGACTGTCGCGGAGGTGACCAGGGAACCGAACATGATCCGCTCGACGCGCAGACCCGCGAGCCGGGCTGCCTGCCGATTTCCGCCGGTGGCGTACAGGTACCGCCCCAGCGGGGTCTTCTCGAGAAGGACATACATGACCGCCGCCACCACCACCATGTAGTAGAAGGGCAACGGAAGACCCAGGAACATACCGCTTCCGAGCCCGAGGAAACCGTCGGTGAACCCCTCGGTGATCTGTTTGCCGTCGGTGACCCAGTACGTCCCCGCCAGCATGATGCTCGACATTCCCAGCGTCGCGATGAAGGAGTCCACCTTCAGCCGGACGACCACGAAGCCGTTGACGGCACCGATGAGGGCTCCGCACAGCAGCGTGGTGAGTATCGCGACCGTCGCGCTGATCCCCAGGGACAGTTGATACGAGACCATGGCGACCGAGAAGCCCATCACGCCTGCGATGGAGAGGTCGAAGACCCCGGCCGCCAGCGGCACGATCAGACCGATCGCCAGGATCGCGGTGATGGCCTGATCACCGGCGATGATCCTGAGGTTGCCCTCGGTGAGGAAAGTGTCCGGGATCCACAGCGCAAACAACACGATGATGGCCACCCACACGTAGATGCCGCTGAACCGATCAAGGCCCAGGGACACCACGCGCCGACGTCGGGCCGATTCGGGGCCGAGCCCGCCCGGGCCCGCGGGCGTATTGCCGTCGGCACCACCGCCACGGGACGCGGTCGGCACTTCTTCGGATGACTGTGTGGTCATCGCGGGTCCTTTCGGTTCTGAGGTCTTACGCATGTACGTGAGCGGAGGTCTTGAGCGTCGAGGCGGTCAGCTCGTCGGGATCGATGTTCGGCCGCCGGAGTTCGTCGACGATCCGTCCCGCCGCGAGGACGACGACCCGGTCGCACAAACGTGTCAGCTCGGCGTGGTCGGTGGAGACGACGAGCACCGCCGCTCCGGCCGAGGCGGCGTCATCGATGAGCGCATGGATGTCGGCTTGCGCGCCGACATCGACACCCTGTGTCGGTTCGTCGAGCAGGAGAACCCGGGGATGGCGGCGAAGCCAACGCGCGAGCATCACCTTCTGCTGATTGCCACCGCTGAGGGTGCCGAGCTGACGTTCGGTGTCGCCGGCCGGGCGCACCCCGAGCCGGTCGAGCCACGTTGCCACATCGGACTTCTCGCGCTTCAGGCGAAGAAATCCCGCCATGGCGTGGGCCCACGGGTCAGCCACGGAAACGTTCTCCCGGAGCGACGCCGTCGCGAACGCGGCGTTCGTCAACCGTTCCGCCGGCACACATCCCATCCCGGCTGCCATCGAGATGTCCGGCCGGTCGGCGCGCACAACCACACCGTCGACTGTCATGGTGCCGACCCGGCCGATCCCGCCGAACAGTGCCGGAACGACCGATTCGCGTCCGGAACCAGTGATCCCGGCGATCCCGACGACCTCGCCCGCCCCGACAGAGAGATCGAACCCGGTGATGTTCCCGCAGGACATCTGCGACACATCGAGCATTGCGGACCGCTCGAGACCGCCACCAGGCGGCGCGGTCTGCTGTCTGGCCGGAAGCGAGGATGGGGCTCCGGGCGTTCGGGTCCCGATCATGAGCGCAACCAGCGCGTCCTCGTCGAGACCCGTCAGCGGACGCGTGGTCACCACGTTGCCGTCCCGCAGGACGGTGACCGTGTCGCAGAGGTCGAACACCTCCGGCAGGTGATGGGAGACGAACAGCACCGCGACGCCGGAGTCTCGGATTCTGCGCACCAGGTCGAACAGCCGAATGGCCTCTGCTGCCGGGAGATTGGCGGTGGGCTCGTCGAGCACCAGCACCTTGGCCGAACCGCTGCCCCCCTGGACCGCGCGCGCCATCGCGAGCATCGTCCGCTCACTCATACTCAGGTCGGACGCGCGCTTCCTGAGGTCGAGGTCGATGCCCAGCTCGTCCAACGCTGATCGTGCGTGCCGACGCTCAGCGCGAAAATCGATGGTGCCCAGACGCGTTCGCCGGTAGCCGTGGCCGAGGGCCATGTTGTCGACCACGTCCAGGGAGCCGACGAGACCCAGTTCCTGATGGACGAACCGAAGGCCGGCGGTCTCACCGCTGCCGGGCACACCGAGGTGCAGCTCGTTCCCGCCCACGAGGATCGTTGCACCCGGATCCGGCTCGTGGTAACCCGCGAGAACCTTGATCAGAGTCGACTTGCCACACCCGTTCTGACCGACCAGCGCGCGTATCTCGCCGGGGCCGAGGGAGAGCGAGACGTCGGCCAGCGCCCGCTGGCCACCGAAAGATTTGGAGAGGTTCGCAACCTCGAGCGCCTCGACCATCAGCACCTCACGTGATCGAAGTTACTTTATCCCGACCTGTGTTATCTGGATCATAGTGAACTATGTACATAGATCTGTCCAGCAGTCTGCGGAACTTTAAAAAGTTGGGGCGCAGCGGCCCTCGAGACGCTAGAGTCCAGCGGGGTCGTCAGAGCCTTCACTGAGGCGTGAATCTTAGTGATCGGCGCGTCAAGAAACGCGGGAGGCTGTGCGCGGTGCTGTCGACGCACGAAAGGCGCCCGGCCACATGGTGACCGGGCACGAAAAAGGCGCCCGGCCACTTTCGTGACCGGGCGCCTTCGACTCAGAGAGTCAGTGAGTCAGAACGAGATCACTTGGTGATCTTGGTGACTCGACCCGCACCGACGGTGCGGCCACCCTCGCGGATGGCGAAACGCAGGCCCTCGTCCATGGCGACCGGCTGGATGAGCTTGACGCTCATCTCGGTGTTGTCGCCCGGCATGACCATCTCGGTGCCCTCGGGGAGGGTCACGACGCCGGTCACGTCCGTGGTACGGAAGTAGAACTGCGGACGGTAGTTGTTGAAGAACGGGGTGTGACGGCCGCCCTCGTCCTTGGACAGGATGTACGCCTGGCCCTCGAACTCGGTGTGCGGGGTCGTGGTGCCCGGCTTCACGATGACCTGACCGCGCTCGACGTCCTCACGCTTGAGGCCGCGGAGCAGCAGACCGGCGTTGTCGCCTGCCTGTGCCGAATCGAGGAGCTTGTGGAACATCTCGATACCGGTGACGGTGGTCTTGGTGCTCTTCTCGCGGATGCCGACGATCTCGACTTCCTCGTTCACGTTGACCTCGCCGCGCTCCACACGACCGGTGACCACGGTGCCGCGGCCGGTGATGGTGAAGACGTCCTCGACGGGCATGAGGAACGGCTTCTCGGTCTCGCGGACCGGGTCCGGGATCGACTCGTCGACGGCAGCCATGAGCTCTTCGACCGACTTGGTCCACTCGGGGTCACCCTCGAGGGCCTTGAGAGCCGAGACCTTGACGACCGGGGCTTCCTCGTCGAACTCCTGGGCGGCCAGCAGTTCGCGGACCTCCATCTCGACGAGCTCGATGATCTCGTCGTCGTCGACCATGTCGGCCTTGTTCAGGGCGACCAGGATGTAGGGCACACCGACCTGGCGGGCCAGCAGCACGTGCTCGCGGGTCTGCGGCATCGGGCCGTCGGTGGCGGCGACCACGAGGATCGCGCCGTCCATCTGGGCAGCACCGGTGATCATGTTCTTGATGTAGTCGGCGTGACCGGGGGCGTCGACGTGGGCGTAGTGACGCTTCTCGGTCTCGTACTCGACGTGCGAGATGTTGATCGTGATACCGCGAGCTTTTTCCTCGGGAGCCTTGTCGATCTGATCGAACGCGAAGCTCTTGTTGAGGTCCGGGTACTTGTCGTGCAGCACCTTGGTGATGGCCGCGGTCAGCGTGGTCTTGCCGTGGTCGACGTGACCGATGGTGCCGATGTTCACGTGCGGCTTGGTCCGCTCGAACTTCGCCTTCGCCACTTGATTGTCCTCCTGGACTTGTTGCTCTACTGGGCGGATCCCAGCAGGGGTTTTCTTCTTACGTTGGTGCGCAGAACTGGTCGGCGCATGTCGCTAGGACCGGATTTACTCGCCGGTGGCCTTCGCGATGATTTCCTTCGACACGTTCGCGGGAACCTCCGCGTACGAATCGAACACCATGGAGTAGTTTGCCCGGCCCTGGGTCTTCGACCGGAGGTCTCCGATGTAGCCGAACATCTCCGACAGCGGCACCTGTGCCTTCACGACACGCGCACCACTGCGCTCCTCCATGGCCTGGATCTGGCCACGGCGGGAGTTCAGGTCGCCGATCACGTCACCCATGTAGTCCTCGGGAGTCGTGACCTCGACGGCCATCAGGGGCTCGAGGATGACCGGACCGGCCATCCGCGCAGCTTCCTTCAGGGCCTGCGAGCCGGCGATCTTGAACGCCATCTCCGAGGAGTCGACGTCGTGGTACTGACCGTCGAGCAGGGTGACCTTCAGGTTCACCAGCGGGTATCCGGCGAGGACACCGTACTGCATGGCGTCCTGGGCACCGGCGTCCACCGACGGGATGTACTCGCGCGGGACGCGGCCACCGGTGACGGCGTTGGCGAACTCGTAGGTCGCACCGTCCTCGGCGTCCACCAGGGGCTCGAGCTTGATGATGACCTTTGCGAACTGGCCCGATCCACCGGTCTGCTTCTTGTGGGTGAACTCGTGCTTCTCGACCGTCTTGCGGATGGTCTCGCGGTAGGCCACCTGCGGCTTGCCGACGTTGGCCTCGACCTTGAACTCGCGCTTCATGCGGTCGACGAGGATGTCGAGGTGGAGCTCGCCCATACCGCCGATGACGGTCTGGCCGGTCTCCTCGTCGAGCTGGACCGAGAAGGTCGGGTCCTCTTCGGCGAGCTTCTGGATCGCGGTGCCCAGCTTCTCCTGGTCGGACTTGGTCTTCGGCTCGATCGACACGTTGATGACCGGGTCCGGGAAGCTCATGGACTCGAGCACGATCGGCGACGCCGAATCGCACAGGGTGTCACCGGTGGTGGTGTCCTTGAGACCGATCATCGCGTAGATGTGGCCCGCGGTGGCGTCCTCGACCGGGTTCTCCTTGTTGGCATGCATCTGGAAGAGCTTGCCGACGCGCTCCTTCTTGCCCTTGGTGGCGTTGAGCACCTGGGTGCCGGCATTGATCTTGCCGGAGTACACGCGCACGAAGGTGAGCTTGCCGAAGAACGGGTGAGCCGCGATCTTGAACGCGAGAGCCGAGAACGGCTCGTCCGCGGACGGCTTGCGCGAGAGGATCTCCTCCTCGTCGCCCACGGCGTGACCCTCGACCGACGGCACGTCCAGCGGGGACGGCAGGTAGTCGATGATCGCGTCGAGCATGGGCTGCACGCCCTTGTTCTTGAACGCCGAGCCACAGATCACCGGGTAGAACTCACGGGCGATCGTGAGCTTGCGGATCGCGCCCTTGATCTCCTCGGTGGTCAGCTCTTCGCCGCCGAAGTACTTCTCGAGCAGGGCCTCGTCGGTCTCGGCGACCGTCTCGAGGAGCTTCTCGCGGTACTCCGCAGCCTGATCGACCAGGTCGGCGGGGATCTCCTCGAAGGTCGGCGCAGCGCCGATCTCGACGGTTCCGCGCCAGGTGATCGCCTTCTGCTCGATGAGGTCGACGACGCCGTCGAAGTTGTCCTCGGCGCCGATCGGCAGCTGCAGGACCAGCGGCTTGGCGCCGAGGCGCTCCTCGATGGTGCGCACGGTGAAGAAGAAGTCCGCACCGAGCTTGTCCATCTTGTTGACGAAGCAGATACGCGGGACGTCGTACTTCTCCGCCTGACGCCAGACCTGCTCGGACTGCGGCTCGACGCCTTCCTTGCCGTCGAACACGGCGACCGCGCCGTCGAGCACGCGGAGGCTGCGCTCCACCTCGACGGTGAAGTCGACGTGGCCGGGGGTGTCGATGATGTTGATCTGGTTCTTGTTCCAGAAACACGTCACCGCCGCGGAGGTGATGGTGATCCCCCGCTCCTTCTCCTGCTCCATCCAGTCGGTGGTCGAGGCACCGTCGTGGGTTTCACCGATCTTGTAGTTCACACCGGTGTAGAAGAGGATTCGCTCGGTGGCGGTGGTCTTGCCGGCATCGATGTGGGCCATGATGCCGATGTTGCGAACCTTGTTCAGGTCGCTGAGCACTTCCTGTGCCATCAAGTTCCCTTCGGGAAGATTTCGGACTAAAGGCTGTCTTCACTTATCAGCCCCGGGCTCGCTGCGCTCGCCCCCACCCGAACGAGTTCGGGTGGACTGGGCGGTCGTCGCTTCGCGCCGAGCGCCCAGTACCCGGTTTGGGGTCGATTACCAGCGGTAGTGCGCGAACGCCCGGTTGGCCTCGGCCATCTTGTGGGTGTCCTCGCGGCGCTTCACCGAAGCACCGAGACCGTTGGACGCGTCCAGCAGCTCGTTGGCGAGACGCTCGACCATGGTCTTCTCACGACGCTGACGGCTGAAGCTGACGAGCCAGCGGAGCGCGAGGGTGTTGGCGCGGTTCGGCTTGACCTCGATCGGCACCTGGTAGGTGGCACCACCGACGCGGCGGCTCTTCACCTCGAGGGTGGGCTTCACGTTGTCGAGAGCGCGCTTGAGGGTGACGACCGGATCGGTGCCGGTCTTGTCGCGAGCCTGCTCGAGGGCGCCGTAGACGATGCGCTCGGCGGTCGACTTCTTGCCGTCCAGCAGGATCTTGTTGACCAGCTGGGTGACCAGCGGCGAACCGTAGACGGGATCGTTGATGAGGGGGCGCTTGGGAGCGGGTCCTTTACGTGGCATGACTTATCAGTTCCCCTTCTTGGCGCCGTAGCGGCTGCGAGCCTGCTTGCGGTCCTTGACACCCTGGGTGTCGAGCGAGCCGCGGATGATCTTGTAGCGC